>JBFILX010000174.1:0-5121 GCA_041612035.1 Gemmatimonadales bacterium | reverse complement strand
GGTAAGCGGATCCCTGCCGGCACCGAGGTCGAGCTCACCATGTGGTGGGACAACTCGGCTGACAACCCGTCCACCGCCACCACCACCGGGGTCTCCGCCCGGCCGGTGACCGCCTCGAGGGCCGCCCCGGCCGGCTCGACCGGCACGCCCTCCTCGGCCAGGTAACGCGCGGTCCCCGCGAGCAGCCGGTGCCCGTCCACCTGCCCGCGCACACCCTTGCCGGGAACCGCCTCGAAGCCCTCCGGTTCCAGCAGCGGCACCCCCCGATCCCGGGCCGCCTCCACGATCGCCTCCGCCAGCGGATGCTCGCTGCGCCGCTCGAGCGACGCGACCAGCGACAGCAGGCGCGTCTCGTCGCGGCCCAGGGCCTGCACCCCGACCAGGGCCGGCCGGCCTTCGGTGATGGTCCCGGTCTTGTCGAGCACGATCACGTCGAGCGCCTCGGTCCGCTGCAGGGCCTCGCCCCCCTTGATGAGCAGGCCGTGCTCCGCGCCCCGGCCGGTGGCCACCATCACCGCGGTCGGCACCGCGAGGCCCATGGCGCAGGGGCAGGCGATGATGAGCACGGTGACCGCGGCGGCGAGGCCCCGAAGCCCGGCGGGCTCGGGGCCCAGGACGGCCCAGGCCACGAAGGTGACGATGGCGATCGAGATCACGATCGGCACGAAGACCGCGGAGATGCGGTCGGCCAGGCCCTGGATCGGGGCGCGCGACCCCTGCGCCTCCTGGACCAGGCGGATGATCCGGGCCAGCACCGTGTCCCGGCCGACCCGGGTGGCGCGGAAGACGAAGGCCCCGGTCCGGTTCACCGTGCCGCCGGTCACCGGATCCCCTTCGGCCTTGCCCGCCGGCATCGGCTCGCCGGTGAGCATCGACTCGTCCACGGTGCTCCGGCCCTCCACGATCGTGCCGTCCACCGGGACGCGGTCTCCGGGCCGGACCACGACCTCGTCCCCTACGACGACGTCCTCGAGGCGCACCTCCACCTCGTTGCCCGCCCGGCGCACCATGGCGGTGGCCGGCCGCAGACCGATCAGCCGCCGGATGGCCCCCGTGGTGCGCCGCTTGGCGCGGGTCTCCAGGTAGTTGCCCAGCAGGATCAGGGCGATGATCCCGGTGACCGCCTCGTAGTAGACCGCGGGCGGGATCCCGCGGGCATGGAACCAGTCGCCCGCCACGGTCATCGCCAGGCTGAACAGGAAGGCGGCACCGGTGCCCACCGCGATCAGCGTGTTCATGTCGGCGCTGTGGTGGCGGAACGCGGTCCACGCGCGGGTGTAGAAGTGCCGCCCCGCCCAGAACACGGTGGGGACGGTGACGGCCAGCAGGATCCAGCGCCAGCCGGCCGCGCCGGGGGCCTCGAGCCACGGGGCCACGCCGCGCAGCGCGTCGGCCACCGGCATCGCCAGCGCCATGAGCGGGTCCGGGGCCAGCCCGTGGGGCACCTCGCTGAAGGGCATGAACAGCATCGTGATCGCGGCGGAGAGCGCGGCCACGACCAGCTTGCGGCGCAGCCAGGCCAGCTCCTCCTCGCGGCCCCGGTCCAGGGCCTCCGCCTGGCTCGCCGCGTCCTCTCCGGGGGCCGGCACCGTGGCCCCGTACCCCGTCTCGCGCACCACGCCGGCCAGCTGCTCCGGGTCGGTGCGGGCCGGATCGAAGGCGACGGTGGCGGCGCCGGTCATGAGGTTCACCGACGCCCCGGTGACCCCCGGCGTCCGGGACAGCGCCTGCTGGATCCGGCCGCTGCACGCGGCGCAGGTCATTCCCGTCACCGTGAGGGTGCACGACGCGGTGTCGGCGGCGGACGGGACGGTCGTCTCGGAAGGAGCCGTGGTCATTCGGACGCCTCCACGACCAGCTCGCCCCGCAGCATCCCCATGCCGCAGGTGAACGGGAACCGCCCCGGGGCGGTGGGGGTGAATTCGACCACCGTCGGCTGGTGCGGCGGGAGGGTGCGACGAATCCCGAAATCCGGGAGCACCACTTCCTCCGAGCAGGGATTGGTCTCGACCCGCACGAAGGTGAGCCGGGCCGGCACCCCGGCCTGCAGCACGACCCGGTCCGGCGCATACCCGCCCTCGACGGTGATCCGGACCTCCTGCCGGCCCGCGGCGGCCGGCGCACGGACGCCCTGGCGCGGGGCGAAGAAGTACCAGTTCACCCAGATGATGGCGGCGGCCCCCGCCAGGACGATCGCGCCGTCAGCCGGGGTCATGGAGACGCCGGCGCCACGGTGGCCGGGTACCCGGCGTCGGTCACCGCGGCCACGATGACCGCGGGATCGAGCCGCGCCGGATCGTACGCCAGGACGGCCCTGCCGATGGTCACCGACCCCACCTCCGCCCCCGCCAGTCCCTGCAGCGCGCGGTTCACCGCGTTCAGGCAGTGACCGCACGACATCCCGTCGATCTGCAACGTGAGGCGCTCCATGGTTCGACCCTCCTCGGATTACCGGCCAGCAATGCGGGGCGTCACCGCTACACATTATATAGGGGGTGGGGGTATGTCAACCCGTGGGAGTCTGCCCCTCGCAAGCCCCGGAATGGCGCGCGAAAGCGGCACACGGGCGCCGTCTGCCGTCCTCGGGCAACAGGCGGCGGACCGGGGTATGGTTTCTGCAACCCCGGGGGCCCGATGAACGATCCCGCGTCGGACCGGACGGCGACCGCGGCCAGCGACGTGATGGTGCCGGTGCTGCGGACGGAGGAGGGTCCTCCCGACGCGGTGGCGATCGCGGCGTGGCATCTCGCCCTCTCGAACCTGCTGGGCGTGGACATCCCCCACGACCTGCTGGGGCTGTGGCTCTTCCCGGTGCACGGCGGGGTGCTGCTGCTGGCGCCGGCCGAACTGGCCCAGGACCGGCTCGCCCCGGGGGCCCCCGCCCCGTTCCTCCACCAGCAGGACCTGCACGCGCTCGAGGGCCGGGTCCGCGACGCGGGGTACCAGTCGGTGGTGGCGGTCCCGGTGCGCGGGGCGCATCGCGATCACGGCCTCGCCCTGTTCGCGGCCCTCGGACCGGCCACCTACGGCATCGAGCGCGCCATCCGCCTGCACGGGGTGGCGCACGCCCTGGTCCCGACCTTCGAGGCGCTGGCCGCGTCGCCTCCGCTCGCGAGCGTCGCGGCGGGCGACCCGGCCGACGATCCGGCCGGCCTGGTGGTGGCGCTCGCGCAGGCGGCGGCGGAGGCCCGCAGCGGCGCGGACCTGCTTCGCCTGCTTTCGGGCGTGCTCCATCCCGCCCTCCCCCACGAACGCATCGAGGTCGCCGTGCCCGGGGCACTCCCGGGCCGCTGGGCCCTGCTGAGCGGGCCGCCCGAGGGCCATCGCTGGGGCGACCCCGGGGACGGGGTCCACGGCGCGGTGGACGCGCTCCTCGCCCGGCGTCAGGAGGACGGGACCATCCAGGTCCCCGACCTTCGTGAAGCCGGACTTGCCTGGCCCAGCTATGCCGCGTCCCGGGCCGTCCAGCGGGTCCGCTCGGTGATCGGCGTGGAGTTGCGGGTCGCGGGGGGGCCCCTCGCCTGGCTGCTCGTGGGCGGCACGCGGCCGGAGGCCTTCCGGCCGGACGACCGGGACCTGCTGCAGCGGGTGGCGCCCATCGTCGGGCTCCGCGCCCAGGGGCTGCGGCAGGCCCTGGCCGCCGAGGTGGGACAGGCCCAGGTGCAGTCGCTGCAGGCCAGCCAGCCCCGCGTGGGCCGGCTGGTCGCGCTGCTGGCGGGCACCCAGCACTGGGGGGAGGCCTCGCGCCACTTCGCCCGGGAGACCTGCCAGGCCCTCGGCTACGAGGCGGCCCGGTTCGTTCTCCGGATCGGCGAGGACCGCGCGGTGACGATGCGGCCGGGCACCCTGCATCCGCTGGTGGACCTGCCGAGCGAGCCGCTCGACCTGTCGCCCTTCGCCGGGGTCATCGAGGGGACCGTCCCGTTCGTGGTGTACGGGGAACGGGGCGCCGACCTGGCGGTGCCGCTCCGGATCGGCGGGCGGCCGGTCGGGGCGCTCGAACTGCTGGGCGGGGTCCCCGGGTCCACCGGCCATCCGGTCACCGCCGCCCAGCAGTTCGCCGACGTCATCGCCCCGCACCTCGAGCTGCTCCGGCGGAATGCGCTCGACCGGCCCCTGCCGCGCCTGCCGAAGTTCCCCGCCGGGGCGCGCCCGGGCGGCGACCCACGCTGAGCCCGGGGCGACGCTAGGGCAGCGGGACCTCGACGGGGGCGGCGGCGGGTGACAGGGTCGGGGTGTCGCGCCGCATGGGCCCGTCCACCGGAAGCAGGAACCAGAAGGTGCTGCCCTTCCCGTGGATCGACTCGCAGCCGATCGCCCCGCCCATCAGTTCCACGAACTTCTTGCAGAGGGCGAGCCCGAGTCCGGTGCCCTGGGCCCGCCGGCTGGCCGAGCTGTCCACCTGGCTGAACTCGACGAACAGCTTGCTCATGTCCTCGGGGCGTACCCCGATGCCGTCGTCGCTGACCGCGATCCACACCGCGTCCCGGGTCTGCAGCGGCTCCTGGTCGCCGGCCCGGTCGGCGGGGACCGGCAGCGGGGCGCGGGTGCGCAGCGCGGAGAGCGTGATGTGCCCGCCTTCGGGCGTGAACTTGGACGCGTTGGAGAGGAAGTTGAACAGCACCTGCCGCACCCGCAGGCCGTCGGCCATGATCACGATCGAACCCTCGACGCTGATCTCGCACTCCTGACCCTTGGCCGCCCGGAGGCTGGCCGTGTCGGTCACCGACCCGACGATGGCCTCGCGGACATCGGTGGGGGCCAGGGTGGTGGTCATCTGGCCCGCCTCGATCTTGGACAGGTCGAGGACGTTGTTGATCAGTCCCAGCAGGTGATGCCCGTTCCGGGACACCGACTCGAGAAAGTCGCGCTGCTGGTCGCTGAGGGGCCCGCCGCCGCCGTGGAGCAGCAGGTCGGAGAAGCCGATGATCGCGTTGAGCGGGGTGCGGAGCTCATGGCTCATGTTGGCCAGGAACTCCGACTTGAGCTGGGTCGCGCGCTGCAGCTCGACGTTCTTGGCGGCCAGGGCCTCGGAACTGCGGCGGCTGTCCTCCAGCGCGCGGGTCCGGTCCATGCCCACCGCCACCTGTTCCGCCAGCGTCTGCAGGATCTCCACGTCGG
>JBFILX010000173.1:0-5125 GCA_041612035.1 Gemmatimonadales bacterium | reverse complement strand
GCCACGAACACCCCCTCGCGGCTCCCCTTGTGGGCCAGCATCGGCGGACCGGCCACGTCGCCGATGGCGTAGTACCCGGCGGCGGTGGTCTGCAGGGTCTCGGGGCTGACCTGGATGAACCCCCGGTCGGTGAGCTTGATGCCGCACTCGGCGAGCCCGATCCCCTCGGTGTTGACGGCGCGTCCCGCGGCCATGAGGACCACGTCGGCCTTCACCGGCCGGGTGGACCCGCCGGCCTCGACGTCGAGCGTGACCCCGTCCTTGCCGACCGTCGCCTTGCGGATGCTGGCCCCGGCGAGGGTGGTGATCCCCCGCTTCTTGTAGCTCTTGGCCACCACGTCCGAGCTCTCGGCGTCCTCGAAGGGCAGGATCCGGGGCAGGGCCTCGATCAGGGTGACGGTGGTGCCGAAGGCGTCGAAGATGTCGGCGAACTCGCAGCCCACGGCCCCCGCCCCCACGATCGCCATGCTGGCCGGGGCGCGCTCCAGGAAGAGGGCCTCGTCGGAGCTGATCACCGTGGTGCCGTTGATCTCCAGCCCGATGGCCGGGATCCCCTTCACCCGGGACCCGGTGGCCACCACCACCGCCTTCTTCGCCTCGTGGGTGTCCGGCCCGACCTTCACCTTGCGGCCGGGCAGCAGGGTGCCGGTCCCCTTCAGGACCGTCACCTTGTGCTTGCGCATCAGGAACTCGACGCCCTTGCTGTTCTGCTCGGACACCTTGCGGGAGCGGCGCATGGCCACCCCGTAGTCCACGCTCACGGGGCCGGTGGTGATGCCGAGGTCCTTGGCATCGTGCTGGATGACGTTGGCCATGCGCGCGCTGTGGAGCAGGGCCTTGGTGGGGATGCAGCCGATGTTGACGCACACCCCGCCCAGCTTCTCCTTCTCCACCACGGCGGTGGCGAGCCCCAGCTGGGCCGCCCGGATGGCGCAGACGTAGCCGGCGGGCCCGCCGCCCAGGATGATCAGGTCGAACGACGCCACGAACCCCTCCCTCGTCTCAGCCGGTGCAGTCGGTCACCAGACCAGGGCCAGCGGATTCTCCAGCATCCGCTTGACGGTGCGGAGGAACTCCGCCCCGGTGGCCCCGTCGATGACACGGTGGTCGCAGGACATGGTGAGCTTCATCCGGCGCCGCACGGCCACCTGGCCGCCGTGCACCACCGGGGTCTCGACGATCCGGCCCACCGCGATGATGCCTGCCTCGGGCGGATTGATGATGGCCGTGAACTCGTCGATGTCGAGCATGCCGAGGTTGGACACCGAGAAGGTACTCCCGGTGTACTCCTCGGGGGTGAGCCGCCGGTCCCGGCCCCGCTGGGCCAGGTCGCGGGCCTCCGCGCTGATCTGCCGCAGGCTCTTTCGGTCGGCGTGCCGGAGGACCGGCGTGATCAGCCCGTCCGGAATGGCCACGGCCATGCCCAGGTGGACCTCGTTCCAGACCCGCACGTGGTCGTCCTGCCACCAGGCGTTGCAGGCCGGGTGCTGACGCAGGGCGGTGGCCACCGCCTTCATCACGATGTCGTTGAACGAGACCCGGCCCTCGTCGCCGAACTCGGCCCGCAGGGCCTCCCGCGCCTCGGCCGCCCGCTCCATGTCCACCTCGGTGGTGAGGTAGAAGGTGGGGATCGGGCCGAGCGACTGGGCGAGCCGCCGGGCGATGGTCTTCCGGATCTGGGTGAGCGGGACGTCCTGGTAGGGCTCCCCGGTGGACGCGAACGCGGGGGCTGCGGCGGGCCGGGCCGCCGCCGGGGTGGCGCTGACCCCCTCCAGGTCGCGCTTCACGATGCGGCCCTCGGGGCCCGAGCCCCGGACGCTGGCGAGGTCGAGCCCCCGTTCCCGCGCGATCCGGCGGGCCAGCGGAGAGGCCCGCACCCGGCCCGCGGGGGGTGGCGGAGCGGCGGTCGCCGTGGCGGGCGCGGCGGCGGCGGGGACCGGCGGCGCGCCGGCGGCTCCGTCACCGTCGCCCCGGGCCTCGGCCTTGGCCGGCGCCTTGGCGGCGGCTGCCGTGGCGGCGGCCTCGATCTTCTCGCCGGGCTCGCCGATCCAGCCGATCACCGAGGCGACCGGCACGGTGTCCCCGGCCGCGACGAGCCGGCGGAGCAGCACCCCGTCGGCGCGGGCCACCAGCTCCATGACCGCCTTGTCGGTCTCCACCTCCGCCAGCACGTCGCCGGTGGCCACCGGGTCGCCCTCGGCCTTCTTCCACTCCACGAGGCGGCCCTCCTCCATGGTGGGGGAGAGCGCCTCCATCATCACCTTGGTCGCCATCGGCTACTCGAGGTAGAGCACCCGCTTGGCGGCCGCCACCGCCTTGCCGGCGTCCACCTTGGCGGCCCGCTCCAGGTGCTTGTTGTAGGGCATCGGCACGTCGGCGCCGGTCACCCGGATGATCGGGGCGTCCAGCAGGTCGAACCCCTCCCGCTGGATCTCGTCCACCACCTGGGCCCCCACGCCCGCGAAGGGCCAGCCCTCTTCCACGACGACGCAGCGGTTGGTCCGGGCGACCGAGGCGAGGATGGTCTCGGTGTCGAGCGGCCGCACGGTGCGCAGGTCCACCACCTCCGCCGCGATCCCCTCGGCGGCCAGCTCGTCGGCGGCCTTGAGGGCGATGCCCACCGTCTTGGAGTGGCACACCATCGTCACGTCGCCCCCGGCCCGCTTCACCTCGGCGCGCCCGATGGGCACCACGTGGTCCTCGTCCTCCGGGACCTCGCCCTTCACGTTGTACAGCATCTCGCCCTCGATGAACACCACCGGGTCGTCGTCCCGGATGGCGCTCTTGAGCAGCCCCTTGGCGTCGGCCGGGGTGCCGGGGGTCACCACCTTGAGCCCGGGGACGTGGGCGTACCACGACTCGAAGGCCTGGGAGTGCTGGGCCGCCAGCTGGAGCGCGGCGCCCCCCGGCCCGCGGAAGACGATGGGGCAGCCGTACTGGCCGCCCGACATGTAGCGCAGCTTGGCGGCGGAGTTCACCACCTGGTCGATGGCCAGGAGGGCGAAGTTCCAGGTCATGAACTCGATGACGGGGCGGAGCCCCACCATGGCGGCCCCCACCCCGATGCCGGCGAAGCCCAGCTCGGCGATGGGGGTGTCCACCACCCGGAGCGGCCCGAACTCCTTCAGCAGCCCCCGGCTCACCTTGTAGGCGCCGTCGTACTCGGCCACCTCCTCGCCCATGAGGAAGACGTCCGGGTCCCGGGCCATCTCCTCGCGGAGCGCCTGGTTCAGGGCCTCGCGGTAGGTCAGCACGGCCATCTCAGCGGTCCCCCGCGTAGACGTCGGTGTAGAGCTCCTCGGGCGCCGGATCGGGGGACTCCTCCGCGAAGGTGACGGCGTCCTCCACCTCGGCCTGGATCTGCCGGTCGAGCGCCTCGAACCCGGCGTCGTCGAGCAGGCCCTCGTCGATCATGGTGTCCCGCAGCAGGGTGATGGGGTCGCGCTTGCGGAACTCCTCGACCTCGTCCTTGGTGCGGTAGGTCCCGTGGGCGGCGTCGGACATGGAGTGGCCCACGTACCGGTACGTGCGGATCTCCAGCAGGGTGGGCTTCTTGTCGGTGCGACCCCGCGCCACCGCCTCGTCCATCGCGGCCTTCACGGCGAAGACGTCCTGGCCATCCACCACCGCGCAGGCCATCTCGTAGGAGTACGCCCGGTGGGCGATGTCGAGGATGGCGCTGGCCCGCGCCAGCGCGGTGCCCATCCCGTAGCCGTTGTTCTCGCAGATGAAGACCACCGGCAGCTTCCAGAGCGCGGCCATGTTGAGCGCCTCGTGGAACGAGCCGATGTTCACCGCGGCCTCGCCGAAGTAGCAGGCCACGACCTGGTCGGTCTTGCGGTACTTGGCCGCGAAGCCGACGCCCGCGGCGATCGGGATCTGCCCGCCCACGATGCCGTGCCCGCCCAGGAAGTTGGTGGCCGCGTCGAACAGGTGCATCGAGCCGCCCTTGCCCCGGCTGCACCCGGTGACCTTCCCGAACAGCTCCGCCATCGCCGCCCGGGCCGACATCCCGCGGGCCAGGGCGTGACCGTGCTCCCGGTAGGCGGTGATCAGGTAGTCATCGGCGCGAAGCGAGGAAATGGTCCCCACCGCCACCGCCTCCTGGCCGATGTAGAGGTGGCAGAACCCGCCGATCTTGCCCAGGCTGTACATCTCGCCCGCCTTCTCCTCGAAGCGGCGGATGAGCAGCATCTGGCGCAGGTACTCCTGCAGTTCCTCCGCCCGGCGGGCGTTCGGCGCCCTGGCCTTGGCGTTGGTCGAGGTCGCCATCAGGTCCCTCTCGCGGTGCGGGCCTGGTCCACCTGCTCCCAGGCGTGGTAGGACGACCGGGTGAGCGGGCTCGCCTGCACGTGGTCGAAGCCCATCCGCAGCCCCGCGTCCCGCAGCTCGTCGAACTCCGCGGGGCTGTAGAACCGCACCACCGGCAGGTGGCCGTCGGTCGGGCGGAGGTACTGCCCCAGGGTCAGGATGTTCACGTCGCTCCGGCGCAGGTCCCGCATCGCCTCCAGCACCTCGTCCCACTCCTCGCCCATGCCCAGGATGATGCCCGACTTGGTGAGGCCCGCCGGGGCCATGGTCCGCGCCGTGGCGAGCAGCCGGAGCGCCCGGCGGTAGCGCCCGCCCGGGCGCGCCATCCCGTAGAGCCGTTCCACCGTCTCCAGGTTGTGGTTCAGGATGTCGGGGGCGGCCTCCATCACGATGGCCAGGGCCCGGTCCGACCCCTTGAAGTCTGGAATCAGCACCTCCACCGAGGTGCCCGGCATCCGGCGCCGGATCTCGGTGATGCACCCGGCGAAGGCCTCGGCCCCGCCGTTGGGGAGGTCGTCCCGGTCCACCGAGGTGATCACCACGTGCTGCAGCCCCATCGCCTCGACCGCCCGGGCGAGCCGCTCCGGCTCCACCGGGTCGTAGGGCGCCGGGGTCCCGTGGGCCACCGCGCAGTAGGCGCAGTTCCGGGTGCAGACGTCGCCCAGGATCATGAAGGTCGCCGCCTGGTGCTCCCAGCACTCCCCGATATTCGGGCAGCGGGCCTCCTCGCACACCGTGTGCAGCCCCAGCGTGCGCATCAGTCCCTTCAGGCGCAGGTAGTTCTCGGACCCCGGCGCGCGCACCTTGAGCCACT
>JBFILX010000172.1:0-5152 GCA_041612035.1 Gemmatimonadales bacterium | reverse complement strand
GGAGATCCCGCTGGAGACCATCGCGCGGCTCAACCGCGACTACCTGGCCGCCTCCCTCGCGGAGCGGGAGCCCGCGGGCCGCGGCGGCACCGGCTAGCCGCCGCGGTCAGAGCCGGGGCCGGGTGACGCCCCGCGGGGCCTGGTACTTCCCGGCCTTGTCCCGGTAGGACACCTCGCAGACGTCGTCCGCGTCGGCCTCGAAGAACAGCACCTGGCAGATTCCCTCGTCGGCGTAGATCCGGGCCGGCAGGGGGGTGGTGTTGCTGATCTCCAGGGTGACGTGCCCCTCCCACTCGGGCTCGAACGGGGTGACGTTGGTGATGATGCCGCACCGGGCATAGGTGCTCTTGCCCACGCAGATGGTGAGCACGTTGCGGGGAATCCGGAAGTACTCCACGCTGCGGGCCAGGGCGAAGCTGTTGGGCGGGACGATGCAGACCGGGCCCTCGAACTCCACGAAGCTCTTGGCGTCGAACGCCTTGGGGTCCACCACGGCGGAGAGCACGTTGGTGAAGATCTTGAACTCCGGGGCCACCCGCATGTCGTAGCCGTAGGACGAGACCCCGTAGGAGATCACCTTGCGGCCGGCGGCGTCGGCCTCGCGGACCTGGCCGTCCACGAACGGGTCGATCATGCGGTGCTCGCGGGCCATCCGGCGGATCCAGCGGTCGGACTTGATGCTCATGACGCCTCGGGGCCTGGGTGGCGGGTCACGGGCCCGCGCACCGGTGGGACCACAGGGAACCTGGCGGGTGCGGTGCCGGTAAATATAGCGACCGCAGGGCGTTGCGCGGCCGGTCGCGGGTTGAACCCGCCGCCCCGCCGGTGTTACTTTCCGGCGCTTTCGCACCGCACCCGGTCTGCCGAGGCCGCATGCTGAAAGAGTACCTGCCGCTCCTCCTCCTGGCAGCGTTCGTGGTCGCGAACGCGGTGCTGATGCTGGGCGTGTCCCACCTGCTCTCGTCCTACCGGCGGACGCCCGTGAAGTCGGCGCCCTACGAGTCGGGCATGCCGGTGCTGGGCACGGCCCGGGAGCGGTTTTCGGTGAAGTTCTACCTGGTCGCGATGCTGTTCATCATCTTCGACATCGAGACCGTGTTCATGATCCCGTGGGCGGCCGGCTTCCGCCAGCTGCCGGGCATGGCCGGTCTCCTGGTGCTCGAGATGTTCGTCTTCGTGGCGATCCTGGCCATCGGCTACGTCTACGTCTGGAAGCGGGGGGCACTGGAATGGGACTGACCGCGCGCGACGAGGGAGCCGACGCCGAGGCCCAGGTCCTGAGCGGCGTCTCCCCCAACTTCATCACCACCAAGCTCGACTTCCTGTCCAACTGGGCCCGGTCCAACTCGCTGTGGCCGATGCCCTTCGGGACCGCCTGCTGCGCCATCGAGTTCATGGCCACGGCGGCGAGCCGCTTCGACCTGGCCCGCTTCGGCATGGAGCGGATGAGCTTCTCGCCCCGCCAGGCCGACGTCCTGATCTGCGCCGGCCGGCTGCCCTTCAAGCTGGCCCCCGTGATCCGCCGGATCTGGGACCAGATGCCGCAGCCCAAGTGGGCCATCTCGATGGGGGCCTGCGCCTCGACCGGCGGGATCTTCGACACCTACGCCATGGTGCAGGGGATCGACACCATCATCCCGGTGGACGTCTACGTGCCCGGCTGCCCGCCCCGGCCCGAGGGGCTGATGTACGGGATCATGCTGCTCCAGAAGAAGATCCGGGGCGAGCGCTTCACCGATCCCACCCTGCGCCAGGAGTTCCTGGTGCGGCCCGACGGCCTCTTCCTCCCGCCGGAGACGATCGACGAGGTCTCCGAGCCCTTCGGCAACTCGGTGCACCAGACCCGGTCGGCATGAGCGGCGCCCGGGCGTCCGCCGACGCGCTCGCGGCCCGGTTCGGCCCCGCCGTCCTGCGCCGGGGCGAGAGCTGCGGCGACACCATCGTCTGGGTGGACCGGGACCGCACCCACGAGGTCCTGGCCTGGCTGCGCGACGACCCCGAGCAGCGGTTCGACTACCTGACCGACCTGACCGCGGTGGACTACCGCGACCCGGAGCAGCCGCTGGAGGTGGTCTACCAGCTCCGCGCCCTGGCCCGCCGGGTGGACCTCCGGGTCAAGGTCCCGCTCGACAAGGCGGAGCCCCTGTCGGTGCCCTCGGTCTACGACCTCTGGAAGGGCGCCGACTGGATGGAGCGCGAGGTGTACGACCTCTTCGGGGTCGACTTCCCGGGCCACCCCGACCTGCGGCGCATCCTCATGTGGGAGACCTACCGGGAGGGCCACCCCCTCCGGAAGGACTTCCCGCTCCGGGGCCACTACAGCCGGGCCGAGCAGACCCGCCAGGCGCTGGCCGCCAACCCCGAGGCCCACTACTCGCTGGAGGAGCTTTCCATCGCCGAGGCGTTCGACGACCTGCCGGCCGACGTGCGGGAACGGCTGCAGCGGGGCGAGCGGGGAGCGGTGCCGTGAGCCCCCGCACCGTCGAGCTCGAGCTCGCCACCCCGGGACTCGACGCCCAGGGCCGTCCGGTCCGGGTGCCGCTCGGCGTCCGGCGCGCCTACGAGGCGGCCCGGGACGTGATGGCCACGGGCGAGGAGCACATGCTGGTGAACATCGGGCCCCAGCACCCGGCCACCCACGGGGTGCTGCGGCTGGTGGTGGAGCTCGACGGCGAGGTGGTCCGCCGGGTCATTCCCCACGTGGGGTACCTGCACTCCGGCTTCGAGAAGCTGGGCGAGTACCGGCACTACAACCAGATCATCCCGCTGACCGACCGGACCGACTACCTGTCGCCGATGGCCAACAACGTCTGCCTGGCGATGGCGGCCGAGAAGCTGATGGGGATCACGATCACGGAGCGGTGCACCGTGCTCCGGGTGATCGCCTGCGAGATGTCGCGCATCATCTCCCACCTGGTCTGGCTGGGCACCACCGGGATCGACCTGGGGGCGTTCACCCCCTTCCTCTGGTCGTTCAACGAGCGGGAGCGGGTGTACAACCTGCAGGAGGCCTGGACCGGCGCCCGGCTCACCACCAGCCTCACCCGGGTCGGCGGGATGATGGCCGACGTGCCCGAGGGCTGGGAGGACGGCCTGCGGGACTTCTGCCGCACCTTCCCGGCCACCCTGCGCGAGGTGGACGCCATGCTCACCCGGAACGCCATCTGGTGCGGGCGGACCCAGGGGGTGGGGGCGATCAGCGCGGAGGAGGCGATCAACTACTCGCTGTCCGGCCCGATGCTCCGGGCCAGCGGGGTCGACTACGACGTCCGCAAGGACCGGCCCTATCTCGACTACGAGACGTACGACTTCGACGTCCCGGTGGGAGAGCACGGCGACATCTACGACCGGTACCTGGTGCGGCTCGAGGAGATGGCCCAGTCGGTGCGGATCCTGGAGCAGGCGCTCGACCGGCTGGCCGGGCTCAAGGGGGCCCCGATCAACGTGGACGATCCGCGGGTCATCCTCCCGGCCAAGCGCCGCGCGATGAGCGACATGGAGGCCATGATCTTCCACTTCAAGCAGGTCATGGACGGGGTCCCGGCGCCGCCGGGCGAGGCCTACCTCGGCATCGAGAACCCCAAGGGCGAGCTGGGCTACTACTTCGTGTCGGACGGCACCGCCAAACCGGTGCGCTGGCGGATCCGGCCGCCCTCGTTCATCAACCTGGCCTGCCTCCCCAAGCTGTGCGAGGGGGTGCTCCTGTCGGACGTGATCGCGATCAACGCCAGCGTGGACATCGTCATGGGAGAGATCGACCGATGAGCGGTCAGGCCGCCCCGGCCGGGCACCCCGACGTCCCCTACGAGCCGGTCTTCGTCGGGAAGACCCGCGAGCGCCTCGAGGCGCTCTTTCCGAAGTATCCGACCCGGCAGGCCTGCCTGCTGCCCGCGCTCTGGATGGTGCAGGAGGCCCGGGGCTGGATCAGCCCCCAGGCCATGGCGGAGGTGGGCGAGGTGCTGGGGCTCACCCCGGCCTACGTGAAGGGGGTCGTCACCTTCTACACGATGTACCACCGGCACCCGGTGGGCCGGCACGTGATCCAGGTCTGCACCACCTCGCCCTGCCACCTCTGCGGCTCGTCCGACGTGGTGGACGCGCTCCTGACCCACACCGGGTGCGGCGAACTGGGCGCCACCAGCCCCGACGGGCGGTTCACCGTGATCGAGGTCGAGTGCCTGGGGGCCTGCGGCTTCGCCACCCCGGTGCTGATCGACGACGACTTCATCGAGAGCGTCACGCCGGAGCGGGTGCCCGGCCTGCTCGCGAGGTATGCCTGATGGGCTATCCGCATCCGATCCATCCGCGCGAGACGGTCGTCCTCTCCAAGCACTTCGGCGACGCCGGCGCCCGCACCTACGACGGCTGGGTGGAGCGCGGCGGCTACCAGGCCCTGCGCCAGGCCCTCGGCATGACGCCGGCGGCGGTCACCGAGGCGGTGAAGACCTCGGGGCTCCGGGGCCGGGGCGGCGCCGGGTTCCCGACCGGGCTCAAGTGGAGCTTCATGCCGGTGGGCGACGGGAAGCCGCACTACCTGGTCTGCAACGCCGACGAGTCGGAACCCGGCACCTTCAAGGACCGGGAGATCATGCGCTGGACCCCGCACCAGCTGATCGAGGGGTGCGCCATCGCCGCCTACGCCATCGGCGCCGAGGTCTGCTACATCTACATCCGGGGCGAGTTCACCGACCCGCTGGCCATCATGCAGGCGGCGGTGGACGAGGCCTACGCCAAGGGGGCCCTGGGCGCCGACGTGCTCGGCAGCGGGACCCGCATCGAGATGGTGATCCACCGCGGGGCCGGCGCCTACATCTGCGGCGAAGAGACCGCCCTGATGAACTCGATCGAGGGGAAGCGGGGCAACCCCCGGATCAAGCCGCCCTTCCCGGCCCAGGCGGGGCTGTTCGGGATGCCCACCACGGTCAACAACGTGGAGACCCTGGCCGCGGTCCCGCACATCATCACCCGCGGGGGGGAGTGGTACAAGGGCCTCTCGCTGGGCAACCCCAAGAGCACCGGGACCAAGCTGTTCTCGGTCTGCGGGCACGTGATGAAGCCCGGCAACTACGAGATCACCATGGGGTTCCCCATGAAGGACCTCATCCACGACCTGGCCGGCGGGATGCGGCCCGGCCGCACGCTCAAGGCGGTC
>JBFILX010000171.1:0-5161 GCA_041612035.1 Gemmatimonadales bacterium | reverse complement strand
GCCCAGGGGGCCCGCCCCTCCGACATCCGCTACGAGCTGCGGTTCGACGCGCGGACCGCCCGGAGCCGGACGGTGCGGGTGGACATGCACTTCACCGTGGCGGCCCCGGGGCCGGTGCTGCTTTCGCTCCCCGCCTGGACCCCGGGCGCGTACGAGATCAGCAACTTCGCCCGCAACGTGCACGGCTTCGAGGCGGCCCAGGGCGACCGGCCGATCCGGTGGGACAAGACCGACCCCGACACCTGGCGGGTCCGGCCCGAGCGGGCGGGCCCCGTGCGGGTGGGGTTCACCTTCGTGGCCGACACCCTCGACAACGCGATGGCCTGGACTCGGCCCGACTTCCTCCTGCTCAACGGCACCAACGTCTTCCTCTATCCCGAGGGGATCGGGCTCGACTTCCCGGCCACCGTCACCGTGCACACCGAGCCCGGCTGGCGGGTGGCCACCGGGATGGCCCCCGCGGGCGACCGGTTCCGCGAGGCCGGCTACCACGACCTGGTGGACATGCCGATGTTCGTGGGCCGGTTCGACCTGGACAGCGTGATGGTGGACGGACGCGCCTACCCGGTCGCCTCGTACCCGGCGGGGCGGTTCGATGGGCCGATGCGGCAGACCCTGCTGGCCCAGATCGCCGCGATGGTGCCCCCCATGGTTCGGGTGTTCGGCGAGACCCCGTGGAATCGCTACGTCACCCTGCTGGTCTTCGACGAGTCGCTCGGCGGGGGGAGCGCGCTGGAGCACCAGAACTCCCACGTGGGGATCTACCACCCGGGGTTCATGGGCACCCCGATCCTGGCCTCCATCACCGCGCACGAGATCTTCCACGCCTGGAACGTCAAGCGGCTCCGGCCCGCCGACCTGGTCCCCTACCGCTACGACGCGCCCCAGCCCACGACCTGGCTCTGGATGAGCGAGGGGATCACCGACTACTACGCCGACCTGGCCCTGGTGCGGGGCGGCATCGTGGACTCCGCCGACTTCCTGGCCCTGCTGGACGACAAGCTCACCGATACCGACGCCACCCCGCCGGTGGCGCTGGAGGACGCCTCGCTCTCCACCTGGGTGCACCCGACCGACGGCACCGGGTACGTCTACTACCCGAAGGGGGCCCTGGCCGGCTTTCTGCTCGACATCCTGATCCGTGACGCCAGCGACAACCAGCGCTCGCTGGACGACGTCCTCCGCGCCCTCTACCAGCGCACCTTCAAGCAGGGCCGCGGCTTCACCGGCGACGACTGGTGGGGGGCGGTGCGCGAGATGGCGGGGGGCCGGAGCTTCGCCGAGTTCAACGACCGGTACATCGACGGGCGGGAGCCGTTCCCCTGGGACGAGGTGCTCCCCCTGGCCGGCCTGGGACTCGTCACGGAAGCGGTGCGGGAGCCCCGGGTGGGGATCGTGACCTCCACCGACTCCGCCAACGGCAGCCTGGTGCTCGACGTGGTGGCGGGCAGCTCCGCCGACGAGGCCGGCCTCCGGGTGGGCGATTTCCTGCTCCGGGCGGGCGACGTCCCCGCCGACCAGCAGATCTGGGGGTTTCTCTTCCGGGCCCGCTACGGCGAGGAGCCCGAGGGCACGGTGATCCGCTACGTGGTGCGGCGGGACGGCGTCGAGCGGACCCTGGAGGGCCCGCTCCGGTTCGAGGGCCGCACCGTGCGCCGGTTCGAGCCGGTGCCCGACGCGACCCCGCGCGCCGCCCGGATCCGGGCGGGGCTCTTCACGGGGCGCTGAGGCGCCGGGTCAGTCGCGCTTCGGCTCGGGGGCCTGGGCCGCGAGGGCCAGCAGGTCGCGCTGGGTGCGGCCCTTCTGCAGGTAGTCGAGCGCCAGCCCCAGCTGGTTGTCGTCGGGGATGGCGCGGCGGAAGGCGGCGGAGTCGCCGAAGGCGAGCCCGCTCACCCGCTGCTCCAGCATCCGGCGCAGGAAGGGCCGGGCCGCGTCGTAGCTGGCCCGCTCCACCGGGACCTCCGCCGCCTGCAGCCGCCGGTACAGTTCGTCCAGCCACCCCTGGGTCACCGTGAAGTCCCGCCGCACGGTGGTCTTCAGCTCCAGCGCATAGGCGTAGGCCACGCTGTTCACCGTGGGCCACTTGGGGCCTACCGCCCGGAGGAACTCCTGCTCCGGGGTGGTGATGGTGTCGGCCCGGACCACCACGTCGGGGGTGATCCCGCCGCCCCCGTACACGATCCGGCCGCCCGCCGACCGGAACACCGGGCGCGACCGCTTGCTCTGGTCGGTCTCCAGGGTGTCGGGGGCGTACTCCACGAACCGGCCGTCGGCCAGCTGCGTGTGTTCGCCCTGGATCGACCGCCCGCTCGGCGTGTACCACTTGCCGGTGGTGAGCTTCAGGGCCCAGCCCCCTTCCAGCGGATAGAGCGTCTGCACCAGCCCCTTGCCGAACGAGCTGGTGCCCAGCACCAGCGCCCGGTCGTGGTCCTGCAGGGCGCCGGCCACGATCTCGGAGGCGCTGGCGGAGAAGTTGTCGATCATCACCACCACGGGGGCGGAGTCCACGATCGAGCTCCGGCCCGCGCGGTAGATCTCGGGCGCGCGCCCCCGGTGGCGCACGCTGGCGATCTCCACCTCGCGCGGCAGGAAGAGGTCGCTGATCTCCAGCGCCTGCTCCAGGCTCCCGCCCGGGTTGCGGCGCAGGTCGATCACGAACGACCGGGCCCCGCGGGCCCGCAGGTCCCGCATCGCCTGCTCCACCTGGTCGCCCGCCGACTCGTTGAACCGCTGGATCGGCAGGTACCCCACCTGGTCGTCCAGGATCAGCGTGTAGGGCACCGCCGGCACCTGGATCACCGCGCGGGTGAAGGTGGTGCGGATCGGCTGGGAGACCCCTTCGCGCGCGAAGGTCACGCCCACCTGGGTGCCCGCGGGGCCGGTGAGCCGGCGCGACACCTCGTCCAGCCGCATCCCGGTCACCGCCACCGAGTCCACCACCATGATCCGGTCGCCCGCCTGCACCCCGCCCCGGGCCCCCGGGGTGTTGGGGAAGACGGTGGTGACCGTGATGAGCCCGTCCTGGCTCTCGATCTGCATCCCGATCCCGCCGTAGTTGTTCCCCAGCGTGTTGCGCTGGAAGCTGGCGAGCTGCTCGGGGGAGTAGAGGTCGGCGTAGGGGTCGTTCAGGTCCTTCACCAGCCCCCGCGCCGCCTTTTCGTACAGCTCGGGGGTGGTGAGCGAGTCCACGGCGTACTGCTGCACGTACCGCAGCACCTGGGCGAAGAGCCGGGGGCCGTCGGCCGCGATGGCCTGGCCCTGCAGCACCAGGGCTCCCAGCACGAGGGGGACCAGGGCGAATCCGGCCACGACCGCTAACTTCTTGCGCTTCATCAGGTTGGCTCTCCAGGTGTCGGGGGGCCCCGGGCGGGTCCGTCCCGCTTCAGACGACCCGAGGCGCGCCGATTCGCACGCCTCGCCCTCCAAAGATAGAGTAAGGACGGCGGGGCGGCCCGCCAACCGCCGCGCTGGCCAGCGGCCGCCGCCCCCGTTACTACTCCCGACGCACCCCGTTCCGGAGAGTTTCGCGATGGCCCGTCCGCACTTCCTTCGTCTCCCCGGCGCCGCCGTCCTGCTGCTGGCGCTCCTCCTGCCGAGCCCCCTCGCTGCCCAGGTCGACCGGCCACCCGGGCTCGGCCAGGTGGAGTTCCCGGCCACCGGCGCCGCCCAGGCGATGCCCAAGTTCCTGGAGGGGGTGCTCTGGCTCCACAGCTTCGAATACGCCCAGGCAGCGACCGCTTTCCGCGAGGCCCAGCGGCTCGACCCCGGGTTCGTCATGGCCTACTGGGGCGAGGCGTTGAGCTTCAACCATCCGGTCTGGGACGAGCAGGACCTCGAGGCCGCGCGGGCCGTGCTCGCCCGGCTGGGCGCCACGCCGGAGGCCCGGGCGGCCCGGGCGGCCACTCCGCGCGAGCGGGCCTGGCTCCGCACCGTCGAGGTGCTCTACGGCGAGGGCACCAAGCCCGCCCGCGACACTGCCTACGCGGCCGCCATGGCCGACCTCGCGCGCGACTACCCCGACGACCTCGAGGCCCAGGCCTTCCACGCGCTTGCCCTGCTCGGGCGGAGCCGGACGGTCCGCGACGTGCCGACCTACATGCGGGCGGGGGCGATCGCGCTCCGGGTGCTGGCCCGCGCGCCCGGCCATCCGGGGGCGGCGCACTACGTCATCCACGCCTTCGACGACCCGGTCCACGCCCCGCTGGGGCTCGATGCCGCCCGGTCGTACTCGCAGATCGCCCCGGACGCGGCCCACGCCCAGCACATGACGACCCACATCTTCCTCGCGCTCGGCATGTGGGACGACGTGGTCTCGCAGAACGAGATCGCGTCGGCGCTGACCGGCTGGCGCTCGGGCCACTACGTGAGCTGGTACCACTACGGGCTGCTGCAGCAGGGCCGGCACCAGCTGGCGGCGGAGACCCTGGATCGCGCCCTGCGGGACTGGGCCGATCGGCCCGCGCCGATGATCCGGGCCTACCTCGTCTCGATGCGGGCCCACCAGGTGCTGCTCACCGGTCGCTGGGACGACCCGGTGCTGGCGCGGGCGATCCCGCTGGATGGGGTGGACCACACCGCGCGGGCCATCGACGAGTTCCTCCACGGGTATGCCGCACTCCAGCAGGGTCGCCCCGACGCGGCGGCGCCGAGGCTCGACGTCCTGCGCGAGGTAGCGCGCGAGGCCGAGGCGAAGGGGACCACGCCCAACGCGAAGGCGGTACCGGGGATCCTGGCCCGGCAGCTCGAGGGCGTCCTGGCACTGCACCGGGGCGACGCGGATCGCGGCCTGGTGCTGCTTCGGGACGCGGCCGAGCGGGAGAGCGCGCTCCCGGTCGAGTTCGGCCCGCCCGACGTGGTGAAGCCGTCCTGGGAACTGCTGGGCGAGGTGCTGCTGAAGCGGGGCGACCGGGCGGGGGCGGAACGGGCCTTCACCCGGGCGCTGGAGCTGGGCCCGGGGCGGGTGCCGTCGGTGCGGGGGCTGGTGGCAGCGACGCAGGCCGGGACGGGAGCGCCGTGAGCGCCGGCGTGGTGGTCCTGCTGCTGGCGGCGGTGGCCGCGCAGGACACGGTGCGGTTCACGCCCGAGGTGCTGTACCCGACTTTCGCGGTGCGGGAGCCGGTGCTCCGGGTGAAGCCGGGGACGGTGCTGGTGACGAAGACCG
>JBFILX010000170.1:0-5171 GCA_041612035.1 Gemmatimonadales bacterium | reverse complement strand
TCTACATCGACCTGCTCACCGACAGCGGCACCAACGCGATGAGCGACCGCCAGTGGGCCGGGATGATGCTGGGTGACGAAGCCTACGCCGGGAGCCGGAACTTCTACCGGCTGGAGGACGCGGTCCGGCGCCGCTACGGCTACCGCCACGTGCTCCCCACCCACCAGGGCCGCGGGGCCGAGCACCTGCTGAGCCGGGCCGCGATCCAACCGGGCCAGCTGGTGCCCGGCAACATGTACTTCACCACCACCCGGGCCCACCAGGAGCTGGCGGGCGGCACCTTCGTGGACGTGATCATCCCCGAGGCCCACGACCCCGAGGACCTCCATCCGTTCAAGGGCAACGTCGATCTCGACGCGCTGGAGGCGCTCATCGCGCGGGAGGGCGCCGACCGGATCGCCTACGTGAGCCTGGCGGGAACGGTGAACATGGCGGGCGGCCAGCCGGTGAGCCTGGCCAACGTGCGGGCCCTCCGCGCCCTCTGCGACCGGCACGGGATCCGGATCTACCTCGACGCCACCCGGCTGGTGGAGAACGCCTGGTTCATCCAGGAGCGGGAGCCCGGCTGCGCCGGCCGCCCGGTGGCCGACATCGTGCGCGAGTTCTGCGGGTACACCGACGGCGCCTGGATGAGCGCCAAGAAGGACGGGCTGGTGAACATCGGCGGCTGGCTGGCCGTGAACGACGAGCCGCTGTTCGAGGAGCTGCGGAACCAGATCGTGCTGTTCGAGGGGCTCCACACCTACGGCGGGCTCGCGGGCCGCGACCTGGAGGCGCTGGCGATCGGGGTCGAGGAGTCGATGGAGGACGCCCACATCCGCTCGCGCATCGGCCAGGTCCGCTACCTGGGCGACCTGCTGCTCGACTGGGAGATCCCCATCGTGCGGCCGGTCGGGGGCCACGCCGTCTTCCTCGACGCCCGCCGCTTCTATCCCCACCTCCCGCAGGACCAGTTCCCGGCCCAGGTGCTGGCGGCGGAGCTCTATCTCGACTCGGGGATCCGCGCCATGGAGCGGGGGGTGGCGAGCGCGGGGCGCGACCCGGTCACCGGCGACCACCACTATCCCGCGCTCGAGCTCACCCGGCTCACCATCCCGCGGCGGGTCTACACCCAGGCCCACATGGACGTGGTGGCGGAGGCGGTGAAGGCGGTGTGGGACGCCCGGGCCGGGGCGCGCGGGCTCCGGATGGTCTACGAGCCGCGCTACCTGCGGTTCTTCCAGGCCCGCTTCGAGCCGATCTAGCCGCGCGGCCCCGGTCTCCCCGCGGCCCGGCGCCGGTTGCCGGGGCGCGGCGGGGGCCGGTATGATCCGTCACTCCGATTCCCGGTTTCGCCAGAGCCCGCCGCCCGCCGCCCGCGGGCGCGGCCGCGAGGTGTCATGACCCCCGATCTGCTCGAGGCCGTCCGCGCCAACCTGCTCACCCCGGCCGCCCTCTTCTTCCTGCTGGGCGTGCTGGCCACCGTGGTGAAGAGCGACCTCCGCTTCCCGGAGCCGCTCTACGTGGGGCTCACCATCTACCTGCTCTGCGCCATCGGGTTCAAGGGCGGGGTGGCCATCGCCGAGGCGGGGCTGGGCGAGGTCTGGCTGCCGGGACTCGCCGCGGCGGTGGTGGGCGGGGCGATCCCGCTGTGGACCTACCCCGTGCTCCGGGGGCTGGGCCGGTTCAAGCCGGTCGACGCCGCCGCCATCGCGGGCCACTACGGCTCGGTGAGCGCGGTCACCTTCATCGCCGCCACCACCTTCCTCGGCACCATCGGGGTCTTCTACGAGGGCTACGCCGCCGCCTTCCTCGCGGTCATGGAGTCGCCCGCCATCATCGTGGGGATCCTGCTGGGCAAGGCGGCCATGGACCGGACCGACGGCGGGGCGGTGGTGGCCGACCCGATCGGCCGCGCCCTCCGCGAGGCGCTCTTCGGCAAGAGCGTCTTCCTCCTGCTGGGCACCCTGCTGGTGGGGTTCCTCTCGGGCACCGCGGGGATGCAGGCCACGGCCGGCTTCTTCGTCACCCCGTTCCAGGGGATCCTCGCCCTCTTCCTGCTGGAGCTGGGGACGGTGGCCGGCCGCCGGCTGGGCGACCTGCGGCGGGTGGGGCTCTTCCTGCTCGGCTTCGGGGTGGTGGTCCCCCTGATCCACGGGGCGCTGGGCGTGGGGCTGGGCTACCTGACCGGCCTCAGCCTGGGCGGAGCCACCCTGATGGGCGTCCTGTCGGCCAGCGCCTCCTACATCGCGGCGCCCGCCGCCATGCGGCTCTCGCTGCCCGACGCCAACCCCACCTTCTACCTCACGTCGTCGCTCGCCATCACCTTCCCGTTCAACATCACCATCGGCATCCCGCTGTACTACGGGATGGCGCTCGCGCTCTACGGGGGACAGCCATGACCCGGTATCCCATGAAGCTGGTGACCATCGTCACCGAGGCCCTGGCGCGCGACCACGTCACCCGGGCCCTGCGCGAGCTGGGGGCCTCGGGCTACACCCTGTTCGAGGTGGAGGGAGAGGGTGCGCGGGGGTCGCGCATCGCCGACATCGAGGAGTTCGCCAACATCCAGATCGAGGTGGTGGTGCCGCCCGAGGCGGCGGAGCGGATCCTCGACCGGCTGCACCGCGACTTCTTCCCGCGCTACGCCATGATCGCCTTCGAGTCCGACATCCGGGTGCTGCGCAGCGACAAGTTCTAGCGGCTCCGGTCGCGCCGCAGCCGCTGGCCGTACTCGGCCCGCAGCTTGGCCAGCTTGGGCGTGATGGTCACCTGGCAGTAGCCGTTCGACGGGTTCTTCCGGAAATAGCCCTGGTGGTAGTCCTCCGCCGGCCAGAAGGTGTCGGCCCGGGCCAGCTCGGTCACCACCGGCCGGCCGGGATGGGCCTCCTGCGCCCGCGCGATCGCCGCCTCCGCCTCCGCCCGCTGGGTCTCGTCGTGCCAGAAGATGGCGGAACGGTACTGGGTCCCCGCGTCGGGGCCCTGGCGGTTCAGCGTGGTCGGGTCGTGGAAGGCGAAGAACAGGTCGAGCAGCACCGCGTAGCTGATCACCCGCGGGTCGAAGGTGACCTGCACCGCCTCGGCGTGGCCGGTCATCCCGCTGCACACCGCGCTGTACGTGGGGTTGGGCATCCGGCCCCCGATGTACCCCGAGACCACCCGCTCCACCCCGTACAGCTTCTCGAAGACCGCCTCCAGGCACCAGAAGCAGCCCCCCGCCAGGGTGGCGGTCTCGCGCGGCGCCGGCTCGGTCATCGGGGCGGGCGGGGCGGCGCGTAGTGGACCACGTGGTCGAGCCGGGTGACGTGCAGGTTGACCCCGGGCCCCACCCGGAGCCCGAACGCGCCGCTCTGCTCCGCCGAGGGGTCCACCACCGACGCCACCTGCTCGCCGTTCACCCGGAACACCGCCTGGTCGCCGCTGATCTCGACCCGCAGGACGTTGTGGGCCATCCCGTTGCTGCCCGGGGTCTCCACCGCCTCGTGCCGGATCCAGGGAAACTTGATCTTCACCTCGCCGCCCTGCCGTTCGATCACCGCCACCGAGCCGTCCCGCCGGACCACGAACCCGGTGTACGACGAGCCGGCGCCCTCCAGGCCTCGGCCGCCCACGAACACCCCGTACTCGCTCTGGCTCTCGCCCGGAAAGAGGTGGACCTCGGCCTCCACGCTGTAGCGGCCCTGGGCCCGGGCGCCGGGGTGATAGAGGATGACGCCGGGGCCGGTGGTGACGTGGTATCCCGGCGGCATCTCCACGAACCGCCAGGCCCCCTCGGGCACGGCCTGTTCGGTGACCACCCGGGCCGGGGCCTCGGTCACCCAGCGCCAGTCGTCCGGGGTCCGGAGCTGGGCGGCGAGGGATACGGGGACGAGCGTGAGGGCGGCGACCGCGAGGCCGGTCACGACGAATGGCATGCGCATGACGGGCTCCTTTCCTGCCGAGAGGATGCTGCCGTCAGCGCTTGCGGGCAAGCGTGAGCCCGTCGGCCACGGGGAGCATGCTCAGGTCCACCCGGTCGTCGTGGTGCAGCTTCCGGTTCAGGGCCCGGATCGGGGCCACGCTCGGGTCGGGGTCGTCGGGGCGGACGACCTTCCCCTCCCAGAGCACGTTGTCCACCACGACGAGGCCGCCGGGGCGGAGCAGGGCGAGCGACCGCTCGTAGTAGTCGTCGTACCGCTCCTTGTCGGCGTCGATGAACGCGAAGTCGAAGGTGCCGGCCTCGCCGGCCGCGAGCAGTGCGTCCAGGGTCTCGAGTGCGGGGGCCAGCCGCAGGTCGATCCGGTCCGCCACCCCGGCCTCGACCCAGTAGCGGCGGGCCACCGCGGTGTACTCCTCGCTCACGTCGCAGGCGACGAGCCGGCCGCCCGGCGGCAGCGCGAGGGCCACCGCCAGGCTGCTGTAGCCGGTGAAGACGCCGATCTCCAGCGCCTTCCGGGCCCCCAGCAGGCGCACCAGGAGGGCCATGAACTGGCCCTGTTCGGGAGCGATCTGCATCGCCGCCCGGGGGTGCGCGGCGGTCTCCTCGCGGAGCCGGCGGAGCACCTCCGGCTCCCGGCTCGACACCGAGAGCAGGTAGTCGTACAGCTCGTCGGTCAGGGTGAGCGTCTTGCGGGACATCGAGTCAGCCTTCCGTGGTGGCCGGAGCGAGGGAGAGGGGCCGGGCGCAGTGCCCGCACGAGGTGCTGACCGGGAAACCCGCCGGCCGGCCGCCGAGTCCCACGAAGAACCGTCCCTCCCGTCCGCAGGCGGGGCAGGTGCCCCGCGCCGAGCGGAAGACTTCCCGGGCCCGGAGCCGGCGCGCCGCCAGCCAGCTCATCCCGACGAACAGGGCCAGGCCGAAGAAGTGCACCAGCGGGACGAACAGCACCAGCAGTCCGGCCAGCCCCGCGGCGAACAGACCGGCGGCGCGTCCCAGGCGCTGGGAGAGGGAGGGGTATCCGACCTGCACCGTCCCGGTGGCGGTGCCCCCGCCGGCGCCCGCCGTCACCAGCACCGGCCGCGACGCCGTCTCCACGCCTACGAGCCGACCCGAGGCAGGGCCCGATCGGGCTCGAGGAACGCGAACAGCTCGGCGAGGAAGGTCTCGGGGGCCCAGAGGTTCAGGAGGTGGCCGGCGTCGGGGACCACCACGCGGGTCGCGCGAGGTATCCCCGCCGCCAGCGTGTCGGCCGCGCGCCGGAGGTCGGGGCTGT
>JBFILX010000169.1:0-5252 GCA_041612035.1 Gemmatimonadales bacterium | reverse complement strand
GCGCCCATCGCCCGGCCCTGGTCGTCCGGCCCCGCGGCCCGGCTCACGTACCCCGCCTCGGCGGGGCTGGTGAGCCCGAACCCGGCCCCCACCGCCAGCAGCGCGGCCAGGAAGAGCGGCCAGCCGGCCCCGTCCAGCGGCCCGACGAAGGGGACCGTGGCGAGCCCCGCGGCCATCAGGACCCCGCCCCCGCGCACCAGCCGCGCCTCGCCGTGACGGGCCGCCAGCCGCCCCACCAGCCCGCCCTGCACCACGGCGGCGGCCAGGCCGATCCAGGCGAAGAGGAGGCCGACGCGGGTGCGGTCGAACCCCAGCGCCGATTCGGCGTGGAGCGGGAAGACCACGTAGATCGCGGCGAAGGCGAGGGTGGAGCAGAAGGCCGCGGTGAAGGGCGCCGCGAACACCCGCAGCGGCCCGAATCGCCGGCCGAGCCGCACCGTGCGGGCGGTCCGCCGGGCCGGCTCGGGGAGCCACAGCACGGCGAGGACCAGGTTGACCGCGGCCACCGCCGTGGCGGCGAGCCCCGGGGCCGCGGTGCCGAACCGCGCCGCGACCGCGCCGATCGCGGGCCCCAGGATGAACCCGACGCCGAACGCCGCGCCGACCAGCCCCATGGCGCGGGTCCGCCGGTCGGGGGGCGACTCGTCGGCCACGTACGCCTGGGCCACGTTCAGGGTGGCCCCCAGCCCCCCGGCCAGCAGGCGGGAGAGCAGGAGCAGCGCGTAGTCCTGGGCCAGGGCGAAGACCACGGACGACACCAGCGTGCCGATCATCCCCACCAGGAGGACCGGTCGCCGCCCGACCCGGTCGCTCACCAGGCCCCAGAGCGGCGCCAGCCCCAGGTGCAGCAGGGGGTACACCGCCACCAGCGCCCCGATGGCGGCCGGGCTCGCGCCGAACTGGGCGCCGTAGCTCGCGAGCAGGGGCATCACGATGGCGAAGCACACCACGTCGAGCAGGAGGATCCCGGCCAGCAGGCCGGGGGTCCGGGACGGAGGCGGGGAAGGGGCCGGGGCCGGGGGATGGCTCATCGGGGCGGAAAGGTAAGGGACACCGGGGTGCCGGTCAGGGCGGGCCGCGTTGCCTCGGTCGGGGCCCGGCTCGTAGATTGCCCCGGAGATTCAACGCCTATGCCGCATCGCCACCCGTTCGCCGCCCTCCTCCTCGTCCTCCTGCCGGTCGCCGCCTGCAGCGGGGGCCTGCGCGCGCCCGCGGTGACGCCGGAGGAACGCGCCGCCCTGGAGGCCAACGCCGAGCGGTTCGCCGACGACCCCGACGCGCTCACCCGGATCGGGATCCGGTTCTACCAGGCGGGCGAGTACCTCCGCGCGCGCGATGTGCTCACGGCGTCCCTGGGGCTCCGCCCGGCGTTCAGCACGGCGGTCTACCTCGGGCTGGCCCACGAAGGCCTGTCGCGGTTCGACGAGGCGGAGACCAGCTACCGGACCGCCCGGGGACTGGCCCGCGGGTCGGCCCAGCGGGAGGAACTGGAGCGCCGGCTGGCCGCGCTGGGCCGGACCCGGCTCGCGACCGAGGCCCGGGCCGCGGTGGCCCGCGAGGCGGAACTGTCGTCGCTCCCGCCGCTGCCCCGGTCCATCGCCGTGCTGCCCTGGAGCTTCGTGGGCGACAACCGGCGGCTGGAGCCCCTGGGCCGCGGCTTGCCGCAGCTGATCCTCACCGACCTCGGCAAGATCGCGAGCCTGACCCTGGTGGAGCGCGAGCGGGTGCAGGCCCTGCTCGACGAGCTGGCCCTCACCGACGCGGGGCGCATCGATTCCGCCACCGCGGTACGGTCGGGCCGCCTGCTGCGCGCCGCCTGGGTGGTGGCCGGGGTGGTGCGGGAGACGCCGGAGGGGGTGCAGCTCGAGACCAGCGTGTACCGCACCCGCGACGCGGCCCGCGAGGCGAGCGGCCGGGCCCACGACGGCGTCGAGCGGCTGTTCGCCATGCAGAAGAGCCTGGTGCTCGACCTGGTGGATCAGCTCGGCGTGCCCATGACACCGGCGGAGCGGCGCGCGGTGAACGAGCGGCCGACCCAGGACCTCCAGGCCTTCCTGGCCTTCAGCGAGGGGCTGTCGGCCCAGGACCGGGGTGACTACCCGACGGCGGGCGGGCTCTTCACCCTGGCCGCCGGCCGGGACCCGGCCTTCGGCGCGGCCCGCCAGCTGGGCGCGGCCAACCTCTTCCTGCTGGGTGCCGCCCGCTCGACCCCGGACGCGCTGGCCCGGGTGGCCGACCCGGCCAGCCCGGCCAACAGCGACGCGGGCCGCGCCGCATCCCTCGGCTCCGCCCTGCGGGTGCTCGCCCCCAGCCTGGGCGCGGAACTCGACCTGCGGGGCCGCTCCCCCGTGCGAACCCCGCGACTCCCCGAGGTGCTCGGGCAGGACAACCCCAGCCGGATCGCCATCATCGGCGACGTCATCATCGTCATTCCGCGTCCATGACCGTCCGCGGACTGGGCATGGCGTTCCTGCTGCTCATCGCGCTGGACGCCCCCTCCGCGGCCCAGCGGCTGACGCGGCCGGCCGTCACCAGCGGCGTCCAGGGACTCACCTACCGGTTCGGCGAGAACTTCGGGGTGCGCTCGCTGAGCCAGTTCGCGGTGCCGATCGCGGCGGCGATGCCGCACGGGGCGTTCGTGTTCGACGTGGGGACCTACCTCGCCACCACCCGGTTCGAGCGGCGCGACCGCTCCACCCTGTCGGTGACGGGGCTGACCGACACCCAGCTCCGGGCGGCCTATACCCTGGGGCAGGACGCGGTGGTGCTCACCGCGGTCGCCAACCTGCCCACCGGCGCCTCGCGGCTCACCACGTCGGAGTACTCCGTGCTGGCGGCCGCCTCCTCCAGCTTCCTGGCCTTTCCGGTCAACGCCTACGGCAGCGGGGCCTCGCTCACCGGGGGGGCGGCGGTCGCCTTCTCCCAGGGGGAGTGGAACCTGGGCCTGGGGGCGAGCCTCCGGGTCTCCGACGAGTTCACCCCCTTCGTGGAGAGCGACGGCGGGTTCACCTACCGGGCCGGGCTCGAGACCCGCGTGCGGGCGGGGGCCGACCGACTGCTGGGCGACGCGCGCCTGGCCTTCGGCCTCACCATGAGCACCTTCCGGGACGACGAGTTCGCCGCGGGCAGCGGCGCCACCGGCATCTACCGGCCCGGCACCCGCTGGATCGGCGAGGTGAGCTACGCCACCCTGGTGGGAGGCACCACCGTGGTGGGCTACCTCTGGGACTTCCTCCGGCTGGCGGGCGACTCCGCCGGGACCGGGACCGGGAACCGCGAGAACGTCCTGGCCGCCGGGGTGATGGCCAGCACCGCCTTCTCGCCCCGGTTCACCTGGGAGCCCCGGGTGGAGACCCGTCTCTCCTCTCCCGAGGAGGGCAGCGGGTTCCTGGTGGAGTTCGCCTCGGCCCTCCGGATCCGGATCTCGTCCCGCACCTCGGTGGTGCCCGCCCTGCGCCTCGACCTGGGGCGACTGGTCGAGCCGCCGCCCGGCATCGGGCACCCGATCCGGGGGTTCGGGTTCTCGGTCTTTGTTCGGGAGTCGTTCTGACCCGGCGCCCCGGCGCGATTTCTTGACCCGGCCGGGGCCGGATGGTACGTTGCGCCGGCCTTTTCCCGCCGGCTGCACGGAGGCGACCCCCCGGTGACCGACCTGTCCGGATCACAGATCTCGAGTCTGATGGAGACCCTCCCCGGCATCGCCCAGGTGCTGCGGAGCCCGGTGGCGGACGCCTTCATCGGGCTGATCCGGGCCGGGATCAAGAAGGGCGAATTCGACCTCGCCCACGCCGAGGAGGTGATGCGCTACGCGGTGCGGCGCAACCTGCTGGCGGCGGACGAGAGCGAGCAGATCATCGCGGAGGCGCGGGAGGCGGTGGGCTGGCGGCCCCCCGAGCGGAAGGTCGCTCCCCGGACCGCGCCGCCCGCCAGGAAGGCCGAGGCCAAGTCCGTCGCGAAGAAGCCGGCGGCCAAGTCCGTTGCGAAGAAGCCCGCGGCCAAGCCGGTGAGGAAGACGGCGAAGGCGCCGGCGAAGAAGGCCGCGAAGAAGGGGGCCAAGAAGGTGGCCAAGAAGGCGGCCCGGAAGGCCGCCCCCCGCAAGACCGCCGCGAAGAAGAAGAAGTAGCCGGGCCTCAGGTCCGGAAACCCGCCACCAGGGCGGTCAGCCGCTCCGACGCTTCGAGGAGCCGCGCCGCGCTGGTGGCGATGTCGTCGGTGGCCTCGCTCTGCTCGGTGGCGGCGGCGGTCACCGCCTCCCCCGCCATCACGTTCTCCTGCGCGATGTGCTCCAGGTGGGTCCGCAGCTCGGACGAGCGGGTGCTGACCCGACGGCTGTCCTCGGCGGACCGGGCGACCCGCGCGGCGATGTCGCGCATCGCGTCGACCAGGCGCCCGATCTCCTCCAGCGCGAGGGCGCTGCGCCGGGTGGTCGCGTCGGCCTCCGCGACCCGGACCGCGGCGGACTGCAGGTTCCCGAGCACCTCCTGGAGCCGGGTGTCGAACCCCTGCAGCACCTCCGACACCTGGGTGGCCGCGCTGCGGCTCTGCTCGGTGAGGCGCCGGGTCTGGTCGGCGACCGCGCCGAAGCCGCCTCCGCCCGCGCTCCCGCCGCGCGCAGCCTCCACCGCCGCATTGAGGGCGAGGACCTCGCTCTGGGACGCGATCTGCTGGGCCGCGTCGATGACCCGACCCACCGCCTCGACCTGACGGACCAGGGCCCGGGTGTGGCCGGTGGCCAGCCGGATGTCCTCACGGAGCGCGGCGACCGCCTCCCCTGCGGTGGACAGGTCGGTGCCGTGACGGCTCGCCAGGGTCCGCGTGGCTTCGCCCAGCGCGGCCACCCGCTCGGTGGCGGTGAGGTCCTGGGCGGTGGCGTCCCGCAGCTTGCCCAGGAGGGCGTCCCCCTCGCGCACCTCGCGCACCTGCTGCTCGGCGCCGGCGGTGACCTGGGCGATGGCCTTGACGATCTCGTGACTGCTGGCGGCCAGTTCCTCGCTCATCGCCGAGAGATCGCCGGCGCTGGCGCTGATGGAGCGCGCCTCCCGCACCGTGGCGTCGATCACCGTCCGCAGCCGGCCACCCATGGCGCCCATGGCCTGGGCGAGGGCATCGAGTTCGACCGGCATGCTGGCGACGCGGATGGGGCGGAGGTCGCCCTCGCCGAACCGGCGGGCGGCCGCGATCAGCTCCTGCAGGGGCGCCTCGATCGCGCGGACCATGAGCACCGCGACCGACGCGCCCATGGCGATCGCCAG
>JBFILX010000168.1:0-5336 GCA_041612035.1 Gemmatimonadales bacterium | reverse complement strand
GGCCGGCGCCCAGGTGAAGGTCTTCGCGCCGGCCAGCACGCCGGGGACGATCCTGCGCCAGATCCGCACCTTCGGGGGCGACCTCGAGCTGCTGGAAGGCCACATCGGCGACTGCGGCAAGGCCTCCCGGGCCTGGGCGGCCGAGCACGACGCCATGGACCTCTCCACCCTGCGGGAGCCCTACCGGATCGAGGGCAAGAAGACCCTGGGGCTCGAGCTGTCGATGCAGCTGGGATGGACCATGCCGTCGGTCATCATCTACCCCACCGGCGGGGGGACCGGCCTGATCGGGATGTGGAAGGCGTTCGAGGAGCTGCTCGCCGCCGGATGGGTGACCGGCGATCCTCCCCGGATGTTCACCGTCCAGGCGTCGGGGTGCGCCCCGATCGTGCGCGCCTTCGAGTCCGGTGCGGAGGGCGCGGAGCCGTGGCCCGACCCGCGGACCGTGGCGAGCGGGCTCCGGGTGCCGGCCCCCATCGGCGACCGGATCATGCTGCGGGTGCTGCGGCAGAGCGGCGGCGGGGCGGTGACCGTGGACGACGCGATGCTCAACGGCGCCGCCCAGTTCGCCACCCGGCTCGAGGGCGTGGACATGAGCCCCGAGGGCGGGGCCGCGGTGGCGGCCGCTGCCGCGCTCCGGGCCGACGGCAGGATCGGTGCGGACGACCGGGTGGTGGTCTTCAATACCGGAGCGGGCTGGCTCTACCGCGACTAGACGGGGCCGGGGACCGCGTTGCTCCCGAGGTCCTGCCTGGCGATATTAGTAAGTCTATGTCCTGTCGCAGGTTCGCCGTCCTCGACCCGGCCGCGGGGATCAGCGGTGACATGCTCCTGGGCGCCCTGGTCGGCGCGGGCGCGTCGCCCGATTGGCTGCGGGGCGTTCCGGCCCGGCTTGGGCTCGACGGGGCGTCGGTGGAGGTCGCCGAGGCGGACCGCTGCGGGGTGCGGGCGGTCAAGGTCACCGTCCGGGCCCCCGACGGCGCCGTGGAGGCACCGGGGCAGGGGCATCATCACGGCCACGGGCCCCATCGCCACGTGGGCGAGCTGATCGAGCGCGTGCGGCAGGCGCCGCTGAGCGACTGGGTTCGTGAGCGCGCCGTGGCGGCGTTCCGCCTGCTGGGCGAGGCGGAAGGCCGCGTGCATGGCGTGGCCCCCGAGAACGTCGCCCTGCATGAAGTCGGCGCGCTGGATGCGCTGGTGGACGTGGTGGGCGGTATCGAGGGGATGGAGCAGCTCGGGATCACGGAGGCCTACACCGGACCGGTGGCGACGGGGCGGGGCTGGGTGCATGCCGCGCACGGCCACCTCCCGGTGCCGGCGCCCGCCACCGCGCTCCTCCTGACCGGGTTCGAGCTGGCCCACGGGGGTCCGGTGGAAGGAGAGGCGACCACGCCGACCGGGGCGGCGCTGCTCCGGGTGCTCTGCACCCCGGACCGGCCTCCCGCCTGGCGGCCGGTGACCATCGGCTGGGGGGCAGGGACCCGCAACCCGGCCGGCTACCCGAACGCCCTGCGGCTCTTCGTCGCGGAGGCGGCGGCGGAGCAGGCGGAGGTCGTCGTGGTCGCCGCCGACATCGACGACCTGAGTCCGGAGTACCTCGAGCCGCTCCGGGCCGGGCTGGTGGCGGCGGGCGCGCTCGACGTGCAGGTCTGGGCGACCCAGGGGAAGAAGGGACGCCTCGGCTTCCGGGTGGAGGCGCTGGCCCCGCCCGGACGGGAAGACGCGGTGGCGGAGGCGTTCTTCGCCCACAGCACGACGGCGGGCGTCCGCCTGACCCGGACCCAGCGGCGCACGCTGGCCCGGGAGCAGCTGGCGGTGACGACCGGTGACGGGGCGGAGGTGCGGGTGAAGCGGGTGGCGGGGCCGGCGGGAGCCCGGGTGAAGCCGGAGTTCGACGACGTGGAGGCGGCGGCCCGGCGGTCGGGACGGCCGGCGCTCGACGTGGCGGCGGAAGCGGGCGACCTGGCCCGCCGGATGCCCGACGCCGCGCGGGACGCGACACTTGTACACAAGGAGTCTCAATGAAGCGGATGTGGTTGGCCGTCGGCGCGACGGCCTGGCTGGCCCTCTACACCGTGCCGGCGGCGGCCCAGGCACGGAACCAGGCCCTGGTGGCCGAGGAGCCCGGCCGCTACTCGATCGCCCTCTGCCCGCTGCGCTACGCCGGCAAGGTGAACGACGCCCAGAAGCAGTTCCGCACCGGCATCGAGGACAAGGACGCGGCCAAGCGGGCCCAGGGCCTCGCCACCGCGGAGCGGATCCTGCTCGAGGCGATCGCCGCCGGCGAGTCGGGCAACGCCGCCGCCTGGTACCTGCTGGCCCGGGCCTACCTGGCCCAGGGTGACGTGACCGGCGCCGACTCCGCCTTCAGCAAGGCCGAGGCGCTGCAGCCCGACTGCGAGATCGACATCGGGCAGTACCGGCAGAACGCCTGGGCCACAGTGGCCAACGCGGGGCTCGACCTGCAGCGCCAGGGGGACGACGAAGGCGCGCTCGCCCTGTTCCGCGACGCGTCACGGCTGTACGGGGGGCTGCCCCACGTGTTCGAGAACATGGGCGTGATGTTCGCCAACCTGGGCCAGTCGGACAGCGCCGCGATCTACTTCGGCAAGGCGCTGGCCACCGCGGTGGACGACACCAGCCTGGTGGCGAACCGGAACTCCGCCGCCCTCAACCTGGCGCTGATGCAGCAGCGGCTGGGCCAGCACGAGGAGGCCGCCGCGACCCTCCGGCAGTACCTGAGCTGGAACCCGGGGGAGACCGACGCCCGGCGCTCGCTGGCTTATTCGCTCCGCGAACTCGGGCGGACGGAAGACGCGGAGGCGCTGGAGAACGAGCTGGTGAGCGAGTTCTCCAGGATGAACCTCGACTCGCTCGGGTTCCAGGACCTGATGGCGGTCGCGGTCAGCCAGTTCAACGGCGGGCGCTACGACCAGGCGGCCACGGTCTTCCAGAAGCTCATGGACCGGAACCCCTGGAGCCGGGACGCGGTCTACAACCTGGCCAACACCTACCTGGCCATGAAGGACAATCGGAACCTGGTGGACATCGGGCTGCGGCTGGTCCGGATCGAGCCGATGAACGAGGACGTCTACCGGCTGGTGGGGCAGGGCTACCGGGGGCTGGAGAAGCAGGACAGCCTGCTGATCATGGCCGAACGGCTGGTGACCCTCCCGGCCAACGTCGAAGTGACCGGCTTCGCGGTGGGCGGTGCCGGGGCGCGGTGGACCGCCGTCGCCACCGGCCGGGCCGCCATGGACGCGACCGGCAAGGCCATCCCGCCGGCACCGGTCACCCTGACCCTCGAGTTCGTGAACGAGGCGGGCGCCGTCCTGGCCACCGAGCAGCTCTCGATACCGGCCCTGCCGGCGGGCGCCACCCACGAACTCCGGGCCGACGGCCGGGTCGAGGGGATCGCCGGCTGGCGGTATCGCCGGGCCCAGTAGGACCCGCCGCCGACCGGGGGCCCACGGGCCTCCGGCCGGCCGCGGTTGACATGGATGGACGCCGGACCTCAATTTCGGGCCGGTTCGCGGGCGTAATTCAGTGGTAGAATGCCAGCTTCCCAAGCTGGACGTCGCCGGTTCGAGTCCGGTCGCCCGCTCTTCCCGCCCTGCTCACGGCCACCCGCTTCGCCGGGTGGCCGTTCGCCTTCCCGGCCGCCGACGCGCCCCACGCCCACCCCTGAGCTTCGAGATCAGGTGATGTCTCAAGTCCTAAGCCCTTGAAAAGACAGGGCGATAGCGGCATCATTCCCCTCGACCCCATGATCCGCGTCACTGCCACCGAACCCGGCTCCATCGCCGAGGAGCTGGGAATCGTCCCGGGCACCGAGCTGCTGGCGGTGGACGGGCGGGAACTGGAGGACTTCCTGGATTGGGAGTTCCTCACGGCGGAGGACGCCTTCCTGCTCCACGCCCGGACCCCCGCGGGGGAGGAACTGGAGTTCGACATCGAGCGGCCGGCCTACGAGCCGCTGGGGGTCACGCTGGAACCGCCCCGGATCCGGCGCTGCGGCAATCGCTGCGACTTCTGCTTCGTGGACGGGCTCCCGGAAGGGCTCCGGGACGTGCTCTACATCCGGGACGACGACTACCGGCTCTCGTTCCGGTACGGGAACTTCGCGACCCTCACGAACCTGAAGCCGCGGGACGTGGCCCGGATCATCGAGTATCGGCTCTCCCCCCTGTACGTGTCGGTCCACGCGACCGACCCCGTGGTCCGCCGCTGGCTGCTCCGCAACCCCTCGGCCCCCGACATCCTCGAGCAGCTGGGTCACTTCGCCGCCCACGGGATCAGCTTCCACACCCAGGTGGTCATGTCGCCCGGGGTGAACGACGGCCCGATCCTCGACCGGACCATCGCCGACCTGTACGGGATGGCCGAGCCGGTCCTGAGCGTGTCGGTGGTGCCGGTGGGGCTCACCGAGTTCAGCAAGCATGACCGGGTCCGGGAGCCCACCGAGGCGGAGTGCGCCGCGGCGGTGACCCAGCTGGAGCGCTGGGGCGAGCGGGCCCGGGCCGAGCGGGGGCACCGCTGGGCCCACGGGGCGGACGAACTCTACCTCCGCGCGGGGCGTCCGCTCCCCCCGGCCGAGTGGTACGGCGACTTCGACCAGGTGGAGAACGGGGTGGGGAGCGTGCGCTGGCTGCAGCGGGCCGTCGCGGCCGGCGCCGACCGGCTCCGGGCCTGGCAGGGCCGGCGGATTGCCGTCGTGACGGGCACCTCGATGGGCCGGCTGCTGCCCGACGTGCTGGGTCCGCTGACCCAGGCCACCGGGGCGCGGTTCGAGCTGCTGGCCCTCGAGAACTCCCTGTTCGGACCCCGGGTCACGACCGCAGGGCTTCTCCCCGGCCGGGCGATGCTGGAGGCGCTGGGTCCGCTCGAGGGGTTCGACCTGGCCCTCATCCCGGGGGAATCCCTGAACGACCGGGAGCTCTTCATCGACGACCTGAGCCTCGAGCGGCTGGCCTCCGCCCTGCCCATGCCGGTGCGGCCTTCCCGCACCTTCGTGGACGCGCTCGCGCCGGAGGCCGCGTGAGCCGCCCCACCGTGGCCATCATCGGCCGCCCGAACGTGGGCAAGTCCACCCTCTTCAACCGGATCCTGGGAGGCCGGCCGGCCATCGTGTCGGACCGGCCCGGGACCACCCGCGACCGCCACTTCGGGGACGCCGACTGGGCCGGCCGCCGGTTCTGGGTGGTGGACACCGGGGGTCTGGTCCCCGACTCGCACGAGGCGATGGACCGGGCCATCCGGGAACAGGTCGAGCTGGCCCTGGCCGAGGCCGACCTGGTGGTGCTGGTGGTGGACGGCCAGGCGGGGCTGCACCCTGT
>JBFILX010000167.1:0-5346 GCA_041612035.1 Gemmatimonadales bacterium | reverse complement strand
GGTCCTCTACGCCCTGGCCTACCGGGAGGACCCGGTGAAGCCCACCTTCGTGGTGGACATCTCCGACCAGTTCGAGCGCAAGATGCAGGCGATCCGGTGCTACGCCAGCCAGTTCGACGGGGCGCTGAACGCCGGCGAGATCTTCCCCACCGGACAGGACCTGTACGGGCTCATCGCGGTCCAGTCGGCCCACTACGGCTCGCTCATCCGCACCCGGTACGGCGAGCCGTTCCACACCGAGGAGACCATGGCCGTGGAGGACGTGCTCCGCCTCGGGGTCCAGAGCATCTAGCCGTGCGGTTGTCCCCTGCCGCCACGCCCGTAAGTTTCCCTTCATGAAGTCCCCGGTCTATCTCGACCACGCGGCCACCACGCCGGTGCGTCCCGAGGTGGTGGAGGCGATGCTCCCCTACCTGGGGGGCGCCTTCGGCAACCCCTCCAGCGCCCACCGGTTCGGGCGCGCCGCCCGGGCCGGGCTGGAGCAGGCCCGCCGCGAGGTGGCGGAGGCGGTGGGGGCCGAGCCGAGCCAGGTGGTCTTCACCTCGGGCGGCACCGAAGCCGACAACCTGGCCGTGATCGGCGCGGCCCTGGCGGCCCGCGCGAAGGGCGGCCGGATGGCGGCGGTGGTCGCGAGCACCGAGCACAAGGCGGTGCTCGCGGCGGCGCACGCGGTGGCCCGGATGGGGGGCGAGGAGACGGTGCTCCCGGTGGACCGGCGGGGCGTGGTGGACCTCACCGAGGTGGAGCGGGCCCTGGCCGACCGGCCCTCGGTGGTCTCGGTGATGTGGGTGAACAACGAGACGGGCGTGGTGCAGCCGGTGGAGGAGATCGCGGGCCGCTGCCACGAGGCGGGGGTCCCCTTCCACACCGACGCGGTGCAGGCGTTCGGCAAGGTGCCGCTGTCGGTGGCCGGCCTGCCCTGCTCCCTCGTCACCCTGTCGGGCCACAAGATCGGGGCCCCCAAGGGGATCGGGGCGCTGGTGGTGCGGGTGCGGGGGGTGGTGGAGGCGATCATCCACGGGGGCAGCCAGCAGTTCGGGATCCGCCCCGGCACCGAGAACGTCGCGGGGGCCGTGGCGCTCGGACGGGCCGCCCAGCTCGCCGCGGCCGAGCAGGCGGAGGCCGCGCCCCGGCTGGAGGCGCTCCGGCGCGACCTCGCCGCCCGGCTCCGGGCCGGGGTGCCGGACCTCGTCGTGAACGCCGACGACGGCCCCCGGGCCCCCCACGTGCTCAGCGTCTCGGTGCCGGGCGCCGACGGCGAGGCGCTGCTCATGCACCTCGACCTCGCCGGGGTCGCGGCCTCGGGGGGCTCCGCCTGCTCGACCGGGTCGGTGGAGCCGTCACACGTGCTCACGGCCATGGGCGTCCCGCGGCCGCTGGCGCTGGGGACGGTGCGGTTCAGCGTCGGCAAGGAGACCACCCCGGCCGACCTCGAGCGGGCGGCGGAGGTGTTCCCCGGGGTGGTGGAGAAGGTCCGACAGCTCGCGGTGGTGCTGGGTCGTGCCTGACCGGGTGCTGGTGGCCATGTCGGGCGGGGTGGACAGCTCGGTCGCCGCCGCCCGGCTGGTCGAACAGGGCTACGACGTCGTGGGCGCCACGATGAAGCTGTTCTGCTACGGGGACGAGGTCCCCGACCGGCCCTGCTGCTCCCTCGACTCGATCACCGATGCCCGGGACGTGGCCCACCGGCTGGGGATCCCCCACTACGTGCTCAACCTGGAAGACCGGTTCGGCGCCGACGTCATCGGCGACTTCGTGCGCGAGTACAGCCAGGGCCGGACCCCCATCCCCTGCGTCCGCTGCAACTCGTTCACCAAGTTCCGCGACCTCCTGGCCCACGCCGACGCCCTGGGCTGCGACGCCATCGCCACCGGCCATTACGCGGTGGCGCGCGACGGGGGGCTCTACCGCGGCTGCGACCCGGAGAAGGACCAGAGCTACTTCCTCTGGGGCATCGACCGGGCGGTGGTGGCCCGGATGCTCACCCCGGTCGGCGGGATGACCAAGGCGGAGACCCGGCTCCTGGCCCGCCGCCTGGGCCTGGTCACCGCCGACAAGCCCGAGTCGGTCGAGATCTGCTTCGTGCCCGACGGCGACTACGTCGGGGTCCTCGCCCGCCACCTCCCCGCCGACGCGCCCGCCCTCACCCCCGGGCCCCTGGTGGACACGGCGGGCCGCGTGGTGGGAGAGCACCAGGGGTTCGCCCGCTACACCGTCGGCCAGCGCAAGGGGCTCCCCGGCGGCCAGGCCGCCCCCCGGTACGTGGTGGTCATCCGACCGGGCCGGCGGGAGGTGGTCGTGGGCGACGCCGGGGACCTGGAGGGCTGGGCGGTGACGCTGGAGCAGGTCAACTGGCTGGCCGACCCGCTGGGCCCCGACGACCCCTGCGAGGTGCAGATCCGCTACCGGTCGCGCGCCCTCCCCGCCACGGTGACCGCCAGCGGCCCGCAAACGCTCTCCCTGCGCCTCCACGCCCCGGCCCGGGCCATCACCCCCGGCCAGTCGGGGGTGCTGTACGGGCCCGGGGGCCGGGTCCTCGGCGGCGGCCTGATCGCCTAGCCGGGTTCGGTGTCTGTACGGCCCGGCCCTTCCCTGCCGGCCGGGGGCCCGGCGTACATTACCTGGCCATGACCGACGTGTTCATGAGCATGGACCCGGGCCTCCGGGCGCCCGGCGATCTGCGCCACCCGACCCTCTACATCAACCGCGAACTCTCCTGGCTGGAGTTCAATCGCCGGGTGCTGCACGAGGCACGCGACCCGCGGACCCCGCTGCTGGAGCGGGTGAAGTTCCTGGCCATCTTCGCCACCAACCTCGACGAGTTCTTCCAGGTCCGGGTGGCGGGGCTCAAGCAGCAGGTGGCGGTGGGGTACGTGGAGCGGACCCCGGACGGGCTCACCCCGCAGGACCAGCTGGCGGCGATCGCCATGCTGGTGCGTGAGCTCCAGGCCGAGCACTGCCGCTGCTTCCGTGACGAGGTGGTGCCGGGACTCCGGGAACGCGGGGTGGACCTGGTGCTGGAGGAGTCGCGGCTCACCGACGAGGACCGGGCCCACCTGGCGGCCTACTTCGACGTGCACGTCTATCCGGTGCTCACCCCGCTGGCGGTGGACCCGGCGCACCCCTTCCCCTACATCTCGAACCTGAGCCTGTCACTGGCGGTGACCCTGCGCGACGACGCGGGCGACGAGCAGTTCGCCCGGGTCAAGGTGCCCAAGATCCTCCCCCGCTGGGTGCCGCTCCCGGGCGTGCACCGCTACCTCCCGCTGGAGCTGCTCATCGCCCTGCACGTGGACCGGCTCTTCCCGGGCGTGGAGGTGCTGGGGTGCCACCCGTTCCGGATCACCCGCAACACCGACCTGGAGATCGACCACGACGAAGCGGAGGACCTGCTCAGCCTGATCCAGGAGGAGATCCGCAACCGGCGGTTCGCGGAGGTGGTGCGGCTGGAGACCGGGCCCGGGATGCCGGCCTCGCTCCAGGCCCTCCTGCTGGAGGAGTTCAACGCCGACCAGGAGGCGGAGGGGATGCCGCTGGCGGCGGAGGACGTCTACCAGGTGCACGGGGTCCTGGACGCGGGCGACCTGCACGTCCTCGCGGCCCTGGAGATCCCGGGACTCCGGGATGTCCCCCTGGTGCCCGCGCTCCCGCCCCGCCTGGCGGGCCCGCGCGGGATCTTCGACGTGCTGGCGGAGGGGGACGTGCTGGTGCACCACCCGTACGAGAGCTTCCAGGGCTCGGTGGAGCGGCTGATCCAGGCCGCCACCGAGGACCCCGACGTGCTCGCGCTCAAGCTCACCATGTACCGGGTGGGAGACGACAGCGCCATCGCCCGCCTCCTGGCCCAGGCCGCCGAGCGGGGCAAGCAGGTGGTGGTGCTGATCGAGCTGCAGGCCCGGTTCGACGAGGAGGCCAACATCCGGTGGGCCCAGCGGCTGCAGGACGCCGGGGTGCACGTGAGCTACGGGGTGGGCTGGCTCAAGACCCACGCCAAGGTGATCCTGGTGGTCCGCCGCGAGGGCGACGGGATCCGGCGCTACGGGCACGTCGGCACCGGGAACTACTCGGCCCGGAACGCCCGGGTCTATACCGACTTCGGGCTCTTCTCCGCCGACCCGGCGCTGGGCGCCGACCTCACCGACCTGTTCAACGTGCTGACCGGGTACTCGAACTACGAGGGCTACCGGAAGCTGGTGGTCGCGCCGCAGGGGATGCGCCCCTGGGTGCTGGAGCGGATCCGGCGCGAGGCCGACCACGCCCGGGCCGGCCGCCCGGCCCGGATCCTCGCCAAGATGAACTCCCTCGCCGACCAGGAGACCATCCAGGCGCTGTACGAGGCCTCCAACGCCGGGGTGGCGATCGACCTGCTGGTGCGCGGCATCTGCTGCCTCCGGCCGGGCGTGCCCGGGGTGAGCGACCGGATCCGGGTGGTGAGCGTGATCGGCCGCTTCCTGGAGCACAGCCGGGCCTGGTGGTTCCTGAACGGCGGCGAGGAGGAGGTGCACATCGCCTCGGCCGACTGGATGGGCCGCAACTTCGACCGCCGGATCGAGGTGGCCGTCCCGGTGGAGAGCGCCCGGCACCGGGAGCACCTGCGGGAGGTGCTGGAGCTGATCCTCGAGGACCGCCGCCAGGCGTGGGACCTGCTGCCCGACGGGAGGTACCGCCAGCGGCGCCCCGAGGGTGACGCGCCGGGCATCCACCAGCTGCTGGTGGACCGCTACCGGGAGCCGCGCCCCGCCTGAGCCCTCAGGCGTTCATCCCGGTCGACTCGGCGAACTTCCGGAACAGCGCCTCCTGATCGCCGCTCAGCTTCTCGGGCAGTTCCACCCGGATGGTGACCAGCTGGTCGCCCCGCTCGCCCCCCTTGACCACCCCCTGTCCCGTGATCTTGAACTTGCGTCCCGGCTGGGTGCCGGGGGGAATGCGCAGCTGGATCTTCCGCCCGTCCACCGTGCGGACCCGCACCGTGGTGCCCAGCATCGCCTGCGCGACGTTGAGCGGCACCTCGCAGTGCAGGTCGAGCCCCTCGCGGTGGAAGAACCGGTCGGACGCCACCTGGAGCGCGACCAGCAGGTCGCCCGCGGGCGCCCCGGCCTGGCCCGGCTCCCCCTGGCCCTTCAGCCGGATCCGGGTGCCGGAGTCGCTGCCCGCGGGGATGGTCACCATGAGCTTCCGCTCGGTCCGCACCTCCCCGGCCCCGGCGCAGGTGCCGCAGTGGGCGCTGGCCACCTTCCCCCGGCCGCGGCAGAGGGGGCAGGGCCGGCTCACCGCGAAGCCGCCCTGGCCGAACGAGACGGTCCCCCGGCCCTTGCACTCGGGACAGGCGTTGACCGAGGCCCCGGG
>JBFILX010000166.1:0-5347 GCA_041612035.1 Gemmatimonadales bacterium | reverse complement strand
GTCTCGCTGACCACCGAGCTGGGCGAGGCAGCGGCGGCCCGGGTGGAGGTCCTGCTGCCGGTGGGCGTGGGCATCCTGAGCCTGGGCCCGGGCTGCACTGCGGGGCCCAGCCCGCCCGGCGTGCCGTCGCTCCGGGCCCGGGTGATCTGCACCGCCGGCACCCTGCGGCCGCGGGACGTCCGGGAGTTCGAGATCACGACCACCGTGCCGCCCACGGGCAGGGAGGGGCGCATCGGGGTGATGGCGATGAGCGACACGCCCGACCCCCGTCCTGGCAACAACTTCGCGGAACGGGTCATCCCCCGCCCGCACTGAGTCCCTGTCGTCCGACGTTCGGCTTCACTGGAGAGTGTCCCCATGCGTATTCCCATCTCCGGGTCCCTGACCCGATCCCTGCTGCTCGCCGCCGCCGCGATGCTGCTGCTCACCTCGGTGCCCACTCCGGCCACCGCCCAGATCGGCGGTCTGCGGCGCCGGGCGGAAGAGGAGGCGAAACGGAAGGCCGAGGAGGCGATGAAGAAGGCCCAGGCCGACTCCGCGAAGGCCGACTCGGTCCGGAAGGCGTCCGAAAAGGACTCCGGGCCGGCGCCGGGGGCCCCCGCCAAGGCCGACTCGAAGGTGTGGGACAACTACGACTTCGTCCCCGGCAGCAAGGTGATCTTCTACACCGACTTCAGCGAGGACCGGGTCGGCAACTTCGCGCGCGGGCTCAAGTTCAAGGCCGGGTCGATGGACGTGGTGGAGCGGGACGGTGTGAAGATGCTGCGCTCGACCAGCCGCGGCGAGTTCATGGTCCCGGTGGGCAAGCAGCTCCCGGAGCGGTTCACGCTCGAGGTCGACGTCATCGCTCCCGAAGGAGGGGTCGGCGGCTACGACATCGTGGCGTTCGAGGGCGGGTCCGTCTGGGACCGCAGCGCCACCTCCGCGGAGATCAACTGGGCCGCCGACGGGACCATCATCATCGGCGGCGGCCAGACGGTGGCCACCAGCACCATGCCGTTTCCCGATGTGGTGACCGCGCAGAACCGGGGCAATCTCGCCCACATCCGGATGCTGATGGACGGGCCGTACCTCAAGCTCTACAGCAACGAGCGGCGGATGTACAACATCCCCGAACTCGCGTTCAAGCGGGACTCGGTGATCCGGTTCCTGGTGAAGGGGGGCGAGGAGGCGGGCCAGCAGACCTACATCGCAATGATCCGGGTGGCCGAGAGCGAGGTGGACGTGCTGTACGACGCGCTCACGGCCAAAGGCCGCTGGGCCACGCAGGGCATCCTGTTCGAGACCGGCAAGGCCGACCTCAAGCCCGAGTCGCGGCCGGTGCTCAAGGAGATCGCCTCCACCATGCAGAAGTACCCCGACCTGAAGATCCTGATCGAAGGACATACCGACAACGTCGGCTCCCCGGCCAGCAACAGGACGCTGAGCGACAACCGGGCGGCGGCGGTCAAGGCGGCGCTGGTGGCCGACTTCGGGATCGCGGAGGACCGGATGACCACCATGGGGCTGGGGGACACCAAGCCGGCGGTCCCCAACGCCACGCCGGCGGGACGGGCCCAGAACCGGCGGGTGGAGATCGTGAAGCAATGACGACGAGCGGATGTGGTCAACAGTCATATCTGCCCGGCGGACTCCGGTGCGCCGTTCGAGGCGGGGTCATTCTGGGTCATTGGGGTGGTGGCGATCGTCAGGCGATAGGGACAACCAGACCAGGCCATGTGCGTGCGGTACGCCACAGCCGGACCCTGGCCACCGCGATGTGGCTGGCCCTGGCTGTGTCAGGCGCCGAGGCCCAGCGCGGGCCCAGCCTGGCGCCGCGTAGTCACGACTTCGGCAAGGCGGCTCTGAACGCGACGGTCCCCTTCGGCTTTCAGGTTGGCGGCGTGACGAGCGCGACGGCGGATTCACTGCGCGTGACCCTGACAGGCCCCGACGCGGGTGACTGGTACCTCATCGATGGAGGAACTGGACAGGGCTGCAGCTGGGACGGCCGCAACGCGGCCTGGCTCGCCCCATTCCCGGGCAGCTGTGACCCGCTCACCGTCGTGTTTCGGCCGAAGTCCGTCGGGCCGAAAAGCGCAGTCCTGGAGCTCGCCGACCAATTCGGCAATCGGGTGACCGCCGCGTTGGGCGGCGAGGGCGTCAAGGCCGGATGTCAGCCGGTGCTGGTGCACTGCAATTACGCCAACCTCTACTCCGGCACCATCGCCTACCGATCGGTGGATTCGACGCTCACCGACGACTTCAGGTCCCGCACCGAGGTCGTGATCGACATCACCGTGATCGGCGGCAAGGCCCAGTGCAGAGGCTCCGTCACGGAGTTGGAGGTCCGCGGTTACAAGGGGGTGCCTGAGCACGAGATGAAGGGGCGGGGGGACATTCTCGGCCCCGGGCTGGTTGCGATCGAGTTCGACTTCAGGGAAGGCCAGCCGGTCTACATCATCACGTTCGCGTGCCCGGGACCCGACCTGGTCCGCGAAAGCAGGAGCATCGCAGGCGGCGAAGTGACAACGGAGCGATTCCCCGCGGACCCGGTCGAGTGGGGCGGCGGCGAACTCGTGGCCGACCCCCAGCCCTCGTCACGGGACCCAGACGAGATGCCGGTGCTGAGAGGCAGCTTCCGGCACGACCGCTGGGATCCAGAGAATCTCGCCGGCGGGTACACGAGAACCTCCTGGGACCTCAAGCGACCATGATCAGGCACACCGTCCTCGCCACCTTTCTCGGCCTGGCCGCGGGCACCTCAGCGCTGGCCCAGCGCCCGACGACCCCGGCCCCTCGTTCGGGCTGGCTCCCCCCGGAGAATCGCCTGGGAGGCGAACTCACCCGCGCCCAGCGGACCGCCGCCATCGCGACCCTCGAACGCATCCAGGGGCTGCTGCAGCAGGTCCCCGAGCTGGCCAACCCCGACGGCTTCGAAATCCAGCCGATCTTCGGCGGAGGGTCACGCCCGATCGGCCCGGACGAGAAGGTGATGGCGGGGGCCGTGGCGGAGCACATCCTGACGCTCATGTTCTACGTGCCCACGAAGGCGATTGCGGGGGAGGGGTGCGACTGCATCACGGTGCGCGTGAACCCGCTTCCCCCGTCCGGCGGCCTCCGCGACGCACAGGGACGGACCGTGTACATCGAGCCCGACCGGGCCCGGCAGCCGGAGGGCACCCCGGAGCAGGTCGCCGGCACGCTGTGGCAGGTGCCGGGCGCCACCCAGGTCTACGGCGAATTGTGGGAGCCCGTCCGGGACCGGTGGCACGGTGGTGTGCCGCAGCGAAGCGGGGTGAGCATGCTGTTCACGCCGCCCGGCACCCTTCCCTGGCTGCCCGTGTCCCGGGAGACGCTGTATGAGGCCGCCCTGATCGACCAGGAAGGTGCGGACGGGAACAAGCTCGCCGAGTACCGCGCGGGCCTCGAGAAGACCCCGTACCAGCAGTGGATGGAGGATGCCGCGGAGCGCCGCAGGAACCGGGAGGACATTCTCCGCCAGGCGGTCCAGTTCCAGACCGCCGCGGAGGTCGCCCAGCTCCGGAAGACCCTGGAGGACACCGAACGCGAGGTCACCGAGCAGCTCCGGAGCCGAGACGCGGAAGACCGGGAACGCAACCAGGCCGCCCTCGTGGCATCGCACGGTTACCGGGAGGCGCTCCGCCTCGACCTGGAGCGGATGACGCCGGAGGAGCGGCGGATGCCGGCCTATGTCGACATGGAGGTGGGCGACGGACCGAAGGCCACGGGGTGGCCGCTGACGGCCAAGGGTGATACGCCGTCGCGGCGCGTTCTCATGCCCAACTACGACTTCTGGCGCGCCCGGCGCTCCCCGGTCGAAGTGCGCAGCATCACCGTCACCATCGGGATCGGCGGTACCGGTCTATACCCCAAGGTGCGCCAGGCGCTCCTCCAGACCTTCCGCACCCTGGACTGGGCAGCCTTCAACCAACTCCTCGATTCGTCCCCACCATGACGCCAAGCCCTGGCCTGCGACTCCGCATTACAGCACTCGTTTTGTTGGTCCCCTTGGTGCTGGCTGCCACCCGTAGCCTGGCCTCTGGCGCGGCAAGCGGGTCCGCCCTTGCCCCGGCGCCAGACGTTCCACGGGCGTGCTCGCTCACGCCGACTCAGGTACGACGAGCGCTCGATGCCTTCGACGAGATGCTGCCGGTGATCTTCCATCCTCGTTGTGTGAACTGCCATGGCGCCGTCAACCCCTATGTCGACCCCCAGATCGGTCGGCACCTCGGCGGGCAGATGACCGATTCGATCACCGGTGAGCCGTTGCCGGACTCATCGTGCCAGGATTGTCACGGGGAACTTCCCGGATGGCAGGTGCCGGGACAGGCAATGTTGTTCGTCGGCAAGAACCCCAAGGAGCTCTGCGTTCAGTTCAAGCAGTTTGCGCCTGGCGGCGGGTCGCAGTTCGTCGAGCACGTCGAGCACGAACCAGGCCTACCCCAGTTCATCAAGACCGCGTTTCTCGGCACCCGCGCCCTGAACACCCTGGGCGAGGTCGTCTATGAAGACCAGATGGGCGTACCGCCCGTCCCTGAGAAACCACCCCTCGACCACGGCGCTCTCGTCGGCCTGGCCAAGGACTGGGTCAACGCGATTGGATCGGGATGGGCCGAAGCGCCGGATTGCGGGTGCGCAACCAGCGGGGCATGGTACGGCACGGTCACCGCACGGGGCGTATTCCAGAACGCGGGCATGTCGGGGACTCTCCAGGTGGGGTCGGGAGCCACCGTAATGCTGGAGGCGGTGGACGGCCCGAGCTGGTCGTCGGGGAGACGCGTCCGCAACTACCGGGCAACGGGCGGCGTGGTACGCTGGGCCGCAATCGCGACGGGTGCCTGCCGGGGGACCATTTCAGGGACCATGCCGCTCGACACCCTCGACATTGACGGAAACCCGATGGCTGAGCTTCGGATGGAGGACATCGGCCGCAGTGAGGTCGGCTATCAGCCGACCACAGGCAGCTGGCCCGATCGATGGTCCCCGATCTTCCATGTGCAGTGTGACATGGATGGAACCAGAGTGCCGGTTCCGATGACCAACCTGCTGCCGACCTGGTGGCACTACGACCTGAGCTCGCCGCCAACGACGACCGACCTCGACCGGCTCAAGGGACGTTACGAATGGGCGCCCGGCCAGGGGGTCAGCGTCGTCTGGGAGTGGGACCTCAAGCGCCAGCCGTGATTGTCACGTCACTCGGTCGACCTGCCTACCTCGACGAAGGCGCCATGGTCCGGAGCCTAGCGTGCAGACCGGTCAGCACGTGCAGAACGTTCTTCCGCTGATCGGGCGCGGCCACGATGACCAGCAGCCGGCCGTCCGGCCCCACCGCGTAGTTCCAGGC
>JBFILX010000165.1:0-5355 GCA_041612035.1 Gemmatimonadales bacterium | reverse complement strand
CGGGGGCTGGGGAGCTGCGAGCTGCGACCGGGCGCGCCCCGCTGGCGCTGGGACGCTGCGGCCGGGAACCCCGTCCGGCTCGACTAGCCGGTTGTCCCCAGGAGGTAGGCGAGCGCCGCCGGGAGATCGTCCACCGCGGGAAACCCCGCTCCGGCCGCCTCCGCCTCCACCTCCATCTCCATGCCCTTCCCGGTGCGCACCAGGACCCCCCGCCCGCCGAACGCGTGGGCCGGCAGCAGGTCGGTGAGCCGGTCGCCGATCCAGGCACAGCGAGCCAGGTCGAGCCCGAAGTGGGCCCCCGCCGTGCGATAGAGCAGGGTACCGGGCTTGCGGCAGTCGCAAGGACCGGACAGCGGCGGGTAGTGGGGGCAGTGATAGACGGCGTCCAGCATCGCGCCGCCCCGGCGCAGGAGTTCCTCCAGCCGGCGGGTGACCGCCTCGTACTCCCCCGGTTCGATGAGGCCCCGCGCCAGGCCGGACTGGTTGGTCACCACGATCGCGCGGATCCGCTCGCGATTCAGCCGCCGCACCGCGTCGACCGCCCCCGGCAGCAGCCGGACGTCGTCCGGGTCCCGCAGGAACCCCGGATCCTCCACCAGCGTGCCGTCCCGGTCGAGGAAGGCCGCGTGGATCACCGGGTCGTCGCCTCGGCCAGCGCCCGCCAGATGACCTCGTCGTCGGACGCGGCCAGGGTGCGCGGGTCGAGCAGCACGCGGCCGTCGGCCACCCGGGCGATGACCGGCGGCCGTCCCGCCCGGAGACGCGCGCAGAGCGCGTCGGCGCCCCGGGGTCCCGGGTCGAGCGACACCAGGGTGGTGGGGAGCGCGGCGCCGGGAAAGGCGCCGCCTCCGACGCCGGAACTGCCCGCGACGGTGCGGGCGGCGCAGGCGCCCGGACAGCCGGCCGCGAGGGCCTCCGCCCGCCGCTGCAGATCGGCGGGGGACAGGGTCAGCATCCGGAGCACCGGCACCTCGCGCCGCACGGCGTCGGGGTCGCGATAGAGCATCAGCGTCGCCTCGAGCCCCGCCAGGGTCATCTTGTCCGCCCGCACGGCCCGGGCGATCGGGTTGCGGCGGCACGCCGCCATCGCGGCGCGCGTGCCCACCAGGCACCCGGCCTGCGGCCCGCCCAGCAGCTTGTCGCCCGAGAAGAGGACGACGTCGGCCCCGCCCGCCACGGCCGTGGCGACGCGCGGCTCGCCCCGGAGCCCCCACGGCTCCAGGTCGGCCAGGAGCCCGCTGCCCACGTCGTACACGCAGGGCACCCCGTGCCGGTGGGCCAGCGCCGCCAGCGCCGTCGGATCGGGGGACGTGACGAACCCGCTCTGCTCGAAGTTGGAGCGATGCACGATGAGGATGGCCCCGGTGCGGTCCGACAGGGCCCCCTCGTAGTCCGCGAGGTGGGTCCGGTTGGTGGTGCCGACTTCGCGGAGCACGGCGCCGCTCTTGGCAAGGATGTCGGGGATGCGGAAGGAGCCGCCGATCTCGATCAGCTCGCCCCGCGAGATCAGCACCTCGCGGCCCTCGGCCAGCGCGTTGAGGGCGAGCACGAGCGCCGCCGCCGCGTTGTTCACCACCAGGGCGCTTTCGGCGCCCGTGAGTTCGGCCAGGAGGGGCGCGCAGTGGTCGTGCCGACTGCCCCGGCCCCCCGAGGCGAGGTCGAACTCCAGCGTGCTGTAGCCCTCGGCGACCGCGCGGATCGCGTCGATGGCGTCCCGGGCCAGCGGGGCCCGGCCCAGGTTGGTGTGGAGCACGATCCCGGTGGCGTTGACCACCCGGTCGAGCGAGTGCGCGGTGCGGCGGGTCAGGGCCCGGCGCACGGCCGCGGGCCAGTCGTCAGGGGGCTGCCCGCCCGCGTCGCGGGCCCGGGCCAGCACGTCCCGCACCGCCTCGACCAGCACCGCGCGCGGGGCCATCGCGCCCAGTTCCGCGATCGCCGGGTCCTGCAGCAGCCGGTCCACCGACGGGAGGTGGCGGCGCGGGTCGCTCATCGGCGGCGGGCCGGGTCGGAACGGAGCAGGCGAACGGCCGCGGTGTCCGGCCGGGTCGATGCCGTGTCCGGCCGGACGGCGCCGGTATCGGGCGGGGCCGCCGCGGTGTCGCCGGGGGCCGGCGCCGCGGGCGCGGCCGGGAGGACCAGGGGGATCTGCACGTCGGACGCGATGCCGCTCACGCTCCGGACCCCGTGCACCTGGACGAGATAGCGGCCGCCGGGGGTCACGGGCTGGCCGAGCCGCAGCAGCAGCCGGTCGAACAGGGCGGGGCGGGTGGTGAGGGGTCCGGTGTCCACGGTGTCGCGCCGGGCCCCGGGCGGCGCGGGCCGGCGGGTGGCCACGGTGTCGGCCCTGGTGGTGTCGGCCCGCGTGGTGTCGCGCCGGGCCCGGTAGACGCTGTCGTAGGCGGTGCGCGGGAGCACGGCCAGCACGGGCAGCGGGGTCGAGTCGGGCAGCGCGAGCAGTCGGGCCGAGTCGGCGGGCAGCCGCTGGTACGGATCGAGCTGGGCGCTGAAGGTGACGGCGACGGTGACGCTGTCGTCCGCCGTCGCCGCCTGGGCGCGCAGCCGGGTGCTGTCGTGCCGGAACGCCCACAGTTCGCCCACGTCGCGGCGGGCCGGCACCGCCCGTGCGGTGTCGAAGTGCTCCCGCGGGTCGAGCCGGCCGTTCCGGTTCGCGTCCAGGACGCCGTACACCAGGTACTCTCCGCCCGGAAGCGGTCCCAGGGTGAATCGCCCGGTGGAGTCCGTGACCGTGCGGTAGGCGAGCGAGTCGGGCAGCAGGACGGCCAGCACCGTCGCGCCGGGCGCGGGCCGGGCCGTGCTCCAGTCCACCACCCGGCCCCGCAGGGTGTCGGTGGGGAGCGGCCCGCCGGTGGTGAAGGTCACCACGGCGCTGCCGCGGGAGATGTTGTTCCGGAGATCGCGCACCCCCGGCAGCAGCTCGATCCGGTAGACGGTGTTGGGCCGCCACCCCTCCCGCGGGCGCACCGTGATCCGGTTGCGGCGCCACCGGACCACCGGGACCTCCTCGCCGGGCGAGAGCACCACCAGCTTCTCGAGGTCGCCGGTGCCGAGCCCGATGTTGGGCGAGCCGCCTTCCGACACCACCTCGTCGAAGCGGAACTCGACGTCCTCGTTCCAGCCGGGATAGGCGGCGAAGGAGTCGGGATGCGTCGCCAGCAGCATGGGCGGCCCCTTGTCCTCGGGCCCGCCGGGGGGCGGGGCGATATGGGCACACCCGGCCGCCAGCAGCAGGACCAGCGGCCGGATCCTCACCCGGAACAGCCCAGCTGCTCCCGCTTGCGGCGCAGCGCGGCGACCTGGGTTTCCCACGAGGCCAGCTTCTCGCGCTCCCGGCTGACCACCGCTTCGGGTGCGCGCGAGACGAACTGCGGGTTGGCCAGCTTGGCGGTGAGGCCGGCGACCAGGTCGGCCAGCCGGGTCGCCTCCTGGCCCAGCCGCTGGCACTCGCGCTCCAAATCGATCAGGTCGCCCAGGGGCACCGCCACCGTGGCGCCGTCCGAGAGCACCGCGCTCCCGGCGCCCTCCGGCGACCCCGCGTCCAGCACCAGGTCGGAGACCTTGGCGAGCCGGCGCACGGCCGCCTCCTCGGCGGCGACGGCCCGGCGCAGGGCGGGGGACGCCGCGGACACCAGGGCCCGCACCGACTGGCCGGGCTGGACCCCGTATTCGGCGCGGATCGACCGGACCGCGGCCACCAGTTCCTGCAGCAGCGCGAAGTCGGCGAGGGCCTCGGGATCGGCGGCCCGCGCATCGGGCAGGGGCCAGGTCGCCGTGGCGATGGTGGCTCCCGGGGTCCGGCCGGGCAGGCTGCGCCACAGCTTCTCGGTGATGAAGGGCATTGCCGGGTGGAGCAGCCGGAGCGCCACATCGAAGGTGGCGGCCAGGACCGCCCGCGCCACGTCCCCGCCGGGCCGGTCGCCGTAGAGTCGGGGCTTGGCCTGCTCGATGTACCAGTCGGCCAGGTCGTCCCACAGGAACCGGTAGGCGCCGGCGACGGCGTCGTTGAGGCGGAAGCGCTCGTAGGCCGCCGTCACCTCGCGGACCGCCAGGTCGCACCGCGCGATGAGCCAGCGGTCGGCCAGGCTCAGCTCGTCGCGTCGCACCACCCCGCGGTGGGGACCGGCCAGCGGCCGGGCGGGGCCGTCGAGATTGCCGAGCAGGAAACGGCCGGCGTTCCAGAGCTTGTTGGCGAAGTTGCGGCCCGCGGCGAACGAGGCTTCGAGATCGTTCGGGTCGAGGATCACGTCGGTGCCCACCGCCGCCCCGGCCAGCGCGGTGTAGCGCAGGGCGTCGGCCCCGTACCGCTCGATCACCACCAGGGGGTCGATCCCGTTGCCGAGGGACTTGGACATCTTGCGGTGCAGCGTGTCGCGGACGGTGCCGTGCAGGTACACGGTGTGGAACGGGAGTTCGTCCATGAACTCGAGCCCCATCATCACCATCCGGGCCACCCAGAAGAACAGGATCTCCGGGGCGGTGACCATCACGTCGCCGGGATAGAAGGCCCGCAGGTCGGCGGTCCGTTCCGGCCAGCCCAGGGCACTGAAGGGGACCAGCTGACTGGAGAACCAGGTGTCCAGGACGTCCTCGTCCTGGCGGGCGGGACCGCCGCAGTCGGGGCAGGCGGCGAGGTCGGTCCGGCTGGCGGCCACCCGGCCGCACGCCGGGGTCTGGCAGTACCAGACCGGGATCCGGTGGCCCCACCAGATCTGCCGGGAGATGCACCAGTCGCGGATGTTCTCCAGCCACCGGGCGTACTCCTCCCCCCGGTGCTCGGGGATGAAGCGGAGCCGGCCGTCGCGGTAGGCGTCGAGCGCCGGCGCGGCGAGCGGGGCCATGCGCACGAACCACTGTTCGGAGAGCCGCGGCTCCACCACCGTGTCGCAGCGATAGCACTGTCCCACGGCGTGCCGGTGCGGCGCGGTGGCCTCGAGCAGTCCGAGCGCATCGAACGCGCCCACCACCGCCTGCCGGGCCTCCTCCCGCGCGAGACCCCGGAACGGCGGGGGCACCGTGTCGGCCATCCGCGCGTCCGGGGTCATCACGTCGAGCGCGGCGAGGCGGTGCCGGCGACCGATCTCGAAGTCGAGGGGGTCGTGGGCCGGGGTCACCTTGACCGCGCCGGTCCCGAAGTCGGGGTCCACCCCCTCGTCGCCCACGATCGGGATCAGCCGGTCCACCAGGGGGAGCCGGATCTCCCGGCCCACCAGGTCGCGGTAGCGCGGGTCGGCGGGGTGGACCGCCACCCCCGTGTCCCCCAGCATCGTCTCGGGCCGGGTGGTGGCGACCACCACGTGACCCGACCCGTCCGCGAGCGGGTAGCGGAGGTGCCACAGG
>JBFILX010000164.1:0-5365 GCA_041612035.1 Gemmatimonadales bacterium | reverse complement strand
AGCGTCGGCGAGGAGACGGCGGTGGCCGCGGAGCAGGCTCCGGAGCCGGCGGAGCGAGACCCGGAAGTCGTGGAGGGCGTCCAGGTCGTGTCGGTCGGCCAGCCGGACCCGGGCCGCCTCCAGCACCTCCAGCCGGTGGCGGACCAGCTCGGTCACGGCACCGCCGGCCGGCCGGTGGAGCGCGGCGGCGGTGAACACGCCGTCCCGGACGGCGGGCTGGTCAACGAGGTCGGTCGGATGCATGCGGCAGGCCCCCGCCGCCAATCTAACGGGCGGCGGGGGCCGGCCGCGGGATCAGGCCGGGCTCAGAAGTTGAGCCAGTAGTTCACCTTCACCAGGAAGATGTTGTTGGGGGACGCGGCGCGGAGCGCGCGCCAGTCGCTGCCCAGCGACAGCCGGTCGTCGAACGGCCCGAGGTGGGACCGGTCCTGGGTCCACACGAAGAACACCGTGGAGCCGGGCCGGTACTCCCAGCGGAGCACGGCGTTGCCGCGCAGCGACCGGAACCCGAAGTCGGGGTTCCCCAGCTGGAACGGCTGGGCGGCGCCGGCCCCGTCCGGATCGATCACGTAGTGGGTGATGTCGCCGTTCGCGTTGCGGGCCTCGGTGATGGTTCCCCGGTCCTCGCCGTAGACGCGCTTCCGGGTGGTGCGCGGGGCGTCGAACTCCTTGAAGCGCTCGTAGTTGACGCTCGAGACGAAGGGCTGGGCGAACAGCTCCAGGGTGAGCGTCGGGCTGAACGTCACGTTGAGCCGGGTATTGAGCGACAGGTCGTCCTGCCGCAGGTCCGACACCACGTACCGGCGGCCCCCGAAGGCGGTCGCCGTCGGGTCAGTCACCGCCGTCACGTACTGCTGGCTGGAGGCCGACCGGTTCCAGTCGGGCCGCAGGCTCAGCTGCACGTTGGAGGCGGGCCGCACCGTGATGCCCCCCCCGACGCCGTAGCCCCGTGCTCCTTCGGCGTCGGTGCCGGTCGAGAACCCGAGCTCGAACGAGACCGCCTGGCGGGTATCGGTTTCCGCGAAGGTCCGGATGAAGGTATTGGCAGGCCGCCGCACCACCGGGCCGCCGCGGAGCGCCCGGTCGTCGTCGGTCTCCGGCCGGCGGATGACGAAACCGCCCAGCGACCAGTAGTTCAGGAACTGGAACCGGGCGAACCCGTGCAGCTGGCGGTCCGTGAGGTCGCCGTCCCAGTTGACCTGCTGCTGCGCCCCGGCGATGAAGAAGGCGGACCGGTACCAGCCGGTGGGCCTGGTGAACTGGCGGAACAGGTTGGCGTTCATCCACACGTAGTCGGCCCGGTTGAGGAAGGCCAGGTCGTTCACCTCGAAGCCCGGGCTCCGCAGGTTCACCGCGGCCTCCCACAGCCAGTCGCCCGCCTCCTTGCCGACCCGCGCATACGCCGCGTAGCCGCCCAGCCGGGTGGCCTCGGGGTCCCAGGCGTCGCTGAAGAGCCCGTTGCTTCCGTGCTCCCGGTCGGGCCGCTGGAAGTAGCGGGCGCTCGACCGCTGGAGCCGCTGGATCGCGGGGGCCTCGCCCGACACGTTGGAGGCGGCCACGCTCCCCATGAACCGGTACCGCCGGCTCTTCCAGAACCAGTTCCAGTCGAGGCCCAGCGCCTCGGCGTGCACCGGGAGGCGCTCGCGCAGCAGCGGGTCGTCCATCTGGCGGACCACCGACGTTCCGATGGCGCCCAGGGTCAGGTTGCCGCGGCGGAGGTCGCGCTTCACCCGGCCCACGAAGTAGTTGCTGAAGGGCTCGACCTCCTGGGTGGCGGGGCCGCCCGGCAGGATGAGGCGGGCGGACTCCGACCCGGTCATCGCGTTCAGCATCCCCACCGACCACCCCGACCGGGAGCGGCCCGTCACCTTGGCGGCGCCCAGGATGCTGGTGGCGTTGGGCGTGTCATGGTACCGGGTGCCCTGCGGCAGCGGGCCCTGGGGCTGGCGCCCGATGCGGCGGGAGTAGAAGAGGTTCAGGCTCGAGACGTTGCTGCAGAAGTAGCAGTTGAAGGAGCCGAAGCTGAAGATCCCGCCGCCCTCCACGAAGAAGGGGCGTCGTTCCTGGAAGAAGGTCTCGAAGGCGGAGAGGTTCACCACCGCCGGGTCCACCTCGACCTGGCCGAAGTCGGGGTTGATGGTGGCGTCGAGCGTCAGGCTGGGGCTCAGCCGGTACTTCACGTCGGCCCCGACCCGCAGGGTCTGGGCGTTCGGGTCGTAGAACGGGTCCCCCGCGGGGCCCGGCCGCAGGGCGTCCACCTGGCCCACCACGTAGGGGAGGATCTCGCCCCGCTTCCGGTCGGTGCCGGGGCGGAGCCCCTCGACGTGGCCGAACTGCGAGACGCCGCCGGCGTCGGTCTGGCTCCAGTAGGACCACATCGACATCTCGTTCAGGCGCTGCACGTAGCGCCACACCTGCAGCCCCCAGGTCTGCTCCGGCGCCGGGGAGAACCGCAGCTGCGAGAACGGGATCCGGAACTCGGCCGACCAGCCGAGCGAGTCGATCGAGGTGGCGACGTCCCAGACCGGGTCCCACGACGGGTCCATGTAGGCGGAGGCCTGCCCGGCGTCGCCCTTCACCCCGGACGGGTTCACCGCGAACATCGTCCGGCCCACGTGATCGTGGAAGGTGTCGAAGATCAGCTGGAGAAAGTCCGACTGGGGCTCCTGGTCACGGCGGACCAGCTGGGTGCGGACCCCGGCCCGGCCCAGGCTGTCGTACATCCGCGCCCCGATGTAGAGCGCCTCGTCATCGAACAGCATCCGGATATCGGTCTGCTGGGTGGCGGGCGCGCCGTCGGTCGGGCGCTGCTGGGTGAACCCGTTGCCCGCCGCCGTGGCCTGCCAGGCCGGCTCGTCAAGCCGGCCGTCGAGCCGGATCGGAGCGGTGCGCTGGGCGGCGCGCAGCAGGGGGGTGGGCCGGTCGTGGCCCGCGTGCGTGCTGGCGGCAGGGGCCGCGCGCTCGCGGGGCCCGCCATTCTGGGCGGCGAGCGGGGCGGGATCGGCGGCCAGCAGAGCCCACGCCGCGGCGCAGTAGCCGAGCAGCGCGGGGGCGCGGAATCGGTCGGGAGCCATGCAGCCTCCTCCTGAGAGCCTCGACGTCGGTACAGTCCGTTCGATGCCCTACGGGAGGAAACCGTTGCGTGTGTCGTTTCCCGCGGTGTTTCAGCGGTGAAACGAGGTTTCAGGCGTGCGACGTCACTCGGCGGAGGGGTCGGGGCCGCGCTGGATGCCCAGACGCAGGATGCGCTGGAGCAGGTTCGGGTAGGTGATGCCCGCGTGCAGCGCGGCCTGGGCGAACTCCTCGCGCTCGGCGATCTCGGGGTTGGGGTTCGCCTCGAGGAAGAAGAGCTCGCCCTCGGGCGAGAGCCGGTAGTCGATGCGGGCGTAGCCGTCGAGCTCGAGGGTGCGGTAGATCCGCTTGGTGATGTGCTGGATCCGGCCGGCCACCGCGGGGGGCAGGTTCTGGGCCGGGCCCTGCAGCACCCCCCACTTGTCCTGGTAGGCGAGGTTGTGCTTGGCCCGCTCGGTGGCGATGAGCGGGGTGTCGGGCGGCACGTTCCGGATCTCCAGCTCCCAGGTGGGGAGCACCTTGAGCCGGGTGTTGCCCAGCACGCCCACGTACAGCTCGCGGCCGTGGATGAACTGCTCCGCGATGGCGTCGGTGCCGAGCCGCTCGTGCACGAAGCCCACGCGCTCGGCCAGCCGCTCGTCGGAGTCGACGATGGAGGCCCGGGCGATGCCGAGCGAGGCGTGCTCGATGAGGCTCTTCACGATGAGCGGGAACTCCAGGCGCGCCGGGCGCCGGACCTTGCGGCCCCGCGGGAAGACGGCGAACCCGGGCACCCGGATCCGGTGGTAGGCGAGGATCTTCTTGCAGAGCGCCTTCCCCCGGGCCAGCACCAGGCCCCGCGGGTTGCACCCGGTATAGGGCACCCGGAGCAGTTCGAGATAACTCACCACGTTCTGGTCGTAGGTGGTCTCGCCGTGGAACTCCTCGAGCAGGTTGAAGACCACGTCGGGCTTCCACTCGTCCACCGCTTCCCGGATGGGGCTCAGCTCGTACTGGACCCCGAGCGCCCGCACCTCGTGGCCCAGCCCGCGGAGGGTGGAGACGATGTCGTACTCGGTCTTCCAGACGTTGGCCTCCTTGTCGCTGTACCCCTCGAGCGAGTCGGGCGGGACCAGCGTGGGGTGCATCAGCGCGAGGATCCGGAGCGGCTTCATAGGGCGATCCAGGAGCGTCGGGACTGACTGTAGAGGGCGTGCATGGTCTGCACGGTGAGGAGCAGGGCGAAGTCGAGTCGCAGCTGGCGGGCCGGCCCCACCGCCCGGAGCCGCAGTTCCCGGCAGCGGCCGATCATGTCGGTCAGCACCATGTCGAGCGACAGCTCGTACTCGCCGGTCCACTTGGCCACCGAGCGGCGGATCCAGCGGCGGTGCTTGCGCAGGAAGCTCGAGGCGGTCGGCCAGCGGCCCCGGTAGGCGGGGTCGTCGGAGAAGAGCCGGAGGAGGTCCCGGTCGTAGACGTCGGGATACTCCACCGAGTACTTGGCCCGCTTGTCCTGGTAGTACTCGCGGAGGGTCTGCCGCAGGGTGCGGACCGGGTCGAGCCGCGCCCGGCTCCGGACCACGGGGGTGAAGCGGTCGAGCTGGCCCATGAGTTCATCCACGTACTCCAGTTTCTTCAGCGCCGGCCATCCCGCGTACCGGCTCCGCCAGTTCGACCGGGGCCGGAGCCACACCGCGAAGGTCTCCGCGAAGTCCTCGTCGGGGTGCGACTGGGCGTACCACAGCCGCAGGTGCTGGACGTAGCGCTTGCTGGTCGGGTTGGGCCGGTAGACGCTGGGGTAGCGGGTGGAGGACTTGCCGAACAGCTCGCGCCACCGGCGCCGCCGGTTGAGGCCGTAGACGTGCTGCAGCACGTGCCCCATCTCGTGCCGCATGATGCGCATGCACTCCGCCGGAGTGCCCCCCTCGACCTCCAGGATCTGGCTCCGCTCCAGCCGGATCAGCCGGGGATGCGCCAGGAAGAACGGGATGGCGAAACCGGCCACGTTGGAGGGCGCGAACCACTCCTCCGAGAGCCAGAGGGTGGGCCGGAGCGAGATGCCGCGCGCGTCCAGCTCCGCGTCGAGCTGGGCCGCGCAGTCCTCGAGCCAGGTGCCCTCCATCGTGACGCCCAGGTCGCAGATGCGCTTGTCCAGCAGCCGCTGGCGCGGCCAGGTGGCCCAGGGAAATCGTCGTGGCATGTCCGAATATCCGGCGACCCGGGAGCATGAGGCAAGGCGAGGTCCGCCGCTCTGGCGCGGGCCCACCCCCCCGCTACCTTGAGGGCATCCGCTCCTTCGACCCGGGGTTCCCGT
>JBFILX010000163.1:0-5399 GCA_041612035.1 Gemmatimonadales bacterium | reverse complement strand
GCGGGGTCCGCTACGGCGAGGTCTTCGTGCGGGCCGCCGGCAACGACCGGTCGCTCGACCAGACCTTCGACGCCAAGGTGGTGGCCGACCTCAGCCTGGGCTATTCGTTCGGCGGGAGGATCGCGGTGACCGCCGGGGCCGACAACATCTTCGACCAGTACCCCGACGTCTTCAGCTCGCCACCCAGCGCCACGGTGGGGGGCAACTCGTTCTTCGGGATCAACCGGTACTCGGGCCAGACCCCCTTCGGGTTCAACGGGCGCTACCTGTACGGCCGGATGACCGTCACCTTCTAGCCCGGCGCTCCGGCGCACCGAGGGGGGACGGCCCGATCCGGGTCGCCCCCCCTCGTGCGTCCGGGTGGCCGGTCGTCGGGCCTACGGACCGCGCGGGCCCTTCACGTAAGCATCCAGCCAGCGGATGGTCTCGGCCAGGGTGTGGCCCACCGACTCCCGGGCCCGGTAGCCGTGGGCCTCGCCGGGGAGCATCACCAGGCGGGCCCGGCCCCCGTTGCCCTTCACCGCGGCGTACATCCGCTCCGACTGGATGGGGAAGGTCCCGCTGTTGTCGTCCTCCATCCCGTGGAGGAACAGGATCGGCTCGGTGATCCGGTCGGCGTAGGTGAACGGCGACATCCGTTCGTAGAGGTCCGGCGCCTGCCAGTAGGTCCGTTCCTCGGACTGGAAGCCGAACGGAGTGAGGGTCCGGTTGTAGGCCCCGCTCCGTGCCACCCCGGCCCGGAAGAGGTCGGTGTGGGCCAGCAGGTTGGCGGTCATGAACGCCCCGTAGGAATGCCCGCCCACCGCGATCCGGTTCCGGTCGGCGACCCCGCGCCCCACCACCGCCTCCACCGCCGCGCTCGCGCTGGACACCAGCTGCTCGACGTAGGTGTCGTTGGGCTCGCCCTCGCCGCCCACGATCGGCATGGTCGGGTTGTCCAGCACCCCGTACCCGGCCAGCAGCAGGAAAAGGTGAGACGCCCCGGTGGGCCGGGAGAACCGGTACGGGGACCCGGCCACCTGCGAGGCGGCGTCGGCCGAGCCGAACTCCCGGGGGTAGGCCCAGAAGACGAAGGGGAGCGGGCCCGAGGAACGGTCGTGGCCTGGCGGGAGGTAGAGCGTAGCCGAGAGCCCGAGCCCGTCCTCCCGCTGATAGGTGATGAGCTCCTTCGTCACCCCGGCGAACTCGGGCGCGGGGTCGGCGAACGCGGTGAGCCGGGTCAGCCGGTGGCGCCGCAGGTCCCGCACCATGTAGTCGGGCGGCTCGGTGGCCGACTCGCGGAGGGTGAGCACGGTGCGCCGCGCCGGGTCGAGCAGGGCGACCGGCTGCTCGTACCACGGCGCTTCGGACCGCCAGAGCCGGGTGGTCTTCCCGGTGGCGAGGTCGTACTCGTCCAGGAACGGCCGGTCTCCCTCGGCCGAGGCCCCCGTGCCGACCAGGAAGGCGCGGCGCCCGTCCGCCGTGGTCTGCACGACCTGCGCACCGGACGCGGTCACGGTGCTCAGGAATCGGCCCGGGTCACCATACCGATCCTCGGACGACCGGTCGAACAGGAGCCTGGGCGCCGCCCCCGGCCGCACCATCCAGGTACGCACCCGCCGGGTTTTCGACCACCGCTCCGACACGACCGCCGTCCCCCCGGCCAGCCAGTCGACGTCGGCGAACCGCATCGCCAGCCCGGCCAGGGTCCCCGGCTCGCCGTCGAACGGAGCCGCCAGCGTCCGGACCCGGTCGCGAACAGCCGCCTGCCGGCCCGGGTCACCCCCATCGGCGGCCTCGGCCCAGACCAGGGTGGCCGGGGCAGTGGCCTGCCACGAGACGCCGCGGGGGCCGACCGGGGCCGCGTCGGACGAGATCGGGACGGCCTCCTGGAGGGGCCGCTCCGCCACCCGGCGCACCACCGTCCCGGACCGGTCCCAGATCTCGAGCCGGCTCGGGAAACGGCTCATCGGCACCACGTAGGAGTACGGCCGCGCGACGGTCTGCACGGCCAGGAACCGGCCGTCCGGCGACGGCAGGACGAAGGCGTGGATGCCCGGCGGGCCGATCGGGACCAGGGTCCCGTCCTCCTCGACTACCACCACCTGGCTGGTGAAGTAGTGGTCGAACAGGGCCTCGTCGGCCGGGCTCTCCAGCAGGTCCTGGTAGGTGCGGTTCGGAGCCGCTCGACCGGCGGTCTCCTGCACCACGGGGCCCGCCGGGACGTCGGTCCTCACCGGGGGAGCGCCCCGCCCCGCCGGGACCGTTCGGCAGACCAGCCGGTCGGCACCGCCCAGCCATGCGCAGGGCTGACCCGTGGCGGCGTTGAGCACCGGACCGGTCAGCCGCCGGGCGGCCCCCGTCGCCACCTCCGCCACCCACAGCTCGATCCCGCCCGATCCCGTGACCGTAAAGGCGAAGCGGGCCCCGTCAGGGGACCACTGGGGCGAACCGAGGCGGGCGCCCGCTGGCGTCCTGACCGCCCGCTCGGTGGTCCCGTGGACGGACCGCAACAGATAGCCCGTGAAGGACCCGCTCCGGGCCGGCCCGTTGGTCCGCGGGTCGATCCGGGTGCCCGCCAGCCGCAACTCGGGGCCGGTGAGTTCCGCGATGGGGGGGAGCGACGGACGGCTCATCAGCAGAAGCCACTGCCGGTCCGGGCTCACGCTCGCGACGGGAGTGAGCGGCTGGTCGAGGATGCGGGCGATGACCGGATCCGCATCCAGATAGCTCGTCTGGGCGTGAACGGGGGTCGTCGCGGCGATCGCCGCAACGGTGACGAGGATCACACGAAGGCGTGACACGAGGACTCCAGGTGAGGCAGAATGACACGGCGGGAATGACACAGTGGCCAGGCGTGCCTTGCCGACCGGCCGCAACATCGCGGCCCCGGGACTGTCGGGTCAAGGCCACAAGAACGCCCCGGTGCCGTCGGGCACCGGGGCGTTGGTTCGCGCGGCAGCGCGGGGGCTCAGGCGGTCGCGAGCTCCTCGTCGAGCCCCTCGTCGTCCTCGTCCGCCGGGGTCGCCCCCAGCAGTCTCGCGGCGAGCAGGGGAAGCACGGCGGGCAGCGTGCCGCCGGGCTCGAGCCGAGCGATCTGCGCAATGAGCTCGGCGGGCGGATGCGCCTGGGTCAGTTTCTGCAGCAGGATGGGGTCGATCATCCGTCTCTCCTCCCGGCGCCTGGTGCCCCCCGCACCGGCCAGCCCGGTACTCCTATAACGCTGCCTTGCAAGAAAGGTTCCACTCCGGGCGGGGCGGGCCGGACACCCTCGCCGGAGGGCCGCGAACAGGGCGTGGGGGCGGGGGCTGTGGGGGGTCCGTCTGTGGCCCACGTCACATATATTCGTGGATCTCGGGCCGCCCCGGGCCCTCCCCGACCCCACCCCTTCGACCGAAGGCCACCCGGATGACCCCCTCAGGTGGACACCCCCACAGGACACCCCTGCGCCGTGCCGCGGGCCCGGTGCTGGCCCTCCTCCTGACCGCCAGCCTCGCCGGCTGCAAGACCTGGCACGTGGAAACGATGCCCCCGACCCGGCTCATCGAGGAGCAGCAGCCCCCGGTGGTGCGGGTGGACCGGGCCTCCGACACCAGCCAGGTGATCCTCCACGCCCCCTCGATCGTGGGGGACAGCCTGCGCGGGCTCCCCACCGAGCTGGCCATTCGGGCGGTCATGGTGCCCCTGGCGGACATCAGCCGGATCGCCACGCGGAAGTTCAGCCTCACCAAGACGGTGCTGGTGAGCCTGGCGGTGGGTGGCGGGGTGGCGCTCTACCAGCTCATCCAGTCGCTGAACCAGACCTCGTTCTAGTCACCCCCCCGGGCGGCCCCGGGCCAGGTCGGCCAGCAGGGCGGCGGGGGAGACCGGCCGCCCGAGGAACTCCGCCACGACCTCCGCGGTGGGCCGCTCCAGCCCGAAGCGGTACAGCCGCTCGGACACCCAGGCGTACCAGCCCGGGTCCCCCGCCTCCCACCTCCCGCGCTCCTCCAGGATCCGGGCCCGAAGGTCGGCCACCAGGATCGCCCCGAGGGCGTAGTTCAGCATGTACCCCGGCGAGTTGATGAGCTGCCCGCGCATGGCCCACCAGGACCATTCGGGATGGGGCCGGACGCCGAGGTACCGGGAGGTGATGTCGGCCCAGACGGCGTTGGGCGACTGCCCGGGGCCCCGGAACATGCGGATCTCGAAAAGCGCCCAGGCCACGTCGAGCACCACCGAGCCGTATCGGGCCCGGAGCCCCGCCGCGAGCGGCACCGAATCGCCCAGGTGCCGGATCTGCCACGCCGGCTCGGTCAGGTCGAGACTGGCCAGCTCGGCCAGGGCCTCGGTGAAGGTGTCGCTGTCGGGCCACTCGGCGAATGCGGGCCGGGTCCGGATGGCGGCGATGTGGACCCCGTGGCCGGTCTCGTGGAGCAGCTCCCCCAGGTTGTCCACCCCGCCCACCCGGTAGGAGGCGAACACCCAGGGCTCCCCCGGGTCCCATCCGTCGGCGGTGCGGTGCGGTCGGGCGCCGAAGGTCGAGTAGGCGATCGGGTACTTGCCCGGGCGCGGAACCACGTCGTAGCGGATGCCGAGGACATCGGGATCGGCCCCCAGCAACCGGTACCATTCGTGGTTCAGCCGCAGCAGGTCGTCCAGCCCGACCCGGGGCGAGAGCCGGCGCGACATCTCCCCGTTGCGGTAGTACCAGTCCCACGGCTCCACCGGCGAGTCGGGGAGGTTGGCGCGCCAGGCCTCGAGCACCCGCACGAGCCAGGGCTCCACCGAGTCGGCCGGGATGCCGAGGGCGCGTGCCCGGGCCACGTGCGGATACTCGCCGGCCCGCCATCCCTCGGCCCGGGGCCCGAGGGCCACCCGCCAGGGGGAGTCGTCCGGACCGTCGTCCCCGTTCACCGAGCGCCAGACGGGCTGCAGGGCCAGGAAGAGGGCCCGCCGCCGGGCCCGGTCGTCGGTGGTCCCGAGGAGCCCGAAGACGGTGAGCCGGTCGAGCCGCTCCTCGCCGAGGCGGACGTCCTGGGCCGCGGCCCCGTAGCAGGCGAAGATGCGGCCGACCAGTTCCCGTTCGTCTCCGCCGGGGGCGAGGAGCGAGCGGGCCGCATACTCGCAGGAGGGGGCCGCGGCGCCGGCATCGTCCACGGCGGGGGCCGGCGACTCGCCCAGGGCGCGGTCCACGGTGCTCAGGATGACGCGCAGCGCCCGGCGGTCTTCGGGCCCCAGCGGCGTGCTGTCCACGAGGGCCAGGGTCTCGAGCAGGCGGGCCCGGGAGGCGGCGTACGCGCGGGTCAGGCTGTCGACGGTGACGCCGTGCACCGAGGTGTCGGCGGCGCGGGCGCGGGTGACGTCGAGCTGGTCGGCAAAGGTGCGGGTCGCCCGGTAGGCCGCCTCCACCTGGGCGAGGGGCCCGGGGGGAGGCCCGG
>JBFILX010000162.1:0-5409 GCA_041612035.1 Gemmatimonadales bacterium | reverse complement strand
GTGCCGCCCCGCTTGTCTTTGTCCCGGGGTCGTCAGCGCGGACGGGGGACCCGGACCTCGACCGCCCCCGGCGGGACCGGAACCACGCTCTCCCCGCCCCCGGGCCAGCGGACCCGCACCTCGACCGGCGTCGCCCCGGCCGGCCAGCCCAGCACCGGCACCAGCCCGTGCTGCGACCAGTATCCCGACCCCGCCGGTACCTCACGGCTCGGCCCGACCCCGGCGTCGGTCACCAGGCGGACCAGGGCGCCCACCACGGCCGGGTTGCCGGGATGGCCCTCCAGCACCACCCGGAGTCCCGCCCGCGCCCCGGTGTTCCGGAAGAGCCGGGTCTCGGCGCCGTTCTGGGGCACGACCAGGTCAACCCGCCCGTCCCGGTCGTAGTCCGAGGCGGCGGCGCCGCGCTGGTCGCCGTACACCGCGATCCCGGATGCCGCCGCCGGCAGCGGGAGGAACCCGCCGCTCCCGTCGCCCGAGAGGAGGAGACCCCGGCCGGCGTCGTACCGCGGCACCGAGACCTCCACCGGGAAGAAGTTCTGCGTCAGGAAGAGGTCCTCGGTCCCGTTCCCGTCGAAGTCGGCCACCACCGCGGCGAACGACGGGGCGAACTGGGCCTCGAGCGGCAGGGGCCGCACCTCCCAGCGGTCGCCCCGGTTGAGCGCCACGACGTGGTCGAACGAGGTGGCCCCGAGCCGCACCGCGTCGCGGGCGGAGGGACCCAGCACCTGGTCCACCGTCGCGTCGGCGAAGGCGTTGTAGGTCCGGAGCCGGACCGCCGCGTCGGGGAGGGCGACGCCCAGCCGCCCGAACGAGACCAGGGGGGCCACCCCCTTCACCCGCTCGTCGAACTGGCCCAGCAGGACGTCGGGGCGGCCCCCGCTCTTGAAGTAGCCGAAGTAGAGCAGCAGCGGGTTCGCCTCGTCGGCCCGGTGCTGGATGTTCCGGCCCCAGCTGGTGGCCACCAGGTCGGGCCGGCCGTCGCCGTCGAAGTCGCCGGTGGCGAGCCCGTTCCACCGGCTGTACCGGCCGTCCAGCCCGGGCAGCGGCGCGGGGGTGAGCCGGCCCCGGTCGTTCCGCAGCAGGCGGATCTGGCCCCACTCGATGGCCAGGAGCAGGTCGGGGTCGCCGTCCCCGTCCACGTCGCTCCACACCGCCGCCGAGACCATCCCGATCCCGGTCAGCACGGCGGCGTTCTGCAGGTCGGGGACCAGGGTGCCGTTGTCGTTCCGGAGCAGCCGGGACGAGGGGGAGAAGGGATACCCGCCCGGGTAGATCCGGCCGCCCACGAAGAGGTCGAGGTCGCCGTCGCCGTCCACGTCGGCGGCGGCCAGCGGTCCCACGCTCACGCTGTCGCCCGGCACCAGGGCCCACTCCCCCTCGAGGTCGAACGACACCACCCCCGGAATGGCGAGTGCCGCCTCCTGATCGGGGGCCTCGTAGTTCGACTGGCCGGCGAGGAGCATCGCGCGCCCGGTGCCCGCGTGCCAGCCGACCAGCCCGGTCAGGTCGCCCGCGGTGAGCCGGACGAACCGGTTCCACGGGCGGAGGGTGCCGCCGTCGTTCCGGAAGCCCCCCAGCCGTCCGCCGGTCCCGGTCCCGATGAAGAGGTCGTCGTCGCCGTCCTGGTCGAGGTCGAACCACGCGGCCCCGGGGCCCAGCTGGGAGAAGGCGTTGGGCAGCAACAGCTGGCGCGCGAAGTCGTCGTAGGCCACCTCGTGGTGCCGGTGGCCGCCCAGGGCCGCCGTCTGGTCGGTGAAGAGGGGGGTAGGCGTCGGGGCGGAGGCGGGCCCCGGCTCCGCGTCCGGAACGGAGGCCCCACGCTGGAAGATCTCGACCAGCCGGTTGGGGCGCACGCCCGTCACCGTGCTCCGGCGGCCGTCGCGCCAGTGGACCTCGATGGTGAGGTCGTCGGCCTGGCCCGCGGCGAAGCTGTACACCGTCTCGCTGTGCGAGAGGTAGAGTCCGCCGGCGGTCACCTCCTTCTGCTGGACCGGCACCGGGCCGCCCAGCACCCGGATCCGGCTGCCGATGGCGGCGGTGTTGGGCCCCTCGCCCACCAGCCGCACGGCGACACGGGGGGCGGTGGCGTCGTTCCGGAGCACCAGGGCGGGGGCGCGGAACCGGTTCACGATGATGTCCAGGTCGCCGTCGCCGTCCAGGTCGCCCGCGGCCATCCCGTGCGAGTAGTCGGACTCCAGCCCGAACCGCCAGGCGGTGGTGACGTCCTCGAAGGTGAGGTCGCCCCGGTTCCGGTAGGCGTAGTTGGGCAGCGGCAGGGAGGGGAACTCCCAGGACATCCGGCGCCAGTCGATGTCCACCAGCCGGTTGCGGAGCCGCATCTGGGTGTCGCCGTCCATCAGGTCCCAGGGATGGCCGGTGCCCACCAGCACGTCCTCCCAGCCGTCCAGGTCCACGTCCAGGAACATGACCGACCAGGTCCACCCGCTGGCCTCGAGCCCGGCCAGCCGGCCCACCTCGGCGAAGGTGCCGTCGCCCCGGCTCAGCTGCAGGGTGTTGCGCTGCATCTGGGGCCGGAGGGTGACGTCGCCCGGGCGGGCGGGGACGGCGGTGTGGGTGGGGATCTGGGTCATGAGCTGGCGCCGGTCGGCGCTCAGCATGTCGACCTCGAACAGGTCGACATGGCCGTCCCGGTTCACGTCGCTCACGTCCACGGCCATCCCGGAGTTCGAGGTGGAGCGGAGCGCCACGCGATCGGCCAGCCGGAACCCGCCCCGGCCGTCGTTCACCCAGAACTGGTCGGGGTCCTCGAAGTCGTTGACCACGTACAGCTCGGGCGCGCCGTCGCCGTTGAGGTCGGCGAACCGGGCTGCGAGCCCGAAGTCCTCCGCCTCCTCGGCCAGGGGCCGGCCCGTTTCGTCCAGGAAGCGCGGGTTGCCCGCCATCGGCTCCCGCCGGAAGCGCCCGGTCCCGTCGTTCAGGTAGAAGGCATCGGGGTCGGCCCGCTGGACCAGCGTCACCCCGGCCAGCTCCTCGCGGTACACCAGCTTGTACTCGTCGCGGTAGCGGGGGAGCACCTCGAACCGGCGGGGGGCGACCTCGCGCACCACCTGGTCGAAGGCCCGCTCCTGGGGCGAGAGCCGGTCGAGGGTGGTATAGGCCTTGTAGTTGGTGACGAACAGGTCGAGGTCGCCGTCGCCGTCCACGTCGGCGAGGGTGCTGGTGGTGCTCCCCGCCCGGCCCTCCAGCCCCTCCGTCCGCTCGGTGAAGTGCCCCGTGCCGTCGTTCAGGAAGACCGCGTTGGGCCCGCCCAGCGCGGTGAGCACCAGGTCGAGGTCGCCGTCACCGTCCACGTCGGCGAAGACCGCGCCGGTGCTGTTCCGGTCCGCCGCGCCGACGCCCCGCGCCGCCGCGACCTCCTCGAACCGCCAGCCGCCCAGGTTCCGGTAGAGGGCGTTGGGGCCCACGGTCCGGCAGAGGTACACGTCCACCAGCCCGTCGCCGTCCACGTCGCCGAAGGCCACCCCGCCGCCCTGGGCCAGGATCCGGTTGCGGACCAGGGTCGAGTCGTCCACGTCGTTCCGGAACAGGAGGCCGGTGGCCTCCGGGTCGAGCGGCGTGAAGCCGGGCCCGCCCCGGCGTGGGACGTCGAGCGCGCGCCAGCGGTATCCCGGCTCCTCGTGCCACGAGAGGTCCGGCGCCGGGCGGCAGGCCGCCAGCGCCAGGAGGGCGAGGGCGCCCAGGAGGGCCCGGCTCACCGGGCGGGTTCCAGGCGGGTGACGAGCCGTTCCAGGACCTTCTCCCCGATGCAGGCCCCCTGGGCCTTGCCGCCGTCCCGCCCGAAGGGGTAGTGGATCCCTCCGTAGATGCGGGACTGGGCGGCCTCGTCCGCGGCGGCGACGAAGTTGGGGAAGCGCCGCACCGGGTGGCCCAGGGCCAGGTTGGTGCTGTCGTCGAAGGCGACCGGCCCCAGCAGCCGGGTGAGCACGGTGGCCGCGGCCATCGACTGCACCGAGTGGGCGCTGGGGTACTCGGGGAAGGTCGGGGTGATGATGAGCGGCTTCCAGTCGGGATCGATGTGGCGCCGGATGTAGGTGTTCGGGCGGATCAGGTGGTCGCGGTACTTGACGTGGAACGCGGCGATGAAGGCATCGGCCTGCGCCACGGTGCCCAGGACGAACATCTCCGCCGCCTGCTCGGCGGTGAGCCCCAGCTGGCTCACCATCTGGCTCGCGATGGCGAGCCAGTGGCCCGTGGGGGTCCCGGTCTGCCCCGGATTGTCGGCCCAGTACAGGGCGATCAGCCGCTGCTCGTCGGTGAGCGACTGGCTGGCCACGTACACCGACTCCGCTTCGGCCCGGAAGACGGAGCCGCGTCGGGTGGAGAAGGGCGGGTGTGGGGGCGCGTCGCACTCGTCGGGGGCCCGGAGCACGAAGGGCCGGACCGTGCCCCAGTAGGGCTCCGTCGCCCCGGTGGGGTTGATGGCCTTCAGCTCGGTGACGGTGCCCGCCTTGGGCCGGTTGGTCACCAGGGTGCGCTCGCCCGCCGCCCCCGGCCGCAGGGTGACGTTGGGGTTGTCGAGCTGCACCAGGTCGGTGGCGGGCGACAGGTTCTGGGGAACGTACTCGTCGGCGCGGCTGTCGTTCACCCACCGGTCGGGGCCGGTGGGCGGGGTGTAGGGCCGGGTGCGGGTCGCGTCGAACCCGTCGGTCCGCGACCAGGCGATCACCGCGTGGCCGATGCCGGTGCCGAGCGCCTGCGACCGTTCCGCCACGTCGGGCGGGATCCCGCGTGCCAGGCGGGCGGCCGTCAGCGAGTCGGAGACGATCGCGAGCGCCGCCCGGGTGGCGGGGAGCCCCTGCTTGAAGAGCGAGTCGAGCGCGGTGTGTTCCGCCGCGAGGGCCACCAGCACCGGGTCGTAGGTGACGCCCGGCTCGGGGCGGGGGAGGGAGTCCAGCCCGTTGAGCTGCCCCGCCAGCGACCGGAGCGACGGAGTGGCGGCGGCCATCCCCTCGTACAGGGCCACCGAGGCGTACGCCAGGAGCCGCGACGCCACGGGGGGCGAGATCCGTTCCGCCCGGATGAGCCCGTAGTAGTTCTGCATCCACTCCGCCACCATGGAGGCGTCCGGCGGGGGCAACGGGCGGGCGCATCCGACCACCAGCAGCGCGAGGGTGGTCAGGGTCCGGATGGAGCGGGAAACGGGTCTGGGTGTCATTTCGATGCCTGGTGATGAGGCGAAGAGCCCGCGGAATATAGGCCCTCTTCAGGGGGCCGAAGGGCCGTGGGGGCCAGGGCCAGGCCGGTCCCCTTGTGTCCGTGTCTCTTGGACACGTAAGATTCTCGTGTCGAATAGACACAATCGACCATCCGTTGATCGCAAAGTGACGGAGAAACAAGGGGTTCCCGTACTGGGGCGATGGCGCGGGACTTGAGTCTCGAGCCGGGCGT
>JBFILX010000161.1:0-5462 GCA_041612035.1 Gemmatimonadales bacterium | reverse complement strand
TGTTGATCGTGGCGCCCAGCGGCAGCACGAAGGACGAGATCTCCTCCGACACCCCCAGCTCCTCCTCGCACCGCTCCATCGTCACCGGCAGGGTGGCGCCGCTCGAGCTGGTCGAGAACGCCACCAGCTGGGCCGGGCCGATCCCGCGGTAGAACCGCCCCAGCGGCATGGGGCTCAGGAAGCGCAGCAGGGCGGTGTAGGTGATCCCCATGTGGATCGCCAGGCCCAGGATCACCGTGAGCATGTAGAGGCCCAGGGCGCCCAGCAGGCGGATCAGCTGGGCCAGGTCGTCCCCCGCCACCGAGGTGATGGTGTCGGCGATCAGCGCGAACACCCCGACCGGGGCGGTCAGCATGATGACGTCCACCAGCCGGATGATCACGTCGTTGAGACTGCGGAAAACGTCCAGCAGGGGCCGCGCCCTGTCGGCCGGGAGCTGGATCAGGCCCACGCCCAGCAGCAGGGAGAGGAACACGACCTGGAGCATGTTCCCGTTGTCGGAGGCGGACGCGAAGACGTTGTCGGGGACGATGTCCACCAGCAGCTGGAGCGGTCCCCGCTCCCGGGTGGTGGCGGCCGCCGCCTCCCGGGCGGTCACGTCACCGGCGTAGGCCTCCTGCAGCTCCACCCGCATCGTCTCGGGCACCGTGCGGCCGGGCCGGATCAGGTTCACCGCTACCAGCCCGATGGTGACCGCGACCGCGGTGGTGCCCAGGTAGATGGCGATCGTCTTGCCGCCGATCCGGGAGAGCTTCTTCAGGTCGCTGAGCGAGGCCACCCCGGTCACCAGGGAGCCCAGCACCAGCGGGATGGCGATCAGCTTGAGGGCGTTGAGGAAGATGATCCCGAAGGGGGCGATCCAGTCGGCGGTGAACCGGCCCCAGCCGCTCCCCGCGGCCACGATGCCGTAGACCAGGCCCAGGACCAGCCCGATGATGATCTGCCAGTGGAGCTGGCGATACCAGGGCATCGGTCAGCGGCCCGTCAGGGCGCCGGCCTTCGCGTCGATCCCGGCCAGGAGCGAGGCGTAGGACGCCGCGAAGCTCGCCACCCCCTCGTCCTCCAGCACCCGGGTGATCGCCGCCAGGTCCACCCCGGCCGCCGCCAGGGCCGCGAGCTGCGCCGGGGCCCGCGCCACCCCGTCGTGGATCCGGATCTCGGGCCGGCCGTGATCGCGGTAGGCGTCGAAGGTGGCGGGCGGCAGGGTGTTGACCGTGTCGGGGGCCACCAGCGCCTCGACGTAGTACACGTCGGGGTAGGCCGGGTCCTTGGTGCTGGTGGAGGCCCAGAGCGGACGCTGCACCCGCGCCCCGGCCCCCGCCAGCGCCGCCCAGCGCGGGCTCGCGAAGGCCCGCTGGAAGCGGCCGTAGGCGTCACAGGCGTTGGCGATCGCGGCGGTGCCGCGGAGTGCGGGGTCGGCCCCGGTGCGGTCCAGCTGCGGGTCCGCCTTGCCGTCCACCCGGCTCACGAAGAAGCTGGCCACCGAGCGGATCCCGTCCACCGGCCGGCCCAGCGCCACCCGCCGCTCGAGCCCGGTCATGAAGGCGTCGATCACCTCCTCGTACCGGGTCACCGCGAACAGGAGCGTCACGTTCACGTTGATCCCCTCGGCCAGGCTTTGCACGATGGCCGGCAGCCCCTCGCGGGTGCCGGGGATCTTGATCATCGCGTTGGGCCGGCCCACCGCCGCCCAGAGCCGCGAGGCCTCGGCCACGGTGCCGGCGGTGTCGCGGGCCAGCGTGGGGTCCACCTCCAGCGACACCAGCCCGTCCACCCGGTCGGTGGCCTCCCACACGGGCCGGAAGGCGTCGCAGGCGGCCTGCACGTCGGCCACCGCCAGCACCTCGAAGATCTCCTTGGGCGACCGGCCACTGGCCGCGTGGTCCCGGATGTCGTCGTCGTACCGGTCGCTCCCCGCCACCGCCTTCTCGAAGATGGTCGGGTTCGAGGTCATCCCCCGCAGGCCGTCCTCCGCGATGAGGCGGGCCAGCGCGCCGGAGGTGACCAGGTCGCGGGTGATGTAGTCGTACCAGGGGCTCTGGCCCAGGCGGCCCAGCCGCACCAGCGGGTTGTCGGTCATCGGGTTCCTCCGGCCGCGGCGCGCACCAGGTCGGCGATGCGCGCGGGGGTGAAGCCGAACTCCTCGAACAGGCGCTCGCCCGGGGCCGAGGCGCCGAACCCGGTCATGCCGAGGCTCCGGCCCCGGTCGCCCACCCAGCGTTCCCAGCCGAAGGGGCTGGCGGCCTCGACCGACACCCGGGCGCCGATCGCGTCGGGCAGCACCGACTGCCGGTAGGCCGCGGGCTGGGCCTGGAACAGCTCCCACGACGGCAGCGAGACCACCCGCACCGGGAGGCCCTCGGCGGCGAGCGCCCGGGCCGCCTCGAGCGCCGGCGCCACTTCGGAGCCGGTGGCGATCAGCAGCGCGCGCGCCGGTTCGGGCGGATCCAGCAGAATGTAGCCGCCCCGGTGCAGCCCGTCGGCGGGGGCCAGCGCGGCACGGTCGAGGGTGGGGACCTTCTGGCGGGTGAGGACCAGCGCCGTCGGCCCGTCGGTGCGGGCCAGCGCGGCGCGCCAGGCCTCCACGGTCTCCGCGGCGTCGGCGGGCCGGAGCACCACCATCCCCGGGATCGAGCGGAGCATCGCCAGGTGCTCGATCGGCTGATGGGTGGGACCGTCCTCGCCGAGCCCGATCGAGTCGTGGGTGAAGACGTAGATCACCGGCAGCCGCATCAGCGCCGCCAGGCGGATGGACGGTTTCATGTAGTCGGCGAACACCAGGAAGGTGCTGCCGAAGGGCCGGATCCCGCCGTGGGCCGCCATCCCGTTCAGGCAGGCGGCCATGGCGTGCTCGCGGATCCCCCAGTGGAACCCGCGGCCCACCTCCTCGGGGCCGAAGGTGCCCCCGTGGGTCATGCTCACCCCGGTGCTCCCCGCCAGGTCGGCCGAGCCGCCGGCCAGCTCGGGCACCCGCGGCATCAGGGCGTCGAGCACCTTGCCCGACGCCTGCCGGGTGGCCAGCGCGCCGCCGCCGGGGAAGCTGGGGAGCCCGGCGTCCCACCCGTCCGGGAGACGCCGGGCCAGTACCCGCTCGTAGTCGCGCGCCAGCTCGGGGTGCGCCTCCGCGTAGCGGGCCAGGCGCGCGGCCCACTCGCGGTGCCACGCGGCGCCCCGGTCGAGGCAGCCCCGCATGTCGGCCAGCGCCTCCCCGGGCACGTGGAACGGCTCGTCGGGCCAGCCCAGGATCTCCTTGGTGGCGCGCACCTCGGCCTCGCCCAGGGGGGCCCCGTGCGCCTCGGCGGTGTCGCGCTTGGTGGGGGCCGGGTCGCCGATCACGGTGCGCACGACCACGAGGGTGGGGCGGTCCCCGTCGGCCGACGCGGTGAGGGCCGCGTCCACCGAGAGCAGGTCGTTCCCGTCCCGCACCCAGAGCACCCGCCAGCCGTACGCTTCGAACCGGCGGCCCACGTCCTCGCTGAAGGAAAGCGCGGTGGCGCCGTCGATGGTGATGTGGTTGTCGTCGTAGATCAGGGTGAGGCGGCCCAGCCGGAGGTGCCCGGCGAGCGAAGCCGCCTCGCTCGCCACCCCCTCCATCAGGTCCCCGTCGCTCACCAGCGCCCAGGTCCGATGGCCCACGATCTGGTGGCCCGGGCGGTTGAACCGCTCGGCCAGGAGCCGCTCGGCGAGCGCCATCCCGACCGCGTTGCCGACCCCCTGGCCCAGGGGGCCGGTGGTGGTCTCGACCCCGGGGGCGTGGCCCCGCTCGGGGTGGCCCGGGGTGCGCGACCCCCACTGGCGGAACGCCCGGAGGTCGTCGAGGGTGAGCCCGTAGCCGCTCAGGTGGAGCAGCCCGTAGAGGAGCATCGAGGCGTGCCCGCAGGAGAGCACGAACCGGTCGCGGTCGGGCCAGTCGGGGTGGGCCGGGTCGTGCCGCAGGTGGCGGGTCCAGAGCACGTAGGCCACCGGGGCGAGCGCCATGGGGGTGCCGGGGTGGCCCGACTGGGCCCGCTCCACGGCGTCCATGGCCAGCACCCGGAGCGTGTTGATGCTGCGCCAGGCGGTCTCCAGCTCGGGGTCGGACTCCTGGATGGGGGTCAGGGGCTGGCTGGTCAGGTCCGCCTCCATGGGCCGGGGCACGGGTCGTGCGATGGTCGGGGGTGCCGGAAAGTAACGGGCGACGGGGCACCGTCGGGCGGTCCGGCCGGACAGCAGGGGGTCGGCACAGCCGACAGTGTCACGACATTTTCAATACAGTTGGCCGCGCTATCGCCGGAACGCGGTGGTGTGCTTAGATTTGGGTTCGTTCGCCCCGGCGCTGACCGGGAAAGTGTCATTCAACCGCAGGTCTTAGTGTCTCGCAGGTCTTCCAGCAACGGACGCCACGCCTCCAGCTCCGAACTGCGCCGCTCCGGCGGCCGGTCCTACCAGGAGCACCGCGCGTGGCTGCTCAGGCAACACGGTCCCGTCTGCGCCTATTGCGGCGTCCGGACCTCCGCCGAGCGCATCACCCTCGATCACGTCCGGCCCCGTCGCGGCAAGTCGGCGTACGATCGTCCCGACAACCTCGTCCTCGCCTGCCGCGACTGCAATGCGGCGAAGGCCGACATGCCCTTCCTGGCCTTCCTCCTGGCCCGCCGGTCGCGCGGGGTCTTCCTGCTGCACTACGGGGAGCACCTGTCGGAGCCGATCCAGCAGATGATCCGCGAGGCGACCGAGCGCCCCCTGGAGGCCGAGGTCTGACCTAGCCGCGGGCGGCCCCCGGGTCGCCCGCTCCCAGGGCATCCGCCACCAGTCGTGCCTGGGCCTGCTGATGGGCCGCGGGGTATCCCTCCGCGGGGCTCGAGCGCATGGGCCGGCCCGCGTACCGCAGGGTGACGCCGGGCGGGAGGATGCGCTGCAGGAGTTCGTCGAGGTAGTCCCAGGCCCCCATGTTGCGCGGCTCTTCCTGGGTCCAGACCACCTCCTCCAGGTCGGGGTACCGGGCAAACACCTCGCGCAGGTCCGCCTCCGGGAACGAGTACAGCTTCTCCAGCCGCACCACCGCCGGGCGGCCCGAGGTCATCTGCCGGGCCTCGGGCTCGAGGTCGTAGTAGACCTTCCCCGAGCAGAGCACCAGCCGGGTGACCCGGTCGGGCTGCTCCCGGGCCCAGGGGTCGTCGATCACCATCTGGAATCGGCCGGCCAGGTCGGCCAGGGTGGAGGTGGCCTCCGGGTGCCGCAGCAGGCTCTTGGGGGTGAGGATCACCAGCGGGCGGATCCGGTTGCGCAGCGCCTGGCGCCGGAGCAGGTGGAAGTACTGCGCCGGGGTGGTGCAGTTGGCGACCTGGATGTTCCCCTCCGCCGCCAGCTGGAGGAACCGCTCGATCCGGGCGCTGGAGTGCTCGGGGCCCTGGCCCTCGTAGCCGTGCGGCAGGAGCAGGGTGAGCCGGGTGGTGACCCCCCACTTGGCGAGGCCGGCGCTC
>JBFILX010000160.1:0-5483 GCA_041612035.1 Gemmatimonadales bacterium | reverse complement strand
TGGCGCAGGACGTGTGGCTCTGGCGGATGCACGCCGACATGCCGGTGGGCGACCCGCGCTTCGAGGCGTTCTGGCGCCAGGTCATGCGGTGGCTCACCAGCGAGGTGCCCGATCGCGTCAGCATCACCGCCCTCACCGACCGGGTGGCCCCCGGCGAACCGGTGGTGGTCACCGCCGAAGTGCGCGACGAGGGCTACCAGGGCGTCAACGGGGCAGCGGTGGTGGCCCGGGTGACCGGCCCCTCCGGCGACACCGGGGAGCTGCCCATGACGTGGACCGCCGGGGCCGACGGGCAGTACCGCACCGCCTTCCCCGCGCCGGAGGCGGGCCGCTACCGGGTGGAGGTGCAGGCCGGCGACGGCGCCGCCGCCCTCCGGAGCGAGCCGGCCTACGCCACCGCGGGCGAGGTGGGCCGCGAATTCTTCGGGGCCGAACGCCGCACCGGGCTGCTCCGCCGGATCGCGGAAGAGACCGGCGGCCGGTTCTACACCGCCGAAACGGTGGACCGGCTGCCCGAGGATATCGTCTATACCGAACGGGGCATCACGACCACCGAACGACTCGACCTCTGGGACATGCCGATCGTCTTCCTCCTCCTGGCCGGCCTGCTGGCCGCCGAATGGACCCTCCGCCGCCGCCGGGGGCTCGCGTGATCGCGGGCCTGCTCCTGCTGGCGGCGGCCGGGCTCCCGGCCCAGGCGGCGGCGCCCCACGTGCTGGTGGTGACCGGCGTGGGGGGCGAGGCGCGCTACTCGGCGTCGTTCGTGGCGCAGGCGGAGGCGCTCATCGCCCAGCTGACGAACCGCTACGCGGTGCCGCGCGAGCGGGTGACCTGGCTGACGGAAGACCCGGCCCGGACCGGGGGCCGCGCGGCCGGCCGATCGACCCGCGAGCGGCTCGGCGCGGAACTCGCCGCGCTGGCGGGGCGCACCGGGGCCGACGACCGCGTGCTGCTGGTCTTCATCGGCCACGGGAGCGACGCCGGCGAGCCCCGCCTCAACCTGCCGGGCCCCGACATCGGGGCCGGGGACCTGGCCACCCTGCTGGGCCGGCTCCCCGCCCGCCAGGTGGCCGTCATCGTGGCCGCCAGCGCGAGCGGCGGGTTCGTGGACCGGCTGCAGGCCCCCGGCCGCCTGGTCATCACCGCCACCAGGAGCGGGCTCGAGCGCAACGAGACCCGGTTCGGGACGGTGCTGGGCGAGGCGTTGGCCGGGGACGCCGCCGACCTGGACAAGGACGGCCGGCTCTCGCTGCTGGAGGTGTTCGGCTACGTGTCGCGCGAGGTGGCCCGCGGCTACCAGGCGGAGAACCGGCTGCAGACCGAGCACGCGCGGCTGAGCGACTCGACCCTGGCCCGCCGCTTCGTCCTCACCCCGGCCGACCGGGTGATCACCGCCGCGCCCGGCGATTCGGTCACCGCCGGCCTGCTGGCGCGGAAGGCGGAACTGGAGCGCCGCATCGACGCGCTCCGCGCGCGCCGGGACGAACTCCCCGCCGACCGGTACGAACGCGAGCTGGAGGAGCTCCTGGTGGACCTGGCCCGGATCAGCCAGGCGCTCCGGGAACGGACCACGCCCCCGTGACCGCCCTCCGCACCGTCTCCTGCCTCGCCCTGCTGGCGCTGGCGGCGGCGCTCCCCGCCGCCTGCCAGGAGCCGGCGGCCGACCCGGTCGCGGCCCGGGCCGCCCTGCTCGCCGGCGAGTACGACCGGGCCATCCCCGCGCTCACGCACGCGGTGGCGCGCGACGGCGCGACCGACGCCGACCGCCGCGCCCTGGTGCGTGCCCTGCTGGAAACCGGCCGTCATGCCGACGCGGAGGCGGCCCTCGGGCGCTTCCCGGCCGCCCCGGAGTGGACCCTGGCCCGGGGCGACCTCGCGCTCGTCCGGGGCCGGTTCGGCGCGGCCGATTCGCTCTACCGCGCGGCGGCCGACGGGCTCCCGGGCCCCCGGGCCCCCGTCCGACTGGGCCTCCTGCTCGCGGCCCAGGGCCGCTGGAGCGAGGCGGCCCCGATCTTCCGCCGGGTCACGGCCGCGGTGCGGGCCACCGACCGGCTGGAGGCCGCCGACCTCGCCGCCCTGGCCGCGGCCCACCGCGCCCTCGGCGTGGAGGACCCCTCCCGGTTCCGCGACGCGCTCGAGTACTACGACGCGGCGGTGGCCCGTGACGGCGACGACTTCGCGCTCCGGGTCGAGCTGGGCGACCTCTTCCTCGAGAAGTACAACCGGCCCGACGCGCTCGACACCTACCGCGCGGTGCTGGCCCGGAACCCCCGACACCCGGGGGCCCTGCTGGGCTCGGCGCTGGTGGCGATGGCGGAGGGCGGGGGCGAGGCGCCCGAGCTGCTCCGGCAGGCCCTCGAGGTGAACCCGGCGCTGGTGCCGGCCCGGGTGGCGCTCGCCGCCTCGCACCTCGACCGCGAGGCCTACGACGACGCCGACCGGGAGACCGGCCGCGCCCTCGACGCCAACCCCGCGTCGCTGGAGGCGCTCACCGTGCGGGCCACCGCCCGCCTCCTCCGGGGCGACACCGCCGGGTTCCGGGCGGCCCGCGACCAGGTCTTCGCCATCAACCCCCGCTACGCCCGGTTCTACGCCGACCTGGCGGAGCAGAGCGCCCGCAACCGGTTCTACCGCGAGGCGGCCGACTTCGCGGCGCGTGGGGTGGCGCTCGATTCCGCCTCGGCGCCCGCCCTCGTCGCCCTGGGCCTCAACCAGCTGCGGATCGGCGCGATGGTCGAGGGGCGGATGACCCTGGACCGGGCCTTCGCGCTCGACCCCTACAACGTCTGGGTCAAGAACACCCTCGACCTGATGGACACCTTCAGCGGGTACGCCTCCCGCAGCTCGCCCCGGTTCCGCTACTACGCGGCGCCGGAGGAGATCGACGTGCTGACGCCGTACCTGGCCGAACTGGCGGAGGAGGCGTACGACCGGCTGGCGGCCCGCTACGGCTATCGCCCGCCCACGCCGATCCAGGTGGAGGTGTACCGGCACCACGCCGACTTCTCGGTCCGCACCGTGGGGCTGGCGGGGCTGGGCGCGCTGGGGGTGAGCTTCGGCACCGTGCTGGCCATGGACTCGCCGGCCGCCCGGCCCCGGGGCGAGTTCAACTGGGGCTCCACCTTCTGGCACGAGCTGGCCCACACCTTCACCCTGGGCGCCACCGGTCACCGGGTGCCGCGCTGGGTGTCGGAGGGGCTCTCGGTGCTGGAGGAGCGCCGGGCGCGGCCCGGCTGGGGCGCCGGCCCGGGCCCCGCCTTCCTCGCCGCCTACCGGGACGGGAAGCTCCTGCCGGTGAGCCGGCTGAACGACGGGTTCGTGCGGCCCGGCTATCCTGAGCAGGTGGGCTTTTCGTACTATCAGGCCTCCCTGGTGTGCGAGATGATCGAGGCCACCCGGGGGGCCGGGGCGATCGGCGCGATGCTGCGGGGCTATCGGGACGGGTGGGACACCCCCACGGTCTTCCGCCGGGTGCTGGACGCCGAGCCCGAGCGGTTCGACCGCGAGTTCGACCGCTGGTTCCGGGACCGGTTCGGCGACCGGCTGGCCGCGACCGCGGGGGAGGGGGGCGGGCCCTTCCGCCGCGAGCTGACGGCCGGCCTCGAGCTGATGGCGGCGGGCCGCATGGAGGACGCGCGGGGCCCGCTCGAGCGGGCCAAGGCGCTCTTCCCGGAGTACGCCGGCCCCGACGCGCCGGCGCTGCAGCTCGCCGCGGTGCACCGGGCGGCCGGGCGGCTCCGCGAGGCGGTGGCCGAGCTGGCCTGGTTCACGGCCCGGGCGGAGAGCCACTACGAGGCCAACCTGCTGGAGGCCGACCTGCGCGAACAGCTGGGGGACACGGCGGGGGCCGCGGCGGCGCTGGAGCGGGCGGTGTACATCGACCCCCGCGACGCGGCGCTGCACCGCCGGCTGGCGGAGCGCTACGCCAGCCTGGGCGACTGGCGCCGGGTGGTGCGGGAGCGGCTGGCGGTGCTGGCGATGGCGCCCACCGACCGGGCCGACGCGCTCTACCGGGTGGCGGAGGCGGAGTACCGGGCCGGCGACCTCGCGGCCGCGCGCCGCCGGGTGCTGCAGGCGCTCGAGATCGCGCCCGGCTTCGAGCGGGCGCAGGACCTCTTGCTCAGGATCCGGGAGGGGAGACCATGACCCCACGAGGCTGGACGATGGCCGCGGCCCTGCTGCTGGGGGCGGGCGTGCTCGCGGCGCAGTTCCCCGACCGGGGCCGCCGCGCGGTCGAGCCGCTCCCCAACGCGGCCTACGACGGCGCCTTCACCTTCGTCCGCATCCGGTACACCCCGCGCGGGGGCGAGCTGGGCCGCCGGGGCGGGTTCGGCGACCCGATGTGGAGCCACGACTACCCGCGGGCCGAGGCCCATTTCGGCAAGCTGCTGAGCGAGCTGAGCCTGACCCGCACCTACCAGGGCGGCGGGAACGTGCTCACCCTCGACGATCCCGAGCTGTTCAAGTACCCGATCGCCTACCTGACCGAGCCGGGCCACTGGACCATGACCCAGCGGGAGGCGGAGGGGCTGCGCAACTGGTTCCTCAAGGGCGGGTTCATGATCTTCGACGACTTCGCCCAGAACGACTGGTACAACTTCGAGGAGCAGCTCCGCGTGGTGCTGCCCGAGGCCCGGCTGGTGCGGCTCGACCGCAGCCACCCGATCTTCGACTCCTTCTTCCGGATCGAGTCGCTCGACCTCTACCACCCGTACTTCGGGGTGCCCTCCGAGTTCTGGGGCATCTTCGAGGACAACGACCCGGCCCGGCGGCTGATGGCGATCGTCAACTTCAACAACGACATCGCCGAGTACTGGGAGTGGTCGGACACCGACTTCGCGCCCATCGAGCTGACCAACGAGGCCTACAAGCTCGGCATCAACTACGTCATCTACGCGATGACCCACTAGGCGGTCACCGCCCCGGACACCACGAAAGGCGAGGTTCATGACCACAGCGATCAACGCGCCGGCCGACGATCTGGCCATCGCCCAGCGGCTCGCGACGGGCTACGGGCAGCTGCTCACCGAGCTGCGGAAGGTCATCGTCGGGCAGGACGAGGTGATCGAGCAGGTCTTCCTCACCCTGGTGGCCGGGGGCAACAGCCTGCTGGTGGGCGTGCCCGGGCTGGCCAAGACCCTGCTGGTGCATACCATCGCCCAGGCGCTCGACCTGCGGTTCTCCCGGATCCAGTTCACCCCCGACCTGATGCCGTCGGACGTGACCGGCACCGACATCGTGCAGGACGACCCGGCCACCGGCCAGCGGCGCCTGGTGTTCACCCCGGGGCCCATCTTCAGCAACATCGTCCTGGCGGACGAGATCAACCGGACCCCGCCCAAGACCCAGTCGGCCCTGCTGGAGGCGATGCAGGAGCACCGGGTGACGGTCCAGGGCCGCACCTACCCCCTCGAGGAGCCCTTCTTCGTGTTCGCGACCCAGAACCCCATCGAGCTGGAGGGCACCTACCCCCTGCCCGAGGC
>JBFILX010000159.1:0-5517 GCA_041612035.1 Gemmatimonadales bacterium | reverse complement strand
GGCGGCGGCGTGACGCGCGGGGTCGGCCGGGAGGTCGGGGTGCCCGGGGTCGGCGACCTCGATGGCGCCGCCGGGCACGCATTCGACCGTCACGGTGTCGCCGGCGCCGGCCACCGCGAGTCCCAGCACATCGAGCCCCGGGCCCACGTTGCCGATCGACCCGGGAGCGAAGACCCGGGCGGTGGCGCCGGGCGCCGGAAGGGGAATGGATTGGTCGGGCATGGAGGTGTCGCTGGACGTTAGGCGGAGGCCGCCGCCGCCGCCACTCCACCGGTCGCGCGGGTTCCGGGGCCGGGCTAGATTGCGACCGCTTTCCGGATCACACACCCCGAAAGGAGCGTCGATGCGAATCGGTGTCCCGAGGGAAACGGCCGCAGGAGAGCGCCGCGTTGCCCTCGTGCCCTCCGCGGTCGCGCGTCTGGGCAAGCTCGGCCTCGAGCTGCTCGTCGAGGAAGGCGCCGGGACGGCGGCGCACGTCGCCGACGCGGAATACTCGGCGGCGGGGGCCCGGCTGGTGCCCGCGGGCCGGGCCGCCGCGGAGGCCGACGTGCTGCTGGGGGTGCAGGCCCCGTCCGATGCCCAGGTGGGAGCGATGCGGGAGGGTGCCGCCCTGGTGGCCCTGCTGCAGCCGGCCGGCGCCTCCGCCCTGCTGGACCGCCTGTCGGGCCGGCGGGTGACGGCCTTCGCCATGGAGCTGGTGCCCCGCACCACCAAGGCCCAGAGCATGGACGTCCTCTCGTCCCAGGCGACCGTGGCCGGGTACCAGGCGGTGCTGTTCGGCGCGTCGCACCTGGCGCGGCTGCTGCCGATGCTGACCACCGCCGCGGGCACCATCCCCCCCGGCAAGGCGTTCGTGGTGGGCGCCGGGGTGGCGGGGCTCCAGGCCATCGCCACCGCGCGGCGGCTGGGGGCGGTGGTGTCCGCCTTCGACGTGCGGCCGGTCGTGAAGGAGCAGGTCCAGAGCCTGGGCGCCAGCTTCCTGGACGTCGAGGCGGTCGCGGCCGAGGCGGCCGGCGGCTACGCCGGCGCGCTCGACGAGGCCCAGCAGGCGCGGGTGCACGCCGCGGTGGCCGGCCACATCAAGGACATGGACCTGGTGATCACCACGGCCCAGATCCCGGGCCGGAAGGCGCCCCGGGTGGTCAGCGAGGGCATGGTGGCGTCGATGCGGCCGGGGTCGGTGATCGTGGACCTCGCGGCCGACTCGGGGGGCAACTGCGAGCTGAGCCGGCCCGACGAGGTCGTGGTGGCCCACGGGGTGACGATCCTGGGACCGACCAACCTCCCCAGCACCGTGTCGCACCACGCCAGCGTCATGTACAGCAAGAACGTCCTCACCTTCCTCGAGTACGTCATCAAGGACGGCGCGCTCGCGGTGGACCTCGAAGACCCGATCCAGGGGCCGATGTGCGTCACGCACGCGGGCCAGGTTCGGTACGGGAGGTAGCGTGATCGAGACCCTGGTCGCCAGCGTCGTGCTCTTCACCCTCGCGACCTTCCTCGGGGTGGAGCTGATCCATCGGGTGCCCAGCACCCTCCACACGCCCCTCATGTCGGGGGCCAACGCCATCAGCGGCATCACCGTCGTCGGCGCGCTCATCGTCGCGGGCGCGGGCTACGGCTGGATCTCCCAGGTCCTCGGCTTCTTCGCCATCGTGTTCGCGATGGTGAACGTCGTGGGCGGGTACATGGTCACCGACCGGATGCTCAACATGTTCAAGCGGAAGCCGGGAGGGACCAACTGATGGCACCCGCCGTCGCCCAGCTGCTCTATCTCCTCGCCGCCGTCTGCTTCATCCTCGGGCTCAAGTGGCTGTCGAGCCCGGCCACCGCGGTGCGCGGCGTCAGGCTCTCCAGCATCGGCATGGTGCTGGCGATCGCGGTCACCCTGTTCGACCGCACCATCCTGTCCTACGGTACGATCATCGCCGGCCTCGCGGTCGGCGGCGCCATCGGCCTCTGGGGCGCCAAGACGGTCAAGATGACGTCGATGCCCCAGATGGTCGCCCTGCTCAACGGCCTCGGCGGCGGCGCCTCGCTCGTGGTGGGCAGCGCCGAGTTCCTGAAGTCGGAGCTGCTCGGCGAGGTCCTGCCGGTCGACGTGTCCATCACCATCCAGATCGCGCTGATCATCGGCGCCATCACCCTGACCGGCAGCCTCATCGCCTGGGCCAAGCTCCAGGAGGTGATGACCGGCCGGGCGATCACGTTCCCCCTGCAGAAGACCGTCAACGCCCTGCTGTTCGCGGCGGCAGTGGGCCTCAGCGCCTACCAGGTGTCGGTGCCGGAGTCGGTCCTCTGGCCGTTCTACGTGACCGCGGGGGTCGCCCTGCTGCTGGGCGTGCTGCTGGTGATCCCGATCGGCGGGGCCGACATGCCGGTGGTGATCTCGCTGCTGAACTCGTACTCCGGCATCGCCGCGGCGATGACCGGGTTCGTGATCCGGAACGAGGTCCTCATCATCGCGGGCGCGCTGGTCGGCTCGTCGGGGATCATCCTGAGCCAGATCATGTGCAAGGCGATGAACCGGTCGCTGGCCAACGTGCTGTTCGGGGCGTTCGGCGCCACCGCCACCCAGAGCCTCAAGAGCGCGGAGGGGCTGACCGTCCGGCAGACCACGGCGGACGACGTCGCGGTCCAGCTGGCCTACGCCCAGTCGGTCATCGTGGTGCCGGGCTACGGGCTGGCGGTGGCCCAGGCCCAGCACGTGGTGCGGGAGCTGGCCGACCTGGTGGAGAAGAAGGGGGGGACGGTCAAGTACGCCATCCACCCGGTGGCGGGCCGCATGCCCGGGCACATGAACGTGCTCCTGGCCGAGGCCAACGTCCCCTACGACAAGCTGCTGGACATGGACGCGATCAACGCGGAGTTCGAGCGGACCGACCTCGTCATGGTGATCGGGGCCAACGACGTGGTGAACCCGGCGGCCCGCACCGACCCGGCCAGCCCGATCTACGGGATGCCGATCCTGAACGCCGACCAGGCGCGCAGCATCATCGTCCTCAAGCGCGGCATGGGCGCCGGGTTCGCCGGGATCGAGAACGAGCTCTTCTTCAACCCCAAGACGGCGATGCTCTTCGGGGACGCCAAGAAGTCCATTACCCAGCTGGTGTCCGAACTCAAGGCACTCTGAGCGGGGTGCAAGCTCGCCGGGGGCCGGCGTCTCCCAGACGGTGGAGGCGCCGGCCCCTTCGTTCCAGGCCCGGCGGCGCGACCTGCCCGGGCCTGTCGTTTTGGCACCAGCGGGGCGGCTGGCCCGGCAACTCTAAGGGACCGTTGGCTTTAGCTAAGTCATTGATTTTGTGCGGTTTAGGTGATATATTGCAGGATTGGTCGGCTAGAGCCATTTCTCGTGATTCCGACAGGACATCGCCGGGATCACTCATGCTAGAAGGAGACCCCGAACGGTGACCGTGACTTCCAAGCGGAAGCGGCGTGCGGTGCGCCCGGCGCAGATCGCCCGGGCGGTGGATGAGGGCCGGGAGAGCCTCGACCTCTACCTCGACGAGATCAGCCGGGTGCCCCTGCTGACGCGCGAGGAAGAGATGGAGCTCGCCCGGAAGGCGTTCCGCGGCAACGTGGCGGCCCAGGAGAAGCTGGTCCGCCACAACGTGCGGTTCGTGGTGTCGGTGGCCAAGAAGTTCCAGAACCGGGGCGTCCCCCTGGTCGACCTGATCGGCGAGGGCAACCTGGGCCTGATGACGGCCGCCCGGAAGTTCGACCCCGATCGCGGCGTCAAGTTCATCTCCTACGCGGTCTGGTGGATCCGCCAGGCGGTCCAGGCCGCCATCGCGCGCCACGGCCGCCCGGTGCGGGTGCCGCTCAACCGGACCGCCGACCTGAGCCGGCTGGGCCGGACCACCACCCTCCTCAAGGAGCGGCTGGGCCGCATGCCCACCACCGAGGAGCTGGCCCGCGCCACCGGCCTCACCGTCGAGGCGGTGCGTTCGCTCTCCGCCCTCAACTCCGAGGCGGTGCGGCTCGACCATCCCACCCGGGACGGCGACGGCAACGAGCGGATCGAGCGGTTCTCGGTGGGCGACCAGGAGGGCACCGACGTCGCCGCGCTGGCCAACAGCCAGAGCGCCGACATCGAGGCCGCGCTCGCCTCGCTGCCCCCGCGCGACGCCAAGGTCCTCAAGCTCTACTTCGGGCTCGAAGACGGCAACAGCCGCACCCTCGAGGAGATCGGCCGGATGATGGGCGTCACCCGCGAGCGGATCCGCCAGCTGCGCGACCGGGCCCTGCTCCGGCTGCGCGAGGGCGACGTGGGCGACCGGCTCCGGGACCTCGTGGCCTGACCCCGAGGCCCCCGAACGCCACGCGGGCGGACCGAGACCGGTCCGCCCGCGTCGCATTCGGGCCCCGGCGAGACCGGCCTTACCCCTCCGCCGCGTCCACCGCGAAGAGCCGGAGTACCCGCTGCAGGATCCCGCCGTGCCGGTAGTAGTCCAGCTCCACGTCGGAGTTGAGCCGCACCACCGCCTCGAACCGCACCTCGCTGCCGTCCTCCCGCCGGGCCGTGACCTGGACGGTCCCCCCCGGCACCAGGCCGTCGGCGATGCCGGTGAGGTCGTACACCTCGCGCCCGGTGAGCCCCAGCGACTCCCGGCTCTCCCCCTCGCGATAGCCCAGGGGAAGGACCCCCATCCCCACCAGGTTGCTCCGGTGGATCCGCTCGAAGCTCTGGGCCAGCACCGCCCGGACCCCGAGCAGGATGGTGCCCTTGGCGGCCCAGTCCCGGCTCGACCCGGTGCCGTACTCGGTGCCGGCCAGCACCAGCAGCGGGGTCCGGTCGGCGGCGTACCGCATGGCCGCGTCGTAGATCGACAGCACCTCGCCGCTCGGCAGGTGTTCGGTCCAGTTCCCCTCCTTCTCGGGGGTGAGCCGGTTGCGGATGCGCACGTTCCCGAAGGTGCCGCGCATCATCACCTCGTGGTTGCCCCGCCGGGCGCCGAAGGTGTTCCAGTCGACCTGCTCGACCCCGTGCGCTTTCAGGTAGGCCGCGGCGGGTCCGTGCTTGGGAATCGCGCCGGCCGGGGAAATGTGGTCGGTGGTGACCGAGTCGCCCAGCAGCACCAGCACCCGCGCGCCCGTGATGTCGGCCAGGGGCGGCGGTTCCACCGGCAGGTCCACGAAAAAGGGCGGCTCCCGCACGTAGGTACTGTCGGGATCCCACCGGAACCGGCTCCCCTCCGGGACCGCCAGGGCCTGCCATTCCTCGTCCCCCTCGAACACGGCGCCGTACTGCCGCCGGAACAGCTCCGGCTTCAGGGACGCGGCCATCGCCTGCCGGATCTCCTCCGCGGACGGCCAGAGGTCCTTCAGGTACACCGGCCGGCCCTCGGCGTCCTCCCCGAGCGGGTCGGTGGTGAGGTCGAGGTCGGCCCGGCCCGCGAGCGCGAACGCCACCACCAGCATGGGCGACATGAGATAGTTGGCCCGCACCAGGGGATGGATCCGGGCCTCGAAGTTCCGGTTGCCGCTCAGCACCGCGGCCGTGACGAGCCCGTGCTC
>JBFILX010000158.1:0-5528 GCA_041612035.1 Gemmatimonadales bacterium | reverse complement strand
TCACCGTGGCCTGGTCCAGTTCCCGGAACGGATTGCCGATGTCCTGGGGCACGAGTCGGGTCCTTTCGGCCCCGGCCGACGCCGTCTCTTGCGGCTGGTCCGCCCGGGGGTAGCGTTACGGGAACGGGCTGGCCCCATCGATCGCCGGGGGTTCCGGACGGCGATCCTCCATCCCGCCATGCGTGCTCGGCCCACCGAAACCGTCATCGGACGGCGGGGGGGCACCGTGTCTCGATCCGTACCCCGGGCGCAGGAGGGCGATCGGGTGGACCGGGCAGCCCTGGACGACCTGTTCAGCCAGGCCTACGAGGAACTCCGCCGGCTCGCCGCGGTGGTGCGCCGGGGCGACCCCGCCCTGACCCTGAGCCCGACGGCCCTGGTCAACGAGGCGTGGCTCAAGCTCTCCGCCTCGCCGGGGCTCGCGCCCACCTCGCGCCTCCACTTCCGGCGGCTCGCCGCCCGCGCCATGCGCCAGGTGCTGGTCGAGGCCGCCCGGCGCCGGCACGCGGAGAAGCGCGGGGCCGGGGCCGCCCTGGTCACCTTCGACGAGTCGCTGGGCGAGGCGACCGCCTCCGCCGACGAGATCCTGGCCCTCCACGAGGCCCTCGACGGCCTGGCGCGGATGAGCCCGCGCCAGGCCCAGATGGTGGAATGCCGGTTCTTCGGGGGCCTCGACGTGGCGGAGACGGCGGAGGCGCTCGGCATCTCCGAAGCCACCGTGCTGCGCGACTGGCGGGCGGCCCGCGCCTGGCTCGCGGTCGAACTCGGGAACGGTGACCCCCGGTGACCGACCCGGCACGCTGGGCTCGGATCCAGGAACTGTTCCACCGGGCCGCGGAAATGCGCGAGGCCGAGCGTCGGCCGTTCCTCGAGACCGCCTGCGGCGACGACCCCTCCCTGGTGGCCGAGGTGCTGGCCCTGCTCCGGGAGGACGCGGGCCCGGAATCCCTCCTCGACCGCGGTCTGCCGGGGGCGGCGGCGGCGGTGCTCCGGGATCCGGCGGGCGGGCGCGAGCCCAGGGCGACGTTCGGGCCCTATCGCGTGCTGGGCGTCCTGGGCGAAGGGGGGATGGGCGTCGTCTACCTGGCCGAGCGGGCCGACCTCGGCCAGCGGGTGGCGCTCAAGGTGCTGCGGGACGCCTCGCTGTCGCCGGCGCGGCGCGAGCGGTTCGCCACCGAGCGGCGCACCCTGGCCCAGCTGGTCCACCCCGCCATCGCGCAGCTCCACGACGCCGACTCGCTGGACGACGGGACCCCGTGGTTCGCCATGGAGTACGTCGAGGGCGCGCCGCTCACCGAGTACTGCCGGCAGCACGGCACCTCGGTGCGGGGCCGGCTGGAACTGCTGCGCCGGGTGGCCGAAGCGGTGCAGCATGCCCACCGCCACGCGGTGATCCATCGCGACCTCAAGCCGTCGAACATCCTGGTCACCGCGGACGGCGCGGTGAAGCTGCTGGATTTCGGGATCGCGAAACAGGTCGAGACCCTCGACCTGGGCGCCGACCAGACCCGTACCGGGCTCCGGCTCATGACCCCGGCCTATGCGGCCCCGGAGCAGATCCGCGGCGACCGGATCGGCACCCACACCGACGTCTACTCGCTGGGCGTCCTGCTGTACGAGCTGCTGGCGGGAAGGCTCCCCTTCGACCTGGCGGGGCTCACCCCCGGGGAGGCGGCCACGCTCGTGACCGAGCACGAACCGGTCCGTCCGTCGGCGGCGGTGCGCGGGCCCGGCGCGGGACGCGACGCGGTGCTGGCCGCGGGCGCGGTGGACCGGGCGTCCTGGACCGACCTCGACGTGCTCTGCCTCACGGCCATGCACCGCGACCCGGCGCGGCGCTACCGGACGGTGGACGCCCTGATCCGGGACCTCGATCACTTCCTCGCGGGGGAGCCGCTGGACGCGCGGCCCGACACCCTGGGCTACCGGCTGGGGAAGTTCGTGCGCCGCAACGAGGCGGCGGTCGCGGCGGCCGCCGCGGTCGTGGCCCTGCTGGTCGGCCTGGTGGGGTTCTACACGATCCGGCTGGCGGGAGCCCGGAACGAGGCCCTGGCCGAAGCCGCGCGGAGCCAGCGCATCCAGCGGTTCATGGAGAACCTGTTCCAGGGGGGCGACGCCGACGCGGGACCGGCCGACAGCCTGCGGGTGGTGACCCTGCTCGCGCGCGGGGTGCAGGAGGCCCGGGGCCTGGACGGCGATCCGGAGGCCCAGGCCGACCTCTACGCCACCCTGGGCGCCCTCTACCAGCAGCTGGGCGACCTGGCCCGGGCCGACACCCTGCTGGGCCTGGCGCTGGAGGGACGGCGGGCGACCCACGGACCGGGCCACCCCGAGGTGGCCAGGAGCCTGGTCGCCCTCGGCGTCCTGCGGGCCGACCAGGCGAGCTACGCGGAGGCGGAGCGTCTCATCCGGGAGGCCCTCGCGCTTGCCGACCGGCGGGGCCGGGAGCATCCGGTCCGCGCCGAGGCCACCATCGCGCTCGGACGGGTGCTGGAGGAGCGGGGCCGGTACGACGAGGCGATCGCGCTGCTCGAGGAGGCCGTGCGGGTGCGGTCGACCGGCCCGCCGGGGAGCCCCGAACTGACCGCGGCCATGTACCAGCTCGCCAACGCCCACTTCTATGCCGGGCACCTGGACGCCTCCGACTCGCTCAACCGGGTCCTGCTGGCGGTCAATCAGCAGCGGCACGGCGCCCGTCACCCCGAGGTGGCCCACAACCTGGTGAACCTGGGCGCGTCGGAACAGGAGCGGGGCAACTACGTGGAGGCGGAGCGGCTGCACCGCCAGGCGCTGGAGATCTTCCGGGGATGGTACGGCGACGATCACCCCGAGACCGCGAGCGGTCTCACCCTGGTGGGCCGGGCCCTGCTCTTCCAGGGCCGGCACGACGAGGCGGCCGCGGCGCTCACCGGAGCGCTCGCCATCCGCGAGCGGGTCTTCGGGCCCCGCCATCCCGCGGTGGCCTCGACCCTGAACGAGCTGGCCTCGATCGCCCTCCAGCAGGATCGCTACGACGAGGCGGAGGCGATGTACGTCAGGATGGAGGCGATCTACCGCGCCATCCACGGGGACGACCACTACCTCATCGCCCTGGCGATGGCCAACCGGGCCAGCGTCTACATGAACTCGCGGCGCCACGCCGCCGCCGAGCCGCTCTTCCGCGAGGTGATCGCGCGCTACACCAGGGCCCAGGGGGCCGACCACTTCAACACCGGGATCGCCCGGATCAAGCTGGGCCGCGTCCTGCTCCGGCAGGGCCGCTTCGCCGAGGCGGCCGAGGAGTCCCGCGCAGGCTACGACATCCTGACCCGCACCACCAATCCGGGCATCAGCTTCCTGCGGGCCGCACGGCAGGACCTGGTCGCGGCCTTCGACTCCCTGGGCCGACCCGGGGAGGCGGCGCGGTTCCGGGCCGAGCTGGCCGATACCACCGCCCCCGCGTCACGGTAGCTTGGGGGCATGAAGCCGACCCGCACGCCTCCGGGGTCCGCCTGATGCCCGGCGGCAGCCTGCTCGGTCTCGTCGCCGGGGTGGCGCTCCTCGTCTGGCTGATCCGCCCGCGGCGCCGGGCGCCCGTCGCCCCCGAGGACGACGTGACGAGCCCCATTGACCGTGACGCACTGGAGGAGGCGGAGCGGGAGCTCGCCCGGGACCCGGACGCCTACGACCCCGACACCGCCGAGGACGACTGGGGCCCGGGCGCCGGCTGACCGGGCGCCGGCCGGGCCGCGACCGTCGCTTCGGCCCGCCGCGCGATGCGGCGCAGCATCCCGCTGAAGATCAGCTTGTGGAACGGGTAGAGCAGGTACCAGTACGCGAGCCCCAGCAGGCCCACCGGATCGAAGATCGCGGTCTGCCGGATCGTTGACCCGCCGCCCGGCGCGGGCGTCACCTCGAACTGCAGCCAGGCCCGGCCCGGCAGCCGCATCTCCGCGGCCAGCCGCAGCACCTCGGGCCGGCGCACCGCCTCGACCCGCCACCAGTCCACGGGGTCCCCCACCTGCAGCCGCTCGGGATGAGGCCGGCCGCGGCGCACCCCGACCCCGCCCACCAGCAGGTCGAGCGTGCCACGCAGCTTCCAGAGCCAGTCGGCGTAGTACCATCCGGTCGCACCACCGATCCGCTCGATGAGCGGGTAGACCGCCTCGGGGGCGGCGGGCACCTGGCGGGCGCGTGAGTCCACCACCCGCTGCCGCTTCCGGACGCCGCCCCAGCTGGGCGGGGGGCCGCTGCTGGCCAGGCTGTCCGACCAGCGGGTCTCGGCGAACTCGCGGTCCTCGTTCACCAGCGCCCGCGCGATCGCCTCGCGGTAGCCGCGGGGCCGGACACGGAACACCTCGAGCGCCCGGGTGTCCCGCACCACCGTGTCGTGCTCCAGGCTCTCCACCAGCTTGCGGCCCACCCGCGCGTACAGCGGGGTGACCAGGCCCAGCCAGAGGCTCGAGAGCCGGGGGGTCAGCACCGGCACCGGGACGAACATGCGCCGGAGGCCGCGCTGGCGGGCGTACTCCTCCAGCAGGTCCTGGTAGGCCACCTGGTCCGGGCCGCCGATCTCGTAGATCCCGCCGGCGCCCTCGGGAAGGTCCATCGCTTCCAGCAGGTAGTCGAGCACGTCCTCGATGGCGATCGGCTGGGCCCGGTGCCGCACCCAGCGCGGCGCCACCATCACCGGCAGGCGTTCCACCAGGCTCCGGACCATCTCGAACGACAGGCTGCCGGAGCCCAGGATGATCGAGGCCCGGAACTCGATGACCGGGATCCCCGAGCCGCGGAGCCGGTCGCCCACCGCCTGGCGGGAGGCGAGGTGCGGCGAGAGGTCGTCGTCGTGCCCGAGACCGCCCAGGTAGATGAGGCGCCGCACCCCCGCGGCGGAGGCGGCCCGGGCGAAGTGGTCCGCGGCTTCGAGCTCCATCGCCACCAGGTCGCCGGTGCTCCCCAGGGAGTGCACCAGGTAGAACGCGGTGTGCACCCCGCGGAGGGCGGCGGGAAGGGTGCCGGGCTCCAGCAGGTCGGCCCCGACCGCCGTGATCCCCGGGCCCAGGCGGTGGCTCAGGGCGGCGGGGTTCCGGGCCAGGCATCGCACCGGCCCGCCCCGTTCCGCGAGTCGGCTCAGGAGCCGGCCGCCCACGTACCCGGTGGCGCCGGTGAGCAGGGTCATGTTCTCATAAGTGGTCATATGACAATAGGATACACTATTGACTAGATATTGTCGAGAAAAATCTCTTGACAAACGATAGACAGCGCACTACCTTGCCTTCGTGCCGGATATGTCACCCTGACCCTCGATGGAGTGTACCGATGTTCGCACGTGCCCTCGCCGCTGCCCTGGTCGCCGCCGCCTTCGCGGCCGCGCCCGCCCTGGCCCAGGATCGTCCGGTCTCCCTGGAGGTCCGGGGCATCGCCATGACCCCCACCTTCGGCATCGCCGACAACGACCGGGTCGGGGCCGACATCGGCCTCGGTTTCGGCGCTGGGCTCGCCTACCGGGTGAGCCCGACGGTCCGGCTGATGGCCGACTACGACGCCGG
>JBFILX010000157.1:0-5531 GCA_041612035.1 Gemmatimonadales bacterium | reverse complement strand
GGGAACCTGCCCCAGACCATCGGGGACCTGGTACTCAACGGCGCCCTGTTCGCCGACCAGCCCGCCCTCGACTGCGAGGACGCTCGTCGCATCCTCGACAAGCGGGCGATCAACAACCGGAAGAAGATGGCGAATGACGCGGCCTACGGGCTCGCCGCCCAGCTGCTCGCCGCCAAGCTCAACATCCAGGCCAACGCCAAGACCTGTGCGGACGCGAACACCGCGATCGCCGATGGGCAGGCCCTGCTGGAGGCCATCGGGTTCGACGGCACCGGCAGCTACCTGACCAGCAAGGTCGGCGACCCGGCCGACCGGGCCGATGCCCTGGCCCTGGCCGAGACGCTGGACGACTACAACAACAACCTGCTGTGCCCGTGACCTGAGAAGGGACAGGTCCACGGAACGGACGAGGGCCCGGCAAAAGCCGGGCCCTCGGTCTTTCCGTCCAGGGCCGTGGGGACGCGCGGCGCTACCAGCTCACCTCCCGCTCCGCCACCCCGCCCCGGGTGCTCAGCAGCCGCAGGGTGGCCCGCCGGTCGGCCTCCGCCTCGCCCGAGCGGACCCGGATCGTCACCGTCCGGGTCTCCCCCGCCCCCAGCCAGAACTCGGGCGCCCGGCCCGCCATCCGGCTGCCGCTCCCCGCCGGGAACCGGAGCGCCAGCCGGTCGGGCTGCACGATCTTCACCCGCTTGGCCATCTCCAGCGCGGTGGGGAGCCGGCCCGCGTTCCGCACCGTCACCCGCAGCTCGTGGGTGGCGCTGTCGGCCGCCCCCGCCCCCGCCCGGGCCCGCGCCGCGCGCACGTCCACGATCTCCACCTGGGGCAGCGACATCGCCATGTACAGGTTGAAGAGCGCCTGGTTCCGGGCCCACCGCTCCAGCACCTCGGGCGGCCCGTTCTGGGAGAAGAACTTGGGGTCGAACCCGCCGATCTCCACCTCGCCCAGCTGGGGATGGGTGAACGGGGTCCACGGCGTGAAGCAGCGCCCGCCGAATTCCTCGTCGCAGTAGCGCAGCACCTCCCACGGCTCGATCCGGCCGTCGCCGTCGTAGTCCCGCTCCCGGCCCCCGTTCCACAGTTCGTCGCCGTACCAGACGGCGCCGAAGTAGAAGTAGCCGAAGTCGGGCCCGTGGCCGAAGAGGGGAGAGGGCCGGGTCGAGTCGCCCGTGAACGGGTTCACCGGGGTGCGGGTGTGGTAGGTGCGGTAGACGTCGCCCGCCCACGGGTAGCCGGTGATGGACAGCCCCACCGAGTCCATGAGGCGGTAGATCCGGAGGTCGGCCGGGATCATGCACTCGGTCTCCTCGCAGGTGCTGGGGCCCCGCAGGTGCATCGGCACCGAGGTGTCCATCGAGTTGGCCACCCCCACGTTGGGATGCCGCAGGAGCCAGAGCACCACCGAGCGGGTCTCCGGCTCCGACAGCGGGTACTCCCCCGCCCCCAGCTGGGTGAAGCCCCGGCCGGTGGCGTCGCGCCCGGGCTCCGGCCGCCAGTTCTCGGGGTAGTTCCGGTGCAGGTCGAGCCCCCCGATCCCGTCCTCGTTGAACCGCCCGTCGAGGTCGTTGTCCACCCCCTCGCTCCACACCTTCCAGTCGCCCCGGCCCTCGCCCACCCGCTGCATCAGCCGGCCGCTCGGGTCCCGCGGGTCCAGGACGAACTCGCCCTGGCCCGAGTCCACCCGCTGCCGCATCTGCCGCAGGTGGCCGTCGCCGTCCAGGTCCTCGCCCGGGTCCTCGTCCAGCAGCCCGTCGCCGTCCGAATCGTGGGGCCGCACGCTGCTGCGGTTGCTCTGGGCGGTGTGGCGGTAGAGGTCGGAGCCGTCGGGGTTGTTGAGGGGCCGGACGTAGAGCGCCTTGCGGTCCAGCAGCGCCGTGATCTCGGGGTCGCTGCCGTACCGCGTGAGCACGTGCCAGATGAGGTACAGCACGCTCTCGGTGGAGGTGATCTCGCCCGAGTGGCGGCCCCCCTCGAAGAAGGCGGCCGGCTTGTCGGTGTGGCGGCCGGTGGCCTTGTTGGTGAGGGTCATCTGCCAGAGGGTGCGCCCGCCGAAGCTGGTCCCCACCTCGTACAGGTCCACCAGGTCGGGGTACTCCCTGGCCCAGCGCTGCATCCATTCCTCGATCTCCGCCGAGGTGTGGTAGTGCCGGAAGTCCATCTCGCCGGCCACCACCGGCCGGGTCTCGGCGTAGTCCACCAGGGGGAAGACGCTGGGGCCGTGCCGGTCGCCGGGGACCACGAACACCTTGCGCGCGGTGTCGGCCCGCTGGGCGGGGAGCAGGACGGGGAGGGCGAGGAGGAGGAGCGCGGCCCCCAGGGCGGCGCGGGTCGGTGCGGGCATGACGGGATTCCGTGAGCGGGGGACGCCCGAACCTATGCCCGGACGCCCCCCGGCGGAACTCCGCCTCAGTCGGCGGGCAGGTAGATCCGGCCGCCCCCGGCCCGGAACTCCTCCGCCTTCTCCGCCATCCCGGCCGCGCGCTCCGCCTGCGCCGCGGCGGCGTCGCGGATGTCCTGGCTGATCCTCATCGAGCAGAATCTGGGTCCGCACATCGAGCAGAAGTGGGCCACCTTGGCCCCCTCCGCCGGGAGGGTCTCGTCGTGCATCGCCCGGGCGCTCACCGGGTCGAGCGCCAGGTGGAACTGGTCCTCCCAGCGGAACTCGAACCGGGCCTTGCTGAGGGCGTCGTCCCGGGCCCGGGCCCGCGGGTGGCCCTTGGCCAGGTCGGCGGCGTGGGCCGCGATCTTGTAGGCGATCACCCCCGCCTTCACGTCGTCCCGGTCGGGGAGCCCCAGGTGCTCCTTGGGGGTGACGTAGCAGAGCAGCGCGGTGCCGTACCAGCCGATCATCGCCGCGCCGATGGCGCTGGTGATGTGGTCGTAGCCCGGCGCGATGTCGGTGGTGAGGGGCCCCAGGGTGTAGAAGGGGGCCTCGTCGCACCATTCCAGCTGCTTCTCCATGTTCTCCCGGATCAGGTGCATCGGGATGTGGCCCGGCCCCTCGTTCATCACCTGGACGTCGTACTCCCAGGCGATCCGGGTCAGCTCCCCCTGGGTCCGCAGCTCCGCGAACTGGGCCTCGTCGTTGGCGTCGGCGATGGACCCGGGCCGGAGCCCGTCGCCCAGCGAGAACGAGACGTCGTAGGCCTGCATGATCTCGCAGATCTCGCGGAACCGGGTGTAGAGGAAGCTCTCGGTGTGGTGCGCCAGGCACCACTTGGCCATGATCGAGCCCCCGCGCGAGACGATCCCGGTGACCCGGTCGGCGGTGAGCGGGATGTAGCGGAGCAGCACCCCGGCGTGCACCGTGAAGTAGTCCACCCCCTGCTCCGCCTGCTCCACCAGGGTGTCGCGGTACACCTCCCAGGTCAGGTCCTCCGCCACCCCGCCCACCTTCTCCAGCGCCTGGTAGATGGGCACGGTGCCGATCGGCACGGGAGAGTTCCGGACGATCCACTGGCGGGTCTCGTGGATCTGCTTCCCGGTGGAGAGGTCCATCACCGTGTCGGCCCCCCACAGCGTCGCCCAGCGCAGCTTCTCCACCTCCTCGTCGATGGAGGAGGCCACGATGGAGTTGCCGATGTTGGCGTTGATCTTCACGTGGAAGGCCCGGCCGATGATCATCGGCTCGAGCTCGGGATGGTTGATGTTGGCGGGGATGATGGCGCGCCCCCGGGCCACCTCGCTCCGCACGAATTCGGGGTCCATCCCCTCCCGCAGGGCCACGAACTCCATCTCCGGGGTGATCTCGCCCCGTCGGGCGTAGTGCAGCTGGGTGACCGGCCCGTTGCCGCGCAGCACCCGGCGCCGGAGCCCGTCGGGCATCGGGAGCCCCAGGATCTGGTCGCGGTCGCCCACCTCCGCCACGTCGCGCTCCAGGATCCAGGGGAGCCGGAGCCGGGGCAGCCCGTCCCGCACGTCGTGGCCCGCGGGGCCGCTGGTGTCGTACACCCGGAGCGGCGACTCGCCCCCCGAGAGGGCGATCTCCCGCACGGGGACCCGCACCCCGTGCCGGCCCTCCAGGTACACCTTGCGGGAGCGGGGAAAGGCCTCGCCGTAGTCGGACGGCGCGGCGCTCGGCGGACGGACGGTGGCGGTCATCGGGTCGCTCCTCCCACGGCGGGCACCGGCACGGGATGAGCGGGGGGTCCGCGCTCCCTTCGCCGGTATCAGCCGGATCAGGTTCCGAGGGTCTGTCTCAATCCCGGCGCACCGGGATACCCCTGGCGGTCACCCGGAATCCTAGGGCGACCGGGCGGCGAGGGCAAACCGGCCCGCCGGGTCCCGCTATGTTGCGATGGGGCCAGCGGTTGGCCCCCGCCCCGGGAGCGGCCCGCACCGACGGGCCACGGCGTTGCCCAATCGGCCCCCCGCGGGCGGCGACCCCTCACCAATTGGGAGCAGCCATGTCCGAGCACACCCCCCACCCCACGACCGCCATTCCCGAGACCAGCGCCCTGGTCGTCATCGACCTGGCCAACGACTTCGTCCTGCCGGGCGGCGTCATCGCCGACGCCGGCGGCCCCGCCTACCAGGCGCGGGCCCGGGCGATCATCCCCAACCTCCGGCGCCTGGTCGAGGCCGCCCGCGAGGCCGGCGTCCTGGTGGTCTACGCCACCGACGCCCACACCCCGGGCGACGCGGAACTCGCCAAGTGGCCGCCCCATGCCATGAAGGGCACCCGGTGGGCCGACATCGTCGAGGAACTCGCCCCGGCCACGGGCGATGTCGTGCTGGAGAAGACCACCTACTCCCCGTTCGTGAGCTCCGACATCGACGCGGAGCTGCGGCGCCGCGGGATCACCCGGCTCTACATCACCGGGCTCCACACCGACTGCTGCGCCCGCCACACCGCGGGCGACGCCTTCCAGCGGGGCTACGACCTGGTCTGGGTGACCGACGCGCTGCAGGCCTTCACCGAGGAGGCCCACCGGGACGGGCTCGCCTACTTCACCGCCTGGTACGCCCACGACGCCGACCGGCAGCTCCGGACCACCGACCAGGTCCTGGAGGCGTGGGCGGCCTCGGTCGCTGCCTGAACGGCGGGTGCCCTTGACGGTGACCCGGTCGGGGAGATCTTCGACCGGCACCGGCCCGGGCCCGCCGCCCGGACAGTCCAAGGAGCGCGCCATGATCGCCGACCGGTTCGACATCGAGGTCCGGGCCCACGTCTTCGACGTGACCCTGCAGCTGGGCGACCCGCCCTCGGTGGCGGAGGTGGCCGCCGGGCTCCGGGCCGACGTGGCCGAGGTGCGCGCCGCGCTGGAGCGGCTGGCCGCGGGCCGGGTGCTGGTGCTGGAACGGGGCACCGGCGAGATCCTGATGGCCAACCCCTTCTCCGCCGTCCCCACCCCCTTCCTGGTGGAGACCGACGACCTGCAGAGCTTCGGCAACTGCATCTGGGACGCGCTGGGCATCGCCGCCATGCGGGGGCGCGACGCGCGGATCGTCACCAGCTGCGGGTGCTGCGGCAACGAGATGGAACTCCGGGTGACCGACGGCGAGGTGCAGGGCGACGGGATCATCCACTTCGC
>JBFILX010000156.1:0-5544 GCA_041612035.1 Gemmatimonadales bacterium | reverse complement strand
GGGGCGGAGGGCTGCAGGCCAGGGCGAGGAACAGGACGGCAACGGCGGCGCGGTGCATCACGCGACACTCCTGGACGGGGGTTGCGGGTTCAGGGAGCAGGGTGAGTATTCGGTGGTCGGCCCTGAAGAACTTCCCAACGCTAACGGGGATCCCCTCATGCTTCAACGACGCGTGGCATGCGCCGTCGCCGCCGGGCTCCTGCTGGCAGCCTGCGTGGGCGGTGACGAGCCCGGGCCGGGCGATGGTCCGGTCGTGATCGACGTGGTCGGCATGGACTACTCGTTCGTCATGCCGGACACCATCGCCGCGGGCCCGACCACCTTCCGGTTCCGCGGCAAGGGCACCGAGCCGCACCACATGACGATCCTCCGCCTGGAGGAGGGCCGCACCCTGGCGGACGTGATGGCCATCCCGCCCCAGGGGCCGGTCCCGTCCTGGCTGGTGCTCATGGGCGGGCCCAACCCGCCCCCGGCGGACGAGGTCAACCTCACCACCATCGACCTGGTCCCCGGCCGGTACGTCGTGGTCTGCTTCATCCCGTCGGCGTCCGACGGCATGCCGCACGTGGCGAAGGGCATGAGCCACGAGTTCACCGTGGTCCCGGCGGTCCATCCCGGCATCATGCCCGCCACGGACCTCACGCTGACCCTCACGGACTACGACTTCTCGTGGTCCCAGCCGCTCACCGCCGGGCGCCACGTGGTCCGGGTGCTGAACAACGCGGGCCAGCCGCACGAGGTGATCCTGCTGCGGCTCGCGGCCGGCCACACCATGCAGGACGCCCTCGGATTCATCGAAGGCGGCATGCAGGGCCCGCCGCCCTTCACCTTCCACGGGGGAACGGCGGCCATGTCCCCCGGGATCGAGAACACCTTCGCCATCACCGTCACCCCCGGCGAGTACGTGCTCCTCTGCCTGGTGCCCGATGCCGGCGACGGGCAGGTGCACGCCGCGCACGGGATGATGCAGCAGGTCACGGTGAACTGACCGATGCGGCACCAGCCCGGGAGCATGCGGCGACGCGATTTCCTGCAGGGATCCACGGCGGTCCTCGGTGCCCTGGCCGTGGCGCCCGGCTCCATCCTCCTCGACCCCTACCGGCCGGCGCCGGCGCGCCGCGGGCCGCGCCCGCCGGTGCGGATCCGGGGCCGGGTCACCGCCGCCGGCCGGGGCGTCGGGGGAGCCGCGGTGTCGGACGGGCTCGCGGTGGCGGGCTGCGACGCGGACGGCGGGTTCGAGCTGGTCTCGACCGGCGGCCCCGGGTTCGTCTCGGTCATCCCCCCGGCCGGCTACCGGCTGCCGGCGGGGCCCACCGGCTCGCTGGCGCTGCATCGCCCGATCCGGCCCGACGACGCCGGGGAGATGACGGTGTCGTTCGACCTCGTCCCGGGCGAGGGCGGCGACGAGCGGCACGCCTTCCTCGTTCTCGCCGACCCGCAGACCCAGGACGCGCGGGAGATGGCCCGGTTCCACGCCGAGACGGTGCCCGACGTGCAGGCCACGGTGCGGGGGCTGGGCCGGCCCGCGTTCGGGGTGGGCTGCGGCGACCTGATGTACGACGACCTGACCCTCTTCCCGGACTACGAGCGGGGCATCCAGGCGATGGGGATCCCCTTCGCCCAGGTGGTCGGCAACCACGACCTCGACATGGCGGAGCAGACCGACGAGGGGTCGGTGACCACCTTCGCCAGCCGCTTCGGCCCCAACCGGTACGCCTTCAACGTCGGCCGCGTCCACTATGTCGTGCTCGACGACGTGCTGTGGCACGGCAGCGGCTACATCGGCTACCTCGACGCCGGGCAGCTCGCCTGGCTCGCCGCCGACCTGGCCCGGGTCGAGCGGGGCGCGCCGGTGGTCGTCTTCCTCCACATCCCCGCGTTCAGCTCCGAGTTCCAGCGCCGGGGGCAGCGCTCGCCGGCGCCCTCGATCGCGCTCACCAACCGGGAGGCCCTCTACCGCCTGCTGGAGCCCTTCCGGGCCCACGTGATCTCGGGCCACATGCACGAGAGCGACCACGTGTACGAAGGCGGAGTCCACGAATACACGGTGGGGGCCGTGTGCGGGGCCTGGTGGACCGGGGACATCTGCTACGACGGGACCCCCAACGGCTACGGGGTCTTCACGGTGGAAGGGGAGGAGCTGCGCTGGCGCTACCAGGCCACCGGCCGGCCCGCCGACTACCAGTTGCGGGCCTACCTGCGCCGATCCGACCCCTCGGAGGACGCCGAGCTCTCGGCCAACGTCTGGAACTGGGATCCGCGCTGGACCGTGGTCTGGTACGAGGGGGGCGACCGGCGGGGCGCCATGGAACGGAGGGTTGGCCTGGACCCGCTCTCGGTGGCCCTGCACGACGGACCGACGCTGCCCGCCCGGCGCACCTGGGTGGACCCGATGCCCACCGGCCACATGTTCTACGCCCACCCCGGGGCGGGGGCCGCCGCCACCGAGATCCGGGTGGAAGCCACCGACCCGTGGGGCGGGGTCTTCACCGCCTCGCCCGCCCGGCCCGGGTGACCGGGCGGGCGTCGGTCAGCCGACGCCCCGGCGGATCGCCTCCAGCACCTTGTCGGCGAAGAGGTCCACCTCGTCCAGCGTGGTGTACACGTTGGGCGTGATGCGGAGCCCGTGGAACTCCGGGTGTCCGATGCCCGTGGTGACGATCCGGTGCTGCTGCATCAGCCAGGCTCCCAGCTTCGGGGTCTCGATCCCTTCCACGTTGAAGAGCCCGATCGCCCCCGACCAGGGCGAGTCCAGCGGGGTGAGCACCCGCACCCGGTCGCTCTCCGCCAGCAGCCGCCTGGCCCACCGGTCCCGCAGGTAGCGGAGCCGGGCCACCTTGCGCTCGGCGCCGATGGCGCGGTGGAACGCCAGCGCGGCCGCGATGGCGTTGTGGTTGGCCGCGGGGTGGGTCCCGATCTCCTCGTACTTGCGGACGTTGTCGTCCATGTCGGCCGGCGCGGCCATGAGCGGCCACAGTCCCCGCTGGCGCTCCTTGCGTACGTAGAGAAACCCGGTTCCGATCGGGGCCAGCAGCCACTTGTGCAGGCTGGTGCCGTAGTAGTCGCACCCCAGCTCGTCCCGGGTGAAGGGGAAGTGGGCGTACGCGTGCGCCCCGTCCACCAGCACCCGGATACCGAGCGGGCGGGCCAGGTCGACCAGCTCGCGCACGGGGAGGATCTGGCCCGAGAGGTTGGTGATGTGGGTGACCTCGATCGCCCGGGTGCGCGGCGTGATCGCCTCGCGGAACCGGTCCACCACGTGCCCCGGCGACGGGGGCGGGACCCGGAACGAGACTTCCTTCAGCACGATCCCCTCGCGGCGCACGCGCTGGCGCCAGGTGGTGAGCATGCGGGGGTAGTTCTGGTTGGTGACGATCACCTCGTCGCCCGGCTGCAGGTCGAGGCCGAGGATCATGATCTCCATCGCCTCGGAGGCGTTCCGGGTGATGGCCATCTCCTCGGGATCACAGCCGAAGTCGCGGGCCAGGTCGCGCCGCACCGTCTCGATCCGCGGCTCCAGCACCTGCCACATGTGGTACACCGGGAGCTCGTTGCTGAAGCGGAGGTCCCGGATCATCGCCTCCAGCACGTGCGACGGGGTGGGGGAGACCCCGCCGTTGTTCAGGTTGACCATGGTGCGGTCGGCGTCGAAGGCCCGCTGGATCTCCGCCCAGTAGGCCTCGTCCTGCGCCACCACGGATGGGGCGTCGCTGCCCGCGCGCTCGCGCGCCCGGAGGGCGTGGGCCATGGCCCGCTCGGCGAAGGCGGGGGCGGCGGCGGTCGCGCCCACCAGGGACGCCACGAAGGATCGGCGGGTGGACATGCTGGCTCCGGAGGTCGGGGGCGTGCTGAATCATCCGTCCCGGCCGGGGGCCACGCAACCCCGGCCTCGCGCTTGACCGGCCGGGACCGGGCCGGTTGCTTACCGGCATGACCCGGCCCCGTACCGTGCTCATCACCGGCAGTTCCACCGGCATCGGCGAGACCGCCGCCCTGCGGCTGGTCCGCGAGGGATGGCGCGTCTTCGCCGGGGTGCGCCGGGAGGAGGACGGCCAGCGGCTCATCGCCGCTGGGGGCGACGCGCTGGAGTGGGTGCTGCTCGACGTGACCGACGCCATGGGCATCGCCGCCGCGGCCCGGCAGGTGGAGGCACGGCTCGCCGGCCGCCCGCTGGACGGGCTCGTGAACAACGCCGGGATCGCCGTGGGCGGGCCCCTGGAGTACGTCCCGCTCGAGAACGTGCGGCACCAGTTCGAGGTGAACGTGTTCGGCCTGCTGGCGGTGACCCAGGCGTTCCTGCCCATGCTCCGGCGCGGGCCGGGACGGATCGTCAATGTCGGGTCGATCGCTGGCCGGGTCACCTCCCCCCTGGTGGGCCCGTACTGCGCCTCCAAGCACGCCGTCGAGGCGATCACCGACGCGCTCCGGCTTGAACTGCACCGGTGGGGGATCTTCACCGCCGTGGTGGAGCCGGGCATGGTGGTGACCCCGATCTGGGACAAGGCGTCCCGTAGCCTCGACCTGGCCGAAGGCCGGCTGCCCCGGGAAGCGCTCGACCGCTACGGTGCCGGGATGCTCGTGATGCGCAAGGTGACGAACCGGGCCAAGCGGGTCGGGACCTCGCCCGAACGGGTGGCCGACGCCATTCTGCACGCTCTCTCCGCCCGACGCCCCCGTCCCCGCTACGTGGTGGGCACCGACGCCAGGGTCCGCCTGCTGCTCAAGGCCATGCTTCCCACCCGGTGGATGGACGCCCTGGTGCACCGGATGGTGCGAAAGGCGAGCGCACCCGAGTGACGCCGCGGGAGGTCCGCGCGGTCGTCGCGGGGCTCGGCCTCGCCCTCGCCTGCGAGAACCCGCTCGCCCCGGGCGAGCCGGCCGTCATCGGCCTGACGCCGGCCCGCGCCTGGATCCAGGTGGGCGCCACGCTGCCCCTCCGGGTCGACGTGGTGGACGTCACGGGGGCCCCGGTGCCCGGGGTGGCCCTCAGCTGGGCCGCTTCCCCCGAGGTCTCCGTGGACGCCGAAGGGCGGGTCACCGCCCTGCGGGCCGGGACGGCGGAGGTACGGGTCTCGGCCGGCCGGGCCCGGAGCACGGCGACCGTCACCGTGGTGCCCGCGGTGACGCCGGCCACCGCGTGGCGGGAGGAGCTTCGCGGGCTGAGCGGCGTCTCCCTGCTGGGCGTCTGGGCCGACGAGGCCGGCGCGGCGTTCGCCGTGGGACAGGAGGGCACGGTCCTCCACTCCGCCGGCGGGCCCTGGACCCGGATGCCCGCCCCGACCGGCGCGACCCTGGTCGGCGTCTGGGGGAGCGGCCCCGCCGACGTCTGGGCGGTGGGCGATTCGGGGGTGATCCTGCGCTACGACGGTGCCGCCTGGCGCCGGGTGCCGAGCCCCACCTCGAGGCCGCTGCTCGAGGTCTGGGGCCTGGCCCCCGACCGGGTCTACGCCGTGGGCGCCGGCGTCATCCTCTCGTACGACGGGACGGTGTGGCGGCCCATGCCGGTCATCGAGGAGTCGGAGCTGTGGGCCGTCTGGGGCACCG
>JBFILX010000155.1:0-5598 GCA_041612035.1 Gemmatimonadales bacterium | reverse complement strand
CGCCCCTGGCTGGGGTCCCCGAGGTCGCGGCCCGCGGGCAGGGAGGGCTGCTCGACGTGGCGCTGGATCCGGACTTCGGCCGCACCCGCCTGGTCTACCTGAGCTATGCGGAGCCGGCCCTGCTCACGGCCGGCACCGCGGTGGCCCGGGCGCGGCTCGGCGAGGGGCGACTCGACGACGTGACGGTGGTCTTCCGCCAGGAGCCCAAGGCCGCGGGCGGGCTCCATTTCGGCTCGCGGCTGGTATTCGGCCGCGACGGGACGCTGTTCGTCACCACGGGCGATCGCGGCCGGCGGAACGACGCGCAGGCGCTCTCCCGTCATCTGGGCAAGGTGATCCGGATCCGGCCCGACGGCGGTGTCCCCGGTGACAACCCCTTCCGGGGGCGCCGGGGGGCGGAACCGGAGATCTGGTCGTACGGGCACCGGAACATCCAGGGCGCCGCGCTGCACCCGGTCACCGGGGCGCTCTGGACGGTGGAGCACGGGGCGATGGGCGGGGACGAGGTGAACGTGCCGAGGGCGGGCCGCAACTACGGGTGGCCGGTCATCACCTACGGGGTGGACTACTCGGGGGCGCGGATCGGCGAGGGCACCGCACGCGCCGGCATGGAACAGCCGGTGCACTACTGGGATCCGTCGATCGCCCCGAGCGGGATGGCCTTCTACACGGGCGACCGGTATCCGGGGTGGCGGGGGAGCCTGTTCGTGGGCTCGCTCAAGTTCGGTCTGCTGGTGCGGCTCGACCTGCAGGGCGAGCGGGTGACGGGGGAGGAGCGGATGCTGCAGGGGCTCGGCGAGCGGATCCGCGACGTGCGGCAGGGGCCCGACGGCCTGCTCTACCTGCTCACCGACAGCCCGGCGGGCCGGATCCTCCGCCTGGAGCCGGCGGGCCGCTAGCCGATCAGCCGGGCGAGGGCCGCGAGGAGCCAGATGCTGATGGCGACCCCGGCCAGGATCGCCCCGGCCACGACCGCGGCCGCCCCGCCCACGATGAGATAGTCGGCGACCCCGGCGGGCCGCCCGGTGGCATGCCGGCGGAGGAGGGTCAGGTTGCGCCGGTTCGACTTGAAGAAGACGTCGGCCACGTCGCCCAGCCCGGGCACCAGGCCCACCAGGTAGTCCGCCACCACGTTGAGCCCCATCCGCAGCAGCACCACCCGGGGCACGCCCATCCGCACCGCCGACCCCAGCAGGGCCACCGAGAGCACGGCGGCGCTGGCGTCGCCGATGCCGGGCACCAGGCCCAGGATCGGGTCGAGTCCGAACCGCCAGTTCGTCCCGGGGATCCGGAAGACGTCGTCCAGGGCCCGGGTGCCCCACTCGAGCCAGCGCACCTCGTCGGGCAGCGGGCGGTCGTCGGCGCCGTCGGTCATGGGGCCTCCGCCAGGAGGGCGGGGACGTCGAGCGGGGCGGTGCGCATGGCCAGCCCCCCGTCGGGGGTGCGGGGCCATTCGGCCTCTTCGCGGTCGCGGTACAGCTCGACCCCGTTCCCGTCGGGGTCGCGGAGGTAGAGCGCCTCGCTCACCCCGTGGTCGGAGGCGCCGTCGAGCGCGATCCCGGCCTCGAGCACCCGGCGCAGCGCGTCGGCCAGGGTGCGGCGGTCGGGATAGCGGATGGCGAGGTGGTAGAGCCCGGTCGTTCCCGGGGCCGGCGGCGCGCCGCCCGCGCTCTCCCAGGTGTTGAGCCCGATGTGGTGGTGGTAGCCGCCGGCGGCGAGGAAGGCGGCGCCGGGGCCGTACCGCTGGGTGATCCGGAAGCCCAGCACCCCGTGGTAGAAGCGCAGCGCGCGGTCGAGGTCCGCCACCTTGAGGTGGACGTGCCCGATATCCACACGGGGGTCGATGTCGGTCATGGTGCCCCTCCGGCGCGCTCGCGGCTCGACTGGCGAGGTGGCAATCGAGGTGTAGGTTCGAACACGGGGCCCCGTCGTCGGCCCCGTCCATGGACCAGCCTCAGCAAGGAGCCGGTATGCGAATCCTCCGTGCAACCCTCGCCCTCGCGGTGGCCGGCGCGGTCGCCTTTCCCGCCGCCGCCCAGGCCCAGACCCCGAGCCCAGGCATCCTGGTCGTGAGTTCGTTCAAGTGCGACTGGACCAAGCTGGGCGAGATTGGCCGCCTGGCCGACTCGCTCGACGTGCCCATCATGCAGGAACTGGTGAACGAAGGGAAGATCGACGCCTTCGGGACCGATTTCCATGCCTGGGCCGACGAGTGGAACTACATCCGCTGGCACGTGGCCCCGAGCTACAACGCCTTTTTCGAGGCGTGGACCGAATACGGCCGCCGGATGCAGGCCCGGCACCCGAACGCGCCCAACATCCTGACCTGGTGCCCCGAGCACAAGGACGCTATCTACACCCAGGGGCCCCAGACCACGCCGCGCCCGCCCCGGTAACCGGGCGCGCGCCGCGCCGGGGGGTCATCCCCCCGTGATCTCCGCCGCGTGGGCCAGGACCGCCCGGTTCCGGCCCTCGCGTTTGGCGGCGTAGCAGGCTTCGTCCCCCCGGCCCAGCAGGAGGTCGAGCACCGTCAGGGGGCGGCCCGACCAGGCGACCCCCAGGCTGATCGTCACCCCGACCGGCCCGGACGCCCCCCCGAGGTGGAACGGCCGGTCGGCGATCGCGGCCCGCAGCCGCTCGGCGGCGGCGGGCGCCGCCTCCGCCGGGGTCTGCGGCAGGAGCACCAGGAACTCCTCGCCTCCCCAGCGGAACAGGTAGTCGGTGTCCCGCAGGGCCATCCCGATCCGGCGGGCGACCCCCCGGAGCACCTCGTCGCCGGCGTCGTGGCCGTGGGTGTCGTTCAGCTGCTTGAAGCGGTCGATGTCGAACTGGATCAGCGCCAGGCCGTGCCCCAGGCGCTGGCAGCGTCTGGCCTCCCGGTGGAACAGCTCATAGAACGCCCGGCGGTTGAGACAGCCGGTCAGGTTGTCGCGCCGCGCCCGGCGCCGCTCCTGCTCGTGCAGGCGGGCCAGCGCCGCGGTGAACACCACGAGGGTCACGATCAGCATGGCGGCGGCGAGTCCCACGTACAGCCCGAGTTCGGCCAGCAGGGGCTGGATGGCCAGCTCGGGCGTGCCCTGGAACGGGAGGAGCACCTCGGTGATTCGCGCCGCGAGATCGCGGATCCCCATCACGACCAGCGCCACCAGGGTCACCACGATCACCGCCGCGAACCCGAGGCCCGCCCGGGCGGGCAGCAGCTGGTGGGGCGCCTCGGGCATCCAGTGCCGGACCAGGCGGCGCACCCGTCGGCTGAAGAGCCACAGGGCCGGGAACAGGAGCAGCAGGATCTGGAGGTAGGCCCCGATCACCCAGCCCCGCCAGATCCGCTGGCCGGACGCGAAGTCCAGGTCGTGGGCGGCGTTCCACACCGGCACCGCGACGGAGGAGGCCAGCGGGGCCAGCAGGGCGATCACCGCGAGGATGCCGACGTCCCGCCAGCGGCGCAGTTCGGGGCTGACGTTGAGGATGACCATCGAGCCCCAGAACACCAGCACCTCGATCGGGCTGGCCAGGGCGAAGAGCGCGCTGGTGCCGAGCCCGATGCCGCTGTAGAGGGCGAGGACCAGGGTGGCGAGGTAGGCCGGGATCGCGCCCCAGGTGGGGCCGAGCCAGACCGCCAGGAGCAGCGTCAGGAGCAGCGGCGGATAGATGGTGACGTCCACGGCCAGCCCGAACACGGTGACCGGGACGCCGTTCCATCCGAAAATGACGTTGGGGATCCCGGACGCCACCGTGATCGCCGCGAGCAGCAGGTACCACCGCAGCACGCGAGCCAGTCCGGGCGACCGGCCGACGTGGCGCAGGGTGACCAGCGGCCACCACTGCGGCCCGCGATAGGAGGAACGCCGCCGTCCCCGCCGTGGCCTGCCGGTTCGCCGCCCGTTCATCGGTGCCGCTCCAGGGTTTCGGACACCCTGCGCCGTGGGCAATTCGCCGGGAGGCTCCATTCCGCGCGCGGGGTGTTCCGGGCTATATATAGTACGACCTCTTGCAAGGAGAAAACGTGGCAAAGCGCGCCAGGAAGGCGAAGAAAGTGGCCAAGAAGGCCGTGAAGTCGTCGCGGAAGAACGCGACCACCGCGGCGTCCAAGGCGGGCAAGGCCCTGCGGGAAGCGGGCACCAAGACCCGGTCGGCGGCGACCAAGTTTGCGCGGTCGGCGCAGGACACGGCCAAGAAGGTGGCCAAGGAAGTGAAGGGCTCGAAGAAGGCGAAGATCGCGGCGGCCACGGTGGCCGGTGTCGCGGCGGCGGCGGTGGCCGGGGTCGCGATCCAGAAGGCCCGCAAGCGCCGCTAGGCCTGCGCCCCCGGGCGCGTCGAGTCGGTCAGCTCCGCAGCGGTCGCAGGTACCGGCATGATACCGGTGCTTGGCGACCGCGGCCGTTTCCGGCCGCCGGGGAACACCCCCGGCGGCCGGCCGGCAACGGGATCAGGGCCGGTGCACCTGCTTGGGTGCCTCCTCCGCGAAGGTGTACCCCGTCTTGGGGCACTTCACGGCCGGGTTGGTGGGCGAGAAGACGCCGGCCGGATTCGACTTCCAGAGCCAGACGTGCAGGTCGTAGTGATGGAACCCCTCGGGCATGAGGGGCTTGTGGCCCTCCATCGGGCCCTGGAGCGCGTGCCCGAAGATCGAGGGCGGCGCCCCCGTGACCATGTCGGCCGGCATGAACCACTCGGCCGCCACCAGGCGGAGCTTGTCGCCGTCGGGTTCGTAGATCAGCACCTGGGGCTTGGCGGGGTCGAGGGTGGGGCCGATCGCGCCCAGATTCAGGAAGTGAACGCCCATTCCGCCCGGAGGATACTGCATCGCGCCCTCGTGCCCGCCGTGCGGATACTCGATGCAGCCGAGTGACGAGAAGTACCCGTCGTGGACCGCCCGGATGGGGTCGCGATAGTGGTCGAGCGCCTCGCGCACCTTGGCGAGTTCGGGGGAAAGCGCCGGCGCCTGCTGGGCGGTGACCAGCCCCGGCGGAAGGGCGAGCAGGGCGGCGAGCGCGAGCGGGGACCACAGCCGGAAGATCGGGGAGTGCACGGGGATGTCTCCGCGTTGGGGAATCGCGGACGCTACCGCCGGGAACCCGGCGGGTCAAGCACCCGCTTCCCCGCGCGCTCGCCACCGGCTCCCGGTGCGGCCATATTCCACGCCCTCATGCTCGGACGCTTCCTCGCGCCCTGCGCGGTCGCCCTGGCGGTCGTCGCCACCCCCGTCGCCGCCCAGCAGGACACGACGCGGGCGCGTGACACGGCCGCGGTGCGCCTGCCCACGCTCGACGTGACGGCCACCGCGACCCGGTCGACCCGCCGCCCGATGGAGCAGCCTCTCGCGATGACGGCGGTGGCACCCCAGGCCTGGCAGGGGGCCCGGGGCCATTCGCTGGACGAGGCCCTGACGTTCGTGCCCGGGGTCCTGGCCCAGTCGCGCTACGGCGGCACCGACATCCGGCTCACCATCCGCGGGTTCGGCTCGCGAGGGGCCGGTGACCGGTCGAACTCGGGCACCTCGCGCGGGGTCCGGGTGCTGACCGACGGCTTCCCCGACACCGAGCCCGACGGGCGGACCTCCTTCGACCTGGTCGACCTGGCGGCCGCAACCGGGCT
>JBFILX010000154.1:0-5661 GCA_041612035.1 Gemmatimonadales bacterium | reverse complement strand
CCCGGCCGGCTCCGAGCCGTCCGGCCCACCGCTCACCGCCAAGTACGCCACCGTCCGGCTCACCGCCGACCTGGGCGCGCTCACCGACAACGAGCGGGCGATGCTGCCGCTGCTCATGGAGGCCGCCGACGAGATGGACGCGGTCTTCTGGCAGCAGGCCTGGGGGAACCGCGACTCGCTCCTGTCATCCATCGCCGACCCCGAGCTGCGCCGGTTCGCGGAGATCAACTACGGCCCCTGGGACCGGCTGGCGGGGAACGAGCCGTTCATCCCGGGCGTGGGCCCAAAGCCGCCCGGCGCCGCGTTCTACCCGTCCGATCTCACCCGCGAGGAGTACGAAGCCTACCTGTCCGCGCATCCCGACCAGGCGGCCGCGCTCGCCGACCAGTACGCCCTGGTGCGGCGCGGGGAGGCCGGGTCGCTGGTGGCGATTCCCTACCACGTGGCCTTCGCCGACCACCACCGGCGGGCCGCGGAGAAGCTGCGCGCCGCGGCCGCCCTGGCGGACGACCCGGGGCTGCGGCGCTACCTGGAACTGCGGGCGGAGGCGCTGCTCACCGACCGCTACCAGGCGAGCGACCTGGCCTGGCTGGACATGAAGCAGAACGGGATCGAGGTGGTGATCGGCCCGATCGAGAACTACGAGGACCGGCTCATGGGCGCCAAGACCGGGCACGAGGCGTACGTGCTCATCAAGGACCGGGCCTGGAGCGATCGGCTCTCGCGGTATGCCGCGCTGCTGCCCGCGCTCCAGCGGGGCATCCCGGTGCCGGAGGCCTATCGCCGGGAGCGGCCGGGCACCGATTCCGACCTGAACGCCTACGATGTGGTGTACTACGCGGGCGAAGCCAACGCGGGCTCCAAGACCATCGCCATCAACCTCCCCAATGACGAGGAGGTCCAGCTGCAGAAGGGAACCCGGCGGCTGCAGCTCAAGAACGCGATGCGGGCCAAGTTCGACGTGATCCTGCTGCCGATCGTGCAGGAGCTGATCGCGCCGGATCAGCGCGACCTGGTCAGCTTCGACGCCTTCTTCGGCAACACCATGTTCCACGAGGTGGCCCACGGCCTGGGCATCAAGAACACCGTGAACGGGCGGGGCACGGTGCGGGCGGCCCTGCGGGAGCACGGCTCCCCGCTGGAGGAGGCCAAGGCGGACATCCTGGGGCTGTACATGTCGGGTGCCCTGCGGGAGCGCGGCGAGCTGACCGAGGGCTCGATGGAGTCCACCTACGTCACCTTCCTCGCCAGCATCTTCCGCTCGGTGCGGTTCGGCGCGTCGAGCGCCCACGGCCGGGGCAACATGATCCAGTTCGCCTTCTTCCAGGAGCGGGGGGCGTTCACGCGCGACCCGGTCACCGGCACCTACCGGGTGGACTTCGACCGGATGCGGGAGGCCGTCGCCGCGCTGGCCCAGCTGCTGCTCACCACCCAGGGCGACGGGGACTACGAGGGTGCCGGCCGCCTCCTGGCCGAGCGGGGGGTGGTGCCGGCCTCGCTGGCCCCCGACCTCGAGCGGCTCGCGACCAAGGGCATCCCCGTGGACATCGTATTCGAACAGGGGATGGGCGTCCTGGCGCCCTGACCGGTCATGTCCATCGCGCGCTCCGCCCTGCTCGCCCTCTCCCGCAACGCCTGGCTCGCCGACCGGGTGATGCGCCGCCCGTTCGCCCGGCGGGCGGTGCGCCGCTTCATGCCGGGCGAGGAGCTGGACGACGCCCTCGACGCGGCCGCCGTGCTGGCCCGGGACCGGATCGGCACGATCCTCACCCAGCTGGGCGAAAACGTGACCACCCTGGCCGAGGCCGAGAAGGTGCGGGACCACTACCTCGACGCCTTCGACCGGATCCGGCAGGCGGGGCTCCCCTCCGTGGTCTCGGTCAAGCCGACCCAGCTGGGCCTCGACCTCTCGCAGGAGGCCTGCGCCGCCCACCTGGAGGCCCTCGCCGCGAGGGCGGAGACGGCCGGGTCGACGCTGTGGATCGACATGGAGGACTCGAGCTACGTCGACCGGACCCTGGCGCTGTTCCGGGGCGTCCGGGCGCGGCACCAGCGGGTGGGGCTCGCGCTCCAGGCCTACCTCCGGCGCACCCCGGACGACCTGGCCGCGCTGCTTCCCCTCCGGCCGATCATCCGGCTGGTGAAGGGGGCCTACGCGGAGCCGGCCACGGTCGCCTTCCCCAGGAAGACCGACGTGGACGAGGCCTTTGCCCGGCTCGGATTCGAGCTGCTCGACGCCGCGTCCCGGGGCGACGCGCGACCGATCTTCGGCACCCACGACCTGGGACTGGTGGGACGGCTCACGGCGCGGGCGGCGCGTCTGGGGGTGGACGACGGGAAGTACGAGATCCACATGCTCTACGGGATCCGCACGGCCGACCAGCGTCGCCTGGCGGCCGAGGGGCGGACCGTGGGCACCCTGATCAGCTACGGCCGGGCGTGGTTCCCCTGGTACATGCGCCGGCTGGCGGAGCGGCCGGCCAACGTCTGGTTCGTGGCGAAGAGCATGGTCTCGCGGTGACGGCCCGGCCGCACCGCGTCCGCGACCGCCACCTCGGGGTCATCGCGGGTCTTCGGCCCTTCCGAGCCTCCGACGCGGCCGGGCCCAGGGGTTGTACTTGAGCACGCACCAGATCGCCCAGACCCCGTCCCGCCAGGTGATCTTCCTCCCCTCCGCGTAGGTCCGCCCGGAGTAGGAGATCCCCACCTCGTAGATGCGACAGCCCAGGGCGGCCACCTTGGCCGTGAGCTCGGGCTCGAAGCCGAACCGCGACTCCTCGATGGTGATCTGCTCGAGCACCTCCCGACGGCATGCCTTGTAGCAGGTCTCCATGTCGGTGAGGTTGAGGTTGGTGAGGGCGTTGGACGGCGATCGGCCCGATCAGCTTCGGATACTCCGCCGGGTCGTACTCCAGATCGCGTCCTGGGGAATCACCACCGCACCGGTGGCCGCGGCGAACCCGGTCCGGAGCGCGGCTCCCTTCCCCCGGTTCCGGCCGTGCCGAAGCACCCGCACCCGCGGGTCATCCCGGGCGAACGCATCCGCCAGGTCGCCGGTCCCGTCGGTCGACCCGTCGTCCACCACGACCACCTCGAGGTCGAGCCCCACCGCCGTGATCCGGCGCAGGGCCTCCGCGATGGTGGCGGCCTCGTTGTAGGCCGGGACGATGACGGAAATGCGCATGGGGAGCCGGGCTGGAGGAGGGTCGCGGGCTAGGATACCCGACCCCGGGACCGCAGTACAACGCTGGCCCGGGCGGGGCCCCCCAACCTAAACGAATCTTCATACAAACTTCGCCTTGGCTACCGCGCCGGGTCCTTGAATTCGGGGCACGGAGAGGAACGCGCCCCGCCCCGGGGCGTGGGGTCGGGCCGTGTCGCCCGTCTCTCCGTCCGTGTCCGCGTGACACGGCCCACGGGAGACCGAGGACTGAGCGTGACCACCACACCTGCCGACGTGCTGCCGCACGCGGAGCCGACCGGGGCGGCGCGGCCTGCCCCGCGCGTGCTCCGCCTGGCCGAGCACACCGTCGAAATCGTCTCCGACCCTGGCGAGGGCGCCCAGAAGTGCGGCCAGCTCTTCGGCCAGGTTTCGGCCCGCATGGGCAACGGGGTCTGGACCGTGGAGATCATCCCCGCCGAGATCCAGCCGCCGGCCCGGAGTCCGGCGGGCGGCAGCGGCAACCGGATCCGGATCGGCACCGCCCCGGTCACCAACTGGGGGGACAGCGCGGAGCTGGTGGTCGCCTTCAACGAGCAGGTGCTGCTCGGCCGGCTGCAGCAGGACGCCCTGACCGATGGCGCGACGATCCTCATCGAGAACAGGTGGGCGACCTCGGAGGACGAGAAGATCCGGGCCCAGTGGGCCGCGGCGATGGAGACGCTCGACCGGGGCGGCTACCGGGTCGTCGAGGTCCCCATGGAGGAGCAGTGCCTGGAGGTGGTGGACGCCCCGCGGCGCGGCAAGAACATGTTCGTGCTCGGGATGCTCGGCTGGGTCTACGACCGGGAGATGGACCTGCTGCACGAACTGGTGGCCCACCAGTTCCGCAAGAAGTCGGCGGAGGTCGTCGAGATGAACCGGGCCCTGCTCGACCTGGGGTACCGGTGGGCGTCTGAGCACCTCGACTTCCGTTTCGACGTGCCGGCCGTGAAGCCCGAGACGCCGATGGTGGTGATGAACGGCAACCAGGCGGTGGCCCTGGGGGCGATCGCGTCGGGGATGGAGCTGTGCGCGATGTACCCCATCACCCCGGTCACCTCGGTAAGCCACTACCTGGGCGACATCTTCGAGGAGTTCGGCGGGATGGTGCACCAGGCCGAGGACGAGATCGCCGCGGCGGGCGTGGCGATCGGGGCGTCCTACGCCGGCAAGGTGGCCTTCACCGTCACCTCGGGGCCCGGGCTCGCGCTCAAGACCGAACTGCTCGGGCTGGCGGTGATGAGCGAGGTCCCCCTGGTCCTCGTGGACGTGCAGCGCGGCGGACCCAGTACCGGGCTTCCCACCAAGGTGGAGCAGTCCGACCTGCTGGCGGCGCTCTACGCCCAGCCCGGCGATGCCCCCAAGGTGGTGATGGCGCCGGCGACCATCGAGGAGTGCTTCCACATGATGGTCACGGCCCGGCGCCTCGCGGAGGCGTTCCGCTGCGTCGTGATGGTGCTGACCGACGCCAACCTGGCCACCGGGGTGCAGCCGTTCGCCCGCCCGGCGCTCGATCCCGAGTGGCAGGCCGCGCCGGTGGGCCAGGACCCGGTGCCCGACGGCGCACGGCCCTACGACTGGGATGTCGAGACCGGGCTCTCCCGCCGGTTCGTCCCGGGCCAGCCGGGGGGAATGTTCACCCTGACGGGGCTGGCGCATGACGAGGGGAGCAAGGTGGCCTACACCCCGGACGTGCACCAGCGCGGCTGCGCCATGCGAAGCCGCAAGCTGGCGGTCCTGCAGCAGACCCTGCGGCCGCCCCGGGTGCACGGCGACCCCTCCGGCGATCTCCTGCTGGTGGGATGGGGCAGCACCCGTGGCGCCATCGAGGAGGCGGTGGACCGGGCCCGGGCCGAGGGGCTCGCGGTCAGCTCCTGCCACCTCACCTTCCTGTCCCCGATGCAGCCGGGCCTCCGCGAACTGTTCGGCCGGTTCGGCCGGGTCATGACCGTGGAGATCAACTACAGCGACGAGCCCGACGCGCCCTGGATCACGCCGGAGAACCGGCGCTACGGGCAGCTGGCCTGGCTGCTCCGGGCCCACACCCTGGTGGACGTGGACTGCTGGACGCGGGTCCCGGGCCACCCGCTCCGGCCGGGCCGGATCCTCCGGGCCATTCACGACGCCATGCCGACCGGGAGGGGCGCATGAACGACCTCACCTGTTCCCTGCTCGCCTGCGGCACCGACGAAGAGCGTGAGTACGCGCTGGACGACTATGCCGGGGCCGTGCCCCGCTGGTGCTCCGGGTGCGGCGACCACGGCGTCCTGACCGCGACTCAGCGGCTGCTCGAGGCGGAGCAGCTGGCGCCCGAGCGGACCGTGTTCGTGTCGGGCATCGGGTGCTCCAGCCGGTTCCCCCACTACGTGCGCACCTACGGGTTTCACGGCCTGCACGGTCGGGCCCTCCCGGTGGCGACCGGCATCAAGCTGCACCGGCCCGACCTGTCGGTGTTCGTG
>JBFILX010000153.1:0-5727 GCA_041612035.1 Gemmatimonadales bacterium | reverse complement strand
TGGCGGCGGAGCTGGAGGCGTCGTTCGCGGGGCTTCGCGAGCAGGCCGCCGCGGGGGCCTCGGCCCAGCGGCTCGAGGGGATCCGGCGGGACCTCCTGGTGGCGCTGGAGAAGGCCGAGCGCGCGGTGGCCGACCGGCCGTCGGGGTGGAACCTGTTCCTGCAGTCGTTCATGATCCTGATCCGGGAAGGGCTGGAGGCGATCCTGGTGATCGGGGCGTTGGTGGCCTTCCTGGTGAAGACCGGGGCCCAGTCCCGGCGGCGCGACATCCGGATCGGGGTGGGCGCCGCGCTCGCCGCCAGCCTGCTCACCGCGCTGGCCATCGAGACCATCTTCTTCCTCACGCCCGCCAAGCAGGAACTGCTGGAGGGGATCACCATGGCCGCGGCCGCGGTCATGCTGTTCTACGTGAGCTACTGGCTGCTCTCGAAGGTGGAAGTGGCGCGGTGGAACGCCTTCGTGAAGGACAAGGTGCGCGACGCCGTGGCGGGCGGGTCGGCCCTCTCCCTGGCGGTGGTCGCCTTCCTGGCGGTGTACCGCGAGGGGTTCGAGACGGTGCTCTTCTACAAGGCGCTCTTCCTGTCTGCCGGCGGCGAAGGCCTGGGGGCGATCGGCTTCGGGGCCCTGGTGGCGGCCCTGGTGCTGGTGGCGGTCTACGTCGCGATCAACCGCTACGGGGTCCGGCTCCCGCTCAAGCCGTTCTTCACGGTGACCAGCGCCTTCCTCTACTACATGGCGTTCGTCTTCGCCGGGCAGGCGGTGGCCGAGCTGCAGGCGGGCGGGGCCGTGGGGACCACGGTGGTCGAGTGGGCGCCCCGGCTCCCGGTGTTCGGCATCTACCCGACCGTCGAATCCCTGCTGGCGCAGGCGACCCTGGTGGTGATGGCCCTGGTGGCGCTGGCCTGGATCTTCGGGCTGGGCCCGGTCCGGGCCCGGCGGCGGGAGACCGCGACCGTCCCGGCCGACGCCCCGGTGGCCCGGCGGGACATGCTCCGCTCCCTCGACCGGATCGAGGCCGACGTCAACGAGATCCGCGCCGAGATCGACCGGATGCGGAGCACCATCGACGAGACCGTCGGCAGCTCCCGCTGAGGGGGGCGGCGCTCAGCGCCGCGCGGACTTCTTCCCCGCCGGGGCGGCCGCCGGGGTCGTCAGGTAGGGCCCGGGTGCCACCTGGTCCGGCTCCCGGAACTTCATCAGGAGCCATGCGCCGAGCAGCACCAGCGCGACGCTGGTAAGCTGGGCCAGCGTGAAGGTGCCGAGGAAGCGGTCGTCCTTGGCCCGCACGAACTCGATCACGAACCGCTCCAGCCCCGCGAACACCAGGTAGACCCCGAACACCCACCCCACCCCCACGGGCCGGGTGCGGAGCGCCCACAGCGCCATGAAGGCCAGGGTCATGAGCCCGGCCTCGTACAGCTGGGTCGGGTGCACCGCCAGCACGGTGGACGGGTCCAGCCCCGCCGGGAGGTCCACCCCGAACTGGCTCAGCCCCGACACGGTGGTGGGCGGCAGGCCCTGGGGGAACTTGACGCCCCACCAGCCGGTGGTGGGCACCCCGTAATCGTCGCCCACCATGAAGCACCCGATCCGCCCCAGCGCGTAGGCCGCCGCGAGCGCCGGCGCGCAGAGGTGCAGGGTCCAGCGCAGCGGGACCTGCCGACGCCACCCGTTCAGCATGACCGCCAGCGCCCCGCCGATGAACCCGCCGTACCAGACCAGGCCGCCCCGCGAGAAGAGCGCGTCCAGGCTGCCGGTGAGCCCCACGTACCAGAGCTTGGCCCCCAGGATGCCGCCGATCACGGCGGCCACCACCACGTCCGCCGCGTAGTCGGGCTGGAAGCCGCGGTGCCGGAGCTCGCGCTCGATCAGCCACCCGCCGAACAGGAAGCCGACCATCATCATCAGCCCGTAGCCGGTGATCTCCAGCGGCCCGAGCGGGATCGTGAACGGGGGGACGGTGGTCATGTGGCGACGGGTTCGGGAGAAGGCTCGACGGCGAGCCCCGGGAAGGCGAGTGAGTCGCTGGGCTCGAGCGACCAGTCGGCGCGCTCGCCGCGGGCCAGCCGCCAGGCTCCCGCCGCCGCGATCATCGCCGCGTTGTCGGTGTTGAACCGGGGGGACGCCACCACCACCCGGGCCTCGTCGCCCAGCCGTCCGGCCAGCCGGTCGGCTAGCGCGCGGTTGCAGGCCACGCCGCCCCCCAGCACCACCGTGCCGACGCCCAGCGTGCGGGCGGCGCGGGCGGTCTTGGTCACCAGCACTTCCAGCGCCGCGTCCTGGAACCCGCGGGCCAGGTCGGCCCGGTCACGGTCCAGGTCGTCGCTGGCGCGGACGGCCCGGAGCACCGCCGTCTTGAGCCCGCTGAACGAGAAGGCGTAGCGGTCGCCGTCCTCGGCGTCGAGCATGGGGCGCGGGAACCGGAACCGGTCGGGGCGGCCCTCGGCCGCCAGCCGCTCGATGGCCGGGCCGCCGGGGTACTCGAGGCCCAGCATGGCGGCCACCTTGTCGAACGCCTCGCCCGCGGCGTCGTCCCGGGTGGCGCCCAGCAGCCGGTACGCGCCCCAGCGCCGGACCTCGAGCAGCATGGTGTGGCCGCCGCTCACCAGCAGGGCCACGAACGGGGGCGCCAGGTCGGGATGCTCGAAGCGGGGGGCGAACAGGTGGCCCTCCAGGTGGTGCACCCCCACGAGTGGCAGGCCATGGCGCCAGGCCAGGGCCTTCCCGTACATGAGGCCGACCAGCAGGGCGCCCACCAGCCCGGGTCCCGCCGTCACCGCCACGCCGTCCAGCGCCTCGGGCTCCACCCCCGCCTCGGCCAGGGCCCGGTCGACCACCGGCACGATGGTCCGCAGGTGGGCCCGGCTCGCCAGTTCCGGCACCACCCCGCCGAACACCTGGTGCACGTCCTGGGAGAGGATGACCAGGCTGTCGAGCGCGGGACGGCCGTCCCGGATGCTGAGGACGGCCGCCGAGGTTTCGTCGCAGGACGTCTCGATGCCGAGGATCCGCTCAGCCACCCGGGCCTCGGCTCGCCGGCTGGGCCGGGGCCGCGTCCTCCTGGGGCAGCTCCACGCCGAGCAGCTGGGCGATGATGCGCTGGTTGGCGGGGGAGTTCCACGGGTGTTCGCCGATGATCTTCCGGACGATCACCCCCTCCTTGTCGAGCAGGAAGCTCTCCGGCACGCCGGTGGTCTGGAACACCTGCTCGATGCGGCCCGACTTGTCGTGCAGGATGTCGAAGGTGAGGCCCAGGTCGCGCCCGAACGCCCGCACGTCGTCCACCTTGCCCTCGTCGATGCTCACGGCCGCGATCCGGAACCCGTGCGGCCCGAGCTTGCGGTAGACCTCCTCCATGGCGGGCATCTCGACCCGGCAGGGAATGCACCAGGTGGCCCAGATGTTCACCAGGGTCACGTGGCCGTCGTACCGGCCGCGCAGCGAGACCGAGTCGCCGGTGGCCAGGTCGAGCGCCGTGAAGTCCGGCGCCCGGCGCCCCACCTCCACGCCTTCGGGGACCGGCGCGAACTTGACCAGGCCCCAGGCGCCGAGCCCGAGTCCCGCCACGATCGCCACCACGTAGAGCCACTGTTTCCGTTCGTCTGCCATCGTCTAGACCTCCACCGTACATGCCCGTCGGAGCGCCCGCACCGCCTCGGCTGGATCGGGCGCGCCGAACACCGCGGTGCCCGCCACGAACGTGTCCGCCCCGGCGCGCCACGCCTCCGTGATCGTCTTCGGGGTGATCCCCCCGTCCACCTCGAGTGCCGCCCGGCTGCCCCGCCGGTCCAGCAGGGAACGCACCCGGCCGATCTTGTCGGTGGCCGCGGGCAGGTACTGCTGGCCGCCGAAGCCCGGGTTCACCGACATCACCAGCACCAGGTCCACGTCCCCCAGCACCTCCTCCAGCAGGCCCAGCGGAGTGCCCGGGTTGAGCGCCAGCCCCGCCAGCATCCCGTGCTCCCGCACCGCCGCCAGCTGACGCTGCACGTGGGTCGTGGCCTCGGGGTGGAAGGTGAAGACCGCCGCCCCGGCCTCCGCGTATTCCCGAATGTAGCGCTCGGGCTCGGTCACCATGAGATGCACGTCGAGCGGCACGTCGGTCACCCGGCGCAGGGCCCGGATCAGGGGGGCCCCGAACGTCAGGTTGGGGACGAACCGTCCGTCCATGACGTCCACGTGCATCCACTCGGCCCCGCCCTCGACGGCGGCCGCCACCTGCTCGGCCAGCCGGGCCAGGTCCGCACTCAGAACGCTCGGGGCGATCCGCGGGTTCATCGGGTCCTCGCGTCGCTCACGGTCAGGTCCACCCGGCCCCCCTTGGGACTGAGCACGCCGGGACGGGGACGCTGGGTCAGCACCAGGCCCGGCCGGCCCCGCCCGTCCCGGCTCTTCCGCACCAGGCCCACCCGCAGCCCCAGCTCATCCAGCCGGGTCCGGGCGTCGGTTTCCGACATCCCGACCAGGTCGGGGATCCGGATCGCGGCCGGGCCCCGGCTCACCACCACCTCGACCCGGGAACCGGCCTGGCGCGGCGTGCCGGCCGCCGGCCTGGTCGAGACCACCACGCCGGCCTCCGCCGCGGAGGGGATCGAGTCGATCCCGCCCACCGCGAAGCCCGCGGCGGCGAGCACCCGGCGGGCATGGTCGAGGTCGAACTGCAGCACGTCGGGCACGGTGGCCGCTGCGGGTCCGTCACTCACCGTGAGCTCGACCTGGCTCCCCTCGGGCAACTCCACGAACCCGGGGGGCTCCTGCCACGTCACGTACCCCTTGGGCACCGTGGGGTCGGGCTCCGCGGCCGAGGCGAGCTTCACCCGGAACCCCTGCTGTTCCAGCTCGCGGGTGGCGGCCTCGAGCGGCAGGCCGATCACCAGCGCCACCCGCTCGTCCCGGGCCACCAGCGGGGCGGGGTAGAGCAGCAGCGCGCCGGCATAGCCGGCCAGCGCCGCCCCGAGCACCACTCCGGTCCCGATCAGCACCCGGCGGCTTCGCACGGTGGCCAGGAACGGCGGCCGCTCCCGCTTGAGCCGGGCCATCACCCCACCCGCCGGAGCCGGGCCGCGTAGGCCCCGTCCACCCCGTGCCGCTGGGGCAGGGTCATGAAGTCCCCGGAGGGGGTGAGCAGCTCCGCCGGCGCGGGGCCGGGGTCCCGCCGGAACCGCGGGTCCTCCCGGAGGAAGGCCTCGATCTGCACCTCGTTCTCCTCCGGCTCCAGGGAACAGGTCGAGAAACATAACGCGCCGCCGGGCCGCACCGCGGCGGCCCCGGCCCGGAGCATCGCGGCCGCCTCCGCCACCAGGCGCTCCAGCGCCTCGGGGCGCACGCGCCACCGGGCGTCCGGGTGCCGGGCCAGCACCCCGGTGCCCAGGCAGGGCACGTCCAGCACCACCAGGTCCACCGGCCGGACCGGCGGGGCCAGGGCGTCGGCCATCACCACCGCCGCCCGGCCCGACCCGGCGCGATCCAGGTTCTCGCGCAGGCGGCGGGCGCGGGCCCGTTTCCGCTCCCCGGCCACCACGAACCGGGCCCGGGCCTCGAGCGCGATCGTCTTCCCCCCCGGGGCGGCGCAGGCATCGTAGGCCACGGCGTCCTCGGGCGGGTTGAAGAAGTGGGTGACCAGGCGCTGGGCCGGGTCCTGCACGATGAAGCCGCCCTCCGCGTACCCGGGCAGGTCGGCGGGACGGGAGACGGTGAGGGGGGACAGGCCGGCATCGAAGGGGGCGGC
>JBFILX010000152.1:0-5787 GCA_041612035.1 Gemmatimonadales bacterium | reverse complement strand
GCCGCCTACGTGCGGCTCCGGGCCGCCAACCCCAGCCCCTACATGTTCTACCTGCGAGCCCCCTCGGCCACCCTGTTCGGCGCCTCGCCCGAGACCGCGGTCAAGGTGTCCGACCAGGGCCGGACGGTGATGCTCCGCCCCATCGCCGGCACCGCCCCCCGGGGCCGCAGCGCCGACGGTGCGCTCGACCACGAGCTCGATGCCCGGCTGCAGGCAGCACTTCTCACCGACGCCAAGGAGCTGGCCGAGCACATGATGCTGGTGGACCTGGCACGGAACGACGTGGCCCGGGTGAGCCGGCCCGGCACCCGCCGGGTATCGAAGCTGCTCACGGTGGACCGCTACCAGCACGTGATGCACCTGGTCTCGGAGGTGGAGGGCCAGCTGGCCGAGGGGCTGGACGCCCTGCACGCCTACGCCGCGTCGCTCAACATGGGCACCCTGGTGGGGGCGCCGAAGATCCGGGCCGCGGAGCTGCTGCGCGAGGTGGAGCCCACCAAGCGGGGGCCCTACGGCGGCGCGGTGGGCTACCTCACCCACGCGGGCGCGCTCGACACCGCCATCGTGATCCGCTCCGCCTACGTGGCCGACGGTACCACCCACGTGCGCGCGGGCGCCGGCGTGGTGCTCGATTCGGACCCCGCCTCGGAGGCCGCCGAGACCCGGCGCAAGGCCGCCGCGGTGCTGCAGGCCATCACCGGGGAGGGGTCGTCATGAGCCGGCTCCCCGCGCTGCACGTGGTGTTCATCGACAACTTCGACTCGTTCACCTTCAACCTGGTGGACGAGTTCGCCCGGCGGGGCGCCTCGGTGGAGGTATGGCGCAACACGGTGGCCCCCGAGCACGCCCTGGCCCGGACCGAGGCGGCGGACCGCCCGCCCCTGGTGGTGCTGAGCCCGGGCCCCGGCGGCCCGCGCGAGGCGGGGTGCTGCATCGAGCTGATCCGGATGGCGGCCGGGCGGGTGCCGGTCTTCGGGGTCTGCCTCGGACACCAGGCGCTCATCGAGGCGTTCGGCGGGGTGGTGGAGTCGGCTGGGGTCATCCTGCACGGCCGCAGTTCGCGGGTGGAGCACCGGGGCGGACCGCTCTTCGCCGGCATCCCCTCGCCGTTCGTGGTGGGGCGCTACCACTCGCTCGCCAGCCACGACGTGCCGGCCGAGCTCGAGACCCTCGCGGTCACCGACTCGATCGTGATGGCCGTGCGCCACCGGCGGCACCGCCTGCTGGGCATCCAGTTCCACCCCGAGTCGGTGCTGACCCCGCTGGGCGGCACCCTGCTGGAGAACGTCATCCGGTGGGCCGCGGAGGCGCGGGGATGAAGATCGCCTCGCTGCTGGACGTGCTGAGCCGGCGGAACCTGACCCGCGCGGAGTCCACCGCGGTGTTCGGCGCGCTGATGACCGGCGCCTACTCGGACATCGAGATCTCCGCGCTGGTGGCCGCGCTCAAGGCGCGGGGCGAGACCCCCGAGGAGATCGCCGGCGCCGCCGAGGCGCTGCGGTCGGCGGCGCTCGCCTTCCCCGCCCCGTCCTACCGCTTCGCCGATACCTGCGGCACCGGCGGCGACGGGACCGGGACGGTGAACGTCTCCACCGCGGTGGCGATCGTGGCGGCGGAGCTGGGAATCCCGGTGGCCAAGCACGGCAACCGCTCGGTGTCGTCGCGCTGCGGCTCGGCCGACGTGCTGGAAGCGGTGGGGGTGCGGCTCGACCCGCCGCCCGAGGTGGCGCGCCGCTGCCTGGACGAGGTGGGGGTCTGCTTCCTGTTCGCGCCCCAGTACCACGCCGGCGTGCGTCACGCGATGCCGGTGCGCCGCACGCTCGCCACCCGCACCATCTTCAACCTGCTGGGACCGCTCTCCAACCCGAGCCACCCCACCATCCAGCTCATGGGCGTGTACGACCCGGCGCTCTGCGTGCCGCTCGCCGTCACCCTCGGCCTGCTGGGCTGCGAAGCGGCACTCGTGGTGCATGGCGAGGGGCTGGACGAGATCGCCCTGCACGGGAGCACGACCGCCGCGCTCTGGAAGGACGGCCGGCTCACCGAGCTGGAGTTCACCCCGGAGGAGGCGGGACTCCCCCGGGCCTCGATCGGTGACCTGCAGGGCGGCGATCCGGCGGAGAACGCCGTGTGGCTCACGGGGCTCCTGGCGGGCCGGGCGGCGCCCACTCACCGGGCCGCGGTGGCCATCAACGCCGGGGCCCTGGCCTGGATCGGCGGGCAGGCGGAGACCCTGGCGGACGGGGTCACCCTGGCGCTCGCCGCCATCGACGGGGGCGGCGCGGCAAACCGGCTGGCCCGCTGGGTGGAGCTGTCGCATGGCGCTTGACCGGATCGTGGCCCGCACCCGGGCCGACGTGGCGGAGCGGAAACGGCAGACCCCGCTGTCGAGGTTCGCCGGGGCGGCGGCCCCGAGCGACCGGAGCCTCGCCGCGGCCCTGCGGGCGCCGCGCACCGGGTTCATCCTCGAGTGCAAGCGGGCCTCGCCATCGCAGGGGGTGATCCGCGAGGACTACGACCCCGCCCGCATCGCGGAGGTCTATGCACCGCACGCGGACGCGGTCTCGGTGCTGACCGACGCCCCGTTCTTCCAGGGGCTGCCCGACCACCTGCGGATGGTGCGGGCCCGCACGCGCGGGCCGGTGCTCTGCAAGGACTTCGTGGTGGACCCCTACCAGGTGTTCGAGGCCCGGGCGTACGGGGCCGATGCGGTGCTCCTGATGCTCTCGGTGCTGGACGACGGCGGCTGGCGCGCCTGCGCCGAGGCGGCGGCCCGGGCCGGCGTCGAGACCCTGACCGAGGTGCACGACGGTCCGGAGCTCGAGCGGGCCCTGGCGCTGGGCGCGCCGGTGATCGGGATCAACAACCGGAACCTGCAGACCCTGGCCGTGGACCTCGACACCGTGCGACAGCTGGCGCCGCGGGTGCCCGCCGACCGCGTGCTGGTCTGCGAGTCGGGCATCGAGACCCACGCCCAGGTCCGTGAACTTCGACCGCTGGTGGACGGGTTCCTGGTGGGCACCTCGCTCATGCGCGAGCCCGACCTCGACCAGGCGGTGCGCCGCCTGATCTGCGGCCGGGTCAAGGTGTGCGGGCTCACCCGCGCCGAGGACGCGGCCGCGGCCTGGGCGGCGGGAGCGGGCTGGGGCGGGATGATCTTCGCCGCGGAGTCGCCCCGCCGGGTGACCCCCGAGGCGGCCGATCGGCTCCGGCGCGCGGCCCCGCTCCACTGGGTGGGCGTGTTCGTCAACGAGGCCCCCGAGCGCACCGCCCGGCTGGCGCACGACCTGGGGCTCGCGGCGGTGCAGCTGCACGGGGAGGAATCGCCGGCGCTGGTGGGCCGTCTGCGTCAACTCCTCCCCCCGGGTTGCGAGGTCTGGAAGGCGGTGCGGGTGCGGGACGCCATCCCGCCGGTGGACGAGACCGGCGCCGACCGGCTCCTGCTCGACGCCTGGGACCCGGAACGCCGTGGCGGGACGGGCCGCACCTTCGACTGGGAGCTGGTGAGCCGACACCCGGAGCGCGAGCGACTCATCGTGGGGGGCGGGCTCACCCCCGAGCTGGCCGCGCCCGCCGACGGCCTGGGCGCCTGGGCCCTGGACGTGAATTCCGGCGTCGAGGACCGCCCGGGCGAGAAGAGCCCGGACCGGCTGGCCGCCTTCTTCGCCGCGCTCCGGGGCACGGGCCGCGGCCATGGGGAGAGAGCGCCATGAGGCTCGACGGGTACTTCGGCCGGTTCGGCGGCACCTTCGTGCCGGAGATCCTGATGCCCGCCCTGGAGGCGCTGGAGGCGGCGTTCCTGGATGCGCAGGACGATCCCGGCTTCCAGGACGAACTGAACGCCCTGCTCGGCGAGTACGCCGGTCGCCCCACACCCCTCTACCGCTGCCGGCGGTTCGGGGCCGACACCGGGAGCACGATCTGGCTCAAGCGGGAGGACCTGCTGCACGGCGGGGCCCACAAGACCAACCAGGCCCTGGGCCAGGGCCTGCTGGCCCGGCGCATGGGGAAGCGCCGCCTGATCGCGGAGACCGGGGCCGGCCAGCACGGCGTGGCGACGGCGCTCACCGCGGCGGTGCTGGGGCTCGAGTGCCGGGTCTACATGGGCAGCGTCGACATCGAGCGGCAGAAGATGAACGTCTTCCGGATGCGACTCATGGGTACCGAGGTGGTGCCGGTGGACCAGGGCAGCCGCACCCTCAAGGACGCCATCAACGAGGCGCTGCGCGACTGGTCGGCGTCCTACGAGACCACCCACTACCTCCTGGGCACCGTGGCCGGGCCTCACCCCTTCCCGCTCATGGTGCGCGAGTTCCAGCGCGTGATCGGCCGCGAGGCGCGGGCCCAGCTGACGGCGCGGACCGGCCGGCTCCCCGACGCGGTGGTGGCGTGCGTGGGCGGGGGCTCCAACGCGATCGGGATCTTCACCGACTTCCTCGAGGACGCCGGCGTGCGGCTGGTGGGGGTGGAGCCGGCGGGCCGGGGGCTCGCCACCGGCGAGCACGGCGCCACCCTGCTGGCGGGCCGGCCCGGGGTGCTGCACGGCGCGTACTCGATGCTGCTGCAGGACGACGACGGGCAGGTCACCGAGACCCACTCGGTCTCCGCCGGGCTCGACTACCCCGGCGTGGGCCCGGAGCACGCGCACCTCCAGGCCACGGGCCGCGCGGAGTACCGGGCCTGCACCGACGAGGAGGCGCTGGACGCCTTCGGGCTCCTGGCCCGGAGCGAGGGCATCCTCCCCGCGCTCGAGTCGGCCCACGCCCTCGCCGCCGCCCTGGACCTGGCGCGGGCCAGCGACCGCCCGCTCGACATCCTGGTGAACCTGTCGGGCCGGGGCGACAAGGACCTGGAGACCGTGATCCGCCATCGGCCGGAGGGACGATGACCGCCCGCGGCGCGGCCGGTTACGCCGCCATGTTCGAGGGCCTGCGCCGACGCGACGAGGGGGCGTTCGTGCCCTTCCTGGTGGTGGGCGACCCCGACCCGGACACGAGCCTCGACCTGCTGCGCACCCTGGCGCGCTCGGGGGCCGACGCGCTGGAACTGGGACTCCCCTTCTCCGATCCGGTCGCCGACGGGCCGGTCATCCAGGCCGCCGCGACACGGGCGCTGACCCGGGGGCTGCGTCTCGACACCTGCTGGGAGATCGTGGCCACCGTGCGACGCGAGTTCCCGGAGCTGCCGATCGGGCTCCTGGTGTACGCGAACCTGGTGCTGGGCCGCGACCCCGAGGCGTTCTACCGGCGTGCGGCCAGGGCGGGAGTGGATTCGGTGCTGGTGGCCGACCTCCCGGTGCGGGAGGCCCCCCGGGTCCACGCCGTGTCGCGCGAGGCCGGCGTGGCGCCGATCCTCATCGCGCCGCCCAACGCCGGCCCCGACCGGCTGGCGCAGATTGCCCGCGGGAGCGAGGGCTACGTGTACGTGGTGTCCCGGGCCGGGGTGACCGGGGCCGACGACCGCATCCGCGACGACGGCGCCCGCCTGCTCGCCGCGCTCCGCGGACTGGGCTCGGCACCGCCGCTGCTCGGCTTCGGCATCTCGCGGCCCGAGCACGTCCGGGCGGCCCTCAGAATGGGGGCGGCCGGGGCGATCAGCGGGTCGGCCGTAGTGTCACACGTTCCCGCCCTGGCGGACCGGCGCGCGGAGCTGCTCGCCGCGGTGGGCGACTTCGTGGCGGGGATGAAGGCCGCGACCCGCAGCCCGACCTAGGCCGGGCCGGCGGGGTCAGCGGCGCCTGGAGGGCCGGGCGGCCTTCCGGGTCTTCCGGCGCGAGACGGTGCGGCG
>JBFILX010000151.1:0-5822 GCA_041612035.1 Gemmatimonadales bacterium | reverse complement strand
GGAGGAGGATCTGCTCGACGTAGTCGGCCGGGAGCCGCTCCTGCTCCGCCAGCTCGCGGGCCGGGATCGGTGCCTTGGCCCCGCGGTGCCGGGCCAGGTGCGTGGCGATGATCAGGCTGTATTCCGTCCAGGTGGTGACGCACATAAGGCCAATGTAGCCGCGCCACTCGGGATTCGTCTGAAGGAATCCCGACGAAAAGTCTGAAGAAAGGATTAGCCCCGCGGGCCGGGCGTCAGGCGCCGGGGACCCCGGGCTCGGTCATGGCCCGGAGGTCGAGGATCTCCTCCAGGTCCTTCGGGTCGAGCAGCCGCTTCTTCACCACCAGTTCGCGCACGGTCAGCCCGGTCTGCACCGCCTCCTTGGCCAGCTTGGCCGCCTCGGCGTAGCCGATCCTGGGCGCCAGGGCGGTGACGATGGCGGGGCTCCGGTCGAGCCAGTGGGCGCACTGGGTCTCGTCGGCGCGGATCCCCTCCACGCAGGCCGTGGCGAACTGCCGGCTGGCGTTGGTCACGACGATCATCGCGAAGGCCAGGTTGTGGGTGATGACCGGCATCATCACGTTCAGCTCCAGCTGGCCCGCCTCCGCCGCCATGGCGACCGTGAGGTCGCACCCCAGCGCCTGGTAGCAGACCTGGTTCACCATCTCCGCGATGGAGGGGTTCACCTTCCCCGGCATGATGCTCGACCCGGGCTGCACCTCGGGCAGCAGGATCTCCGCCAGCCCGGTGCGGGGCCCCGAGGCCAGCAGCCGGATGTCGTTGGCGATCTTGTTCAGGTCGAGCACCCAGGCGCGCAGCGCGCCGCTGAAGGTCGCCACGTCCCCCATCGACTGCATCAGCTGGATCCGGTCCTGTGCCACCTTGAGGTCGAGGCCGGTCACCTCCCGCAGGTGCTCCACCATCAGGGCGGGATACTCGGGTTCGGCGTTGAGCCCGGTGCCCACCGCGGTGCCCCCGATGTTCATCACCCGGAGCCACTCGGCGGCCTCCGCCAGCTTGGCCCGGTGCCGGGCGGCGGTATGACCGTAGGCGGAAAACTCCTGGCCCAGCCGGATCGGCGTGGCATCCTGCAGGTGGGTGCGGCCCGACTTCACGATGTGGTCGAACTCCCGGCCCCTGGCCAGGAAGGCCTCCGCCAGCCGCTGGGTGGCGGCGAGCAGGTCGGGCAGGAGGGCCAGGGCCGCCAGCCGCATGGCGGTCGGGATCACGTCGTTGGTGCTCTGGGCCATGTTGACGTGATCGTTGGGGTGCACCGGCGTGTAGGTGCCCCGCGGGAAGCCCAGGATCTCGTTGGCCCGGTTCGCCAGCACCTCGTTGCAGTTCATGTTGTGGCTGGTCCCGGCCCCCGCCTGGTAGACGTCCACCACGAACTGGTCGCGGTGCCGGCCGGCCAGCACCTCGTCGGCGGCCTGGACGATCGCGTCGGCCAGACGCCCCTCCAGGCGGCCGGTCTGCTTGTGCACCAGGGCCGCGGAGCGCTTGATCCAGACCACGGCGTCCACGAACACCGGCAGCGGGCGGAGCCCGGAAATGGGGAAATTCTCCACGGCCCGGAGGGTCTGGATGCCGTACAGCGCGTCGGCCGGCACGGCCTTCTCGCCCAGCGGGTCTTTCTCGATGCGGGTGCTCATGCGGGTCCCGACGGAAGGGGGAAGGTGGCGGACCCGTTCAGGGCCGCGATCCGTCGGATTCTAGGGGGTCAGGCGGGGAAAGGCGAGGCGGTGAGGAACGGGTTGGTGCGCCGCTCGGCGCCCACCGTGGTCTCCGGGCCGTGGCCGGAGAGCACCCGGGTGGCGTCGTCGAGCGAGAGGATCTCGCGGCGGATGCTGTCGAGCAGGGTCTCGTAGTCGCCCCCGGGCAGATCGGTGCGGCCGATCGACCCGGCGAAAAGCGCGTCGCCGCAGAGCGCCACGCCGGGGCGCACCAGGGTGACGCTGCCGGGCGAGTGCCCCGGCGTATGCCGGACCTCGAAGCCGTGCCGGCCCACCGACACCGTGGTGCCCGGCACCAGGTCGCCGTCGGGGGCCGGAAGCGGCGCCACCCGCAGCCCCATCCAGAGCCCCTGCTGGGGCACGTTGTCGTAGAGCGGACGGTCGGCGGAGTGCAGCAGGACCGGGGCCCCGGTGGCGGCGCGGATCTCCGGCACGCCCAGCACGTGATCGATGTGGGCGTGGGTGAGCCAGATGGCGGTGAGCCGCCAGCCGCGGGTCTCCAGTTCGCGGAGGAACCGCTCCCACTCCTCCCCGGGATCCACCAGCACGGCCTCCCCGGCCTCCGGGTCGCCGATCAGGTAGCAGTTCTCCGCGAACTGGCCGTTGGGCATCATCACGATGACCGGGTCAGACACCGGCGGCGCTCCGATTCGCGGCCTTGCGCTCCGCCAGGTACTTCTCCACCGCGATGGCCGCGGTGGTGGCGTCGCCCACCGCGGTGGTGATCTGCCGGGTGAGCTGCACCCGCAGATCGCCCGCGGCGAAGAGGCCCGGGATCGAGGTCATCATCCGGTCGTCGGTGATGACGTAGCCGCTGGCGTCGTGGTCGAAGTGGCCCCGGATGAGCCCGCTGTTGGGCTGGAACCCGATGAACACGAAGACCCCGGTGGCGGCGAGGGTGGACCGCGACCCGTCGGTGGTGCTCTCCAGCACGAGTTCCTTGGCCCCGCGCTCGTCCCCCGCGATCTCCGTCACGACCGTGTTCCAGATCACCTCGATCTTGGGGTTCGCGAAGAGCCGCTCCTGCAGCAGTTTGGAGGCGCGGAACTCGTCCCGCCGGTGGATGACGTACACCTTGGCGGCGTAGCGGGTGAGGTAGTCGGCCTCCTCCACCGCCGCGTCCCCGCCCCCCACCACCGCGATCGTCTCGCCCTTGAAGAAGGCCCCGTCGCAGACCGCGCAGTAGGACACCCCGCGCCCCGCGTACTCCGCCTCGCCGGGGATGCCGAGCTTGGTGGGCGTCCCCCCCGCCGTCAGGATCACCGTCGGGGCCCGGTAGGTGGTGCCCGAGGCGGTCTCCACCCGGAAGGTGCCGTCCTCCTCCTTCCAGATCCCCTCGACCTCCTCCTGCCGGAGGTCGGCCCCGAAGGCCTGGGCGTGCTCCGCCATCTTGGCGGCGAGGTCGGGGCCCAGGATGCTGATGAAGCCCGGGTAGTCCTCGATCTTCTCGGTGTTGAGCAGCTCCCCGCCGGGGAGCCCCCGCTCCAGCAGCACCGCCCGCAGCATCCCGCGCCCGGCGTACATCGCGGCGCACATCCCGGCGGGCCCGGCGCCCACGATCACCACGTCGAATTCCTGGATCTCGGTCTGGTCGGTCATCCTCTGTCCCGTGTCGGTTCCCTCAGTCTACAACGCCGGTGCGGAGGCGTCGGTTCCGTCGGGCGTCGGGGCCGGGCGCCGCGCGTCCATCTCCTGCAGCCACTCGAGCGGCACGTTCCCCGCCCCGATCGGCGCCTGGGCCTCGGCCGCCGCGTCGCCGTGCCAGTCGCTCCCGCCGGTCCGCAGCAGCCCCAGCCGCTCGGCCACCGCGCCGATGTGGGCCGCCATGTCGGGGGAGTGGCTGGGGTGCCGCACCTCGACCCCGTCGAGCCCGTCGGCCCGGAGCATCTCCAGCATGGTGCGGGAGGCCCGGTCGCGCAGGTGGGCCGCGGAGACGATCCCCCCCGCCCGGTGCACCAGGTGGGCGACTTCCGCCAGCGAGGGCAGCACCTTCTCCACGTAGGCCCGGCGGCCCTGCCCCAGGAACTCGTCGAAGGCGGCGGTCACGTTGCTCACCTTCCCCAGCCGGACCAGGGCCCGCGCCACGTGGGGCCGGCCCACCGCCGCGTTGCCCGCCTCGGCCAGCACCTCCTCGGGCGTGATGTCCACCCCCCAGGCCTGCAGATGCTCCACGATGAGCCGGGCCCGGTCGAGACGCTGCCGGCGGGCGGTGGCCAGGAAGCGCTCGATGGCCCCGTCGCCGGGCGGCAGGAAGTAGCCCAGCAGGTGCATCTCGCCCCAGGCGACCCGCACCGAGAACTCGCAGCCGCTCACCACCCGGAGGCCGAGGCGCTGGCCCTCCGCCACCGCCTCCGTCACCCCGTCCACGGTGTCGTGGTCGGTGAGCGCGATGGCGACCACGCCCGCCGCGTGCGCGCGGCGGACCACCTCGGCGGGCGGGAGGGTCCCGTCCGACGCGGTGGAGTGCAGGTGGAGGTCGACCCGCGCGGTCAGCGGCCGTACCCCGCGTCGGGGGAGGTCCAGGCCGGCTGCGAGCGCCGCAGCAGGTCGCGCAGCCGGGCCTCGTCGAGCCGGCTGAGGGCGTCGTCCGGGCTCTTGGTGGCGAGGGGAGAGTAGCGGACCACCCGGCGCTCCCGGTCGTCGTCCAGGCTGGTGAAGGTCAGGCTGAACTCGTCGCGCGAGTACTGGGTGCGGCGTCCGCTCGGGGTCACCCGCCAGCGGCGGCCCTCCGCCTCGATGGTGCGTGGGGGCATCGGCTCACTCCTCTGCCGGCGGGTCGAGCGGCACCTCGACCCAGCGCGACTCGTCGTCGTGATAGGCGGCCACCCGGCGCAGCCGCCGCTCCAGCCCGGCTTCGTCGGCCGGCAGCTCCTCCGCCGCTAGCGGCGCGCCCTGGGCGGCCTCCCGGAATTCGAGGAACTCCCCCGCCCCGCCGTCCCGCCGGAACACCCAGAGGTGGGCACGGCGATCGCGGAAGCGCCGGGCCAGTTCCCCCGCCAGCCGCAGGTACCCGGCCTCGTCGGCCGGGGCGACCTGCACCCGGGCCGCCCGGAGCACCCGGGGCATCAGACCGCCGTCTCGGGGAACGCCTCCAGGGTCTCCCGGAGGTCGGCCAGGAACCGGTCGGCATCGGCGCCGTCCACGATCCGGTGATCGAACGACAGGGCAAGCATCCCCATCGTCCGGATGCCCAGGGCGTCGGTCCCGTCGGGCCCGGTGACGACGGTCGGACGCTTCCCGATCGCGCCGACGGCCAGGATCCCCGCCTGGGGCTGGTTGAGCACCGGCAGCCCCACGAAGGTGCCGAACACGCCCGGGTTGGTGATGGTGAACGTCCCCTTCTGGACCTCGTCGGGGCTCAGCTTCTTCTGGCGGGCCCGGTCGGCCAGGTCGTTGATCGCGCGCGCCAGGCCCAGCAGCGACAGCTCGTCGGCGTGGCGGATGACCGGCACGATGAGCCCCCAGTCGAGCGCCACGGCGATGCCCAGGTTGATGTCGCGCCGCAGGACCGTGCTCTGGCCCATCACCGCCGCGTTGAGCACCGGGTGGCGCCGGAGCGCGTCGGCGACCGCCTTGGCGATGAACGCCAGGAAGGTGAGGTTCACCCCCCGCTCGGCGTACCCCGCCTTGGCCCGCGCCCGGAGCTGGGCCACCCGGGTGTAGTCCACCTCGATCAGGCTCTGCACGTGAGCCGAGACCCGGCGCGACATGACCATGTGGTCGGCGGTGAGCTTGCGGATCTTGCTCCACGGCTCCACCCGGTCGCCCTCCCACGGCTCGACCAGCGGCCCCGGGAGGACCTGCACCCCGGGCTGGACCCCGGCCCCGGCCCCGGCCGGTGCCTCGGGGGCGGCGGCCGCCGGCCGGGCGGCGGCCTGGTCGAGGTAGTCCAGCACGTCCTGCTTGGTCACCCGGCCGGCGAGCCCGGTGCCCGGGATGGCCGAAAGGTCGAGGTGGTGCTCCGCCACCATCCGGCGCACCAGCGGAGTGGACTTGCGCCGCAACCGCTCCTCCGCGGTCTCGTCCCCCGACGCCGCACTCGCAGTCGCCGGCGCCGGCGCCGGAACTGGCGCCCGGGCGGGGGCGGGGGCTGGGGCGGCCTTGGGTGGG
>JBFILX010000150.1:0-5827 GCA_041612035.1 Gemmatimonadales bacterium | reverse complement strand
GGTAGAACCCGCAGAACGGCATCACCGTGCCGGCGGGGAGGACGCGTTCGGTGCTGGCGAGGGACACGGAGAGGAACGCGCCGGTGTAGAGGACCAGGGCGACGCCGAGGCTCGCCAGCACGGTCGGCCGGGTGAGTGCCATGACCGCTCCTCGCGTCAGGCGGCCCCGGCCGCCGGGGTGAGACCGCCGAACCGGCGCTCCCGGCGTCGGAAGGCGGTCACGGCGGCCGCCAGCTCGGCCGGGCCGAAGTCGGGCCACATGGTGTCGGTGAAGTACAGCTCCGCGTAGGCCGACTCCCAGAGCAGGAAATCGCTGAGCCGTTGCTCGCCCCCGGTCCGGATCAGCAGGTCCACCGGCGGCACGGGCGGGCCGTGATCCACCGCCGCCAGCAGGGACTCGAAGGAGGGCTGGTCCAGCGCCGGGGCCAAGGTGGCCTGGCGGGCGGCGCGGACAATCGCGTCCCGCGCCGAGTAGTCCACCGCCACCCGGACCCGGAGGCGGGTGCCGCGGCGGGTCTCCGCTTCCATGCGGTCGATCTCGCGCCGGAGGGCCGCCGGGAGCCGGTCCCGCCGGCCGATGACCGACACCGCCACGCCGTGGGTCGAGGCCGCGCGGCGCTCGTGCCGGAGGTAGTTCCGGAAGAGGCCCATGAGCCCCCGCACCTCCGCGGCCGGGCGGCGCCAGTTGTCGGCCGAGAAGGCGTAGACCGTGAGGGTATCGATGCCGTGGTCGGGGGCCGCCTCCACCACCCGCCGGAGCGCGCGGGCGCCTTCCCGGTGCCCGGTGCGGCGCGGCAGCCCTCGGGAGGTGGCCCAGCGGCCGTTCCCGTCCATGATGATCCCCACGTGCAGCCGGCTCACTCGTCGTCCCCCTTCATCATCCGGATGAGCGCCTCCATGTGGGCCAGGTAGCCCTCGAGGGCCTCGCGGCCGGCCGCCGTCAGCGCGTAGTCGGTGCGCGGCACCCGCCTTTCGAACGACTTGGTGCAGTCCACGTACCCCGCATCCTCCAGCTTCCGCGCATGCACGCTCAGGTTGCCGTCGGTGGCCCCGGTGATGGCCTTGAGTTCGGAGAACGAGAGCGAGCCGGTGACGGCCAGGGCGCTCACGATGGCCAGCCGGACCCGCTCGTGGATCAGCCGGTCCAACTCCAGGGAGGCCGCCGCGCCACCAGGCTCGGCCACCGGCGCGGGAGGGGTCACGCGGCGCCGGGCCGGCTCAGCCACCGTACCGCCTCGCGATCACCAGGCCGAACCCGATCTGGAGCCCGCCGAACCCCGCGGCCATGAACAGGTTCCCGAAGGCCGGGGCCAGGGCGAGCGCCGCCACGCCGAGCGCCATGAAGCAGACCCCCATCACCGGCACCACCCGGATGGAGAACGCCCCGGCGGTGGTGACCCCGGTGCCGTAGAGGAGCAGCCAGAGGCCCGGGAGGTGCCCGGTGAGCCCCGCCTGGTAGAAGACCGGCGTCAGGGCCGCCCCGGCCAGCAGGGGCGGGGCGAAGTTGCCGGCGAACTGGCGCCCGGCCCTGGAGAGGAGGGGGGTCCCGCTCCGCTGGGCCTTCCGGACCAGCGCCACGCCCCCGATCCCCAGGGCCAGCACCGCCTCAGCCAGCCACACGGCCAGCCACTCGGCGGGGTCGGTGCGGGGCGCGGCCAGACCGCTCGCCACGAGCGCCGTGAGCCCCATGGCGACCCCGCCCCAGCCCGGGACGGCCGTGAGGGGGGCGGCGCGGGCCATGGTCTCCCGGATGAAGCTGAGGTCCTCCACGGCCTTCCGGTGGATGGGGTCGGGGTCGGCGGGCGGACGGGCGCGGGGGCTGGTCATGGGAATCGAATCTCTCCGTTCGCCAATCACTCGTCAAGTACTTTGTCATATGAAGTATGACCGAAAACCAGCCGACCGTGAGAGGTGGCTGGTGGTCTTCCGGGGGGCGAAAAGGCGGCGGGGGAGGAGCCGTGTGGCCCCTCCCCCGCCTGGTGCTGCCCTGCCCGACCGGGACTTAGGCGTTCCGGTCGATGCAGGCGATGCCGGCCGAGAAGTTCGGGTTCTGATTCTCGCGGCTCGGCACCGGGAAATTCACGTCCGTGCCGTAGCTCCCGCCCTTGGGATAGGCCCCGACGGGGAACACGGAGGTGGCGGCGCGGCCGTACTGCTTGACCATCCGCCGCATGTCGCTGAGCCGGGTGCCCGTGGCGAAGAGCCAGAACGCCCGCTCGGAGAACATCATGTCCACCCGCGCGGCCGACGTCCCCGGATCGGTCAGGGGGGCGAGCCCCGCCACCGTGGCGCGCAGCTCGTTGAGCTTGCTGAGCCAGGTGGCGGTGTTCCCGGCCTGCAGGGCGGCCTCGGCTTCGATCAGCCGGGCCTCGATGCCCGAGGTGAACCGGGAGTTGTCCTTCCGGGTCTTGTAGATCTGCAGATCGTACTGGGGCGACGAATTGTCGAACCCGACGTCGCCCGGATCCCGCTTCCACGGCACCCGCGGATCGGCCTTGGTGTTGTCGGTGCCGGGGTCAGCCCCGCGGAACGGCAGGCCGTTGACCCCCTCGCGGTGGGCCAGCGACCAGCGCTCGTTCTGCACGTTGAACACGAAGATGCCGTTCTGGGTCGAGCCCAGCGCCTCGGAGTGCTCGTTCACCGCCACGAAGGTGGTCGGCACCGAGGCCACCAGGGTCGAGGCCGCGCCGAACTGGCCGGTGCCCCGGAGCTGCAGGCCGCGGGCCTTGAGCACCCGGGCCGTGTTGTGGTTGACCGAGTTGGTCCCGGCCGCCGCGGCCAGGGCCTTGTCGAAGTAGACATCGGCCGAATCGAGCATCTGGACGGTGGTCAGCTGCTGGCCGTACACCGGCGCGCCGCCGACGATCCCCGTGAAGGGGATGCCGGAGCAGTAGTTCTGCGCGGCGTACAGGAACAGCGCCCCCACCCGGACGTACATCGCGCCGATCCGGGCGTCGCTCCCGGCGGCAGCGCCGGTCGCGAGCATCGCGTCGACCGCCCGGAGGGCGTCGATCCGCGCTGTCTGGAGGTTGCGGAACACGCCCTCGAGCGTGCTGTTGTCGAGCGCGGTGGCCCGCATGTCGTAGTCCACCCGGGTACTGAAGGTCCCGGAGTGGAAGAACTCGTCCGACATGAGGCCGGCGATCAGGGCCTGGCCCTCGGTGCCCCCGCCGTCACCGGCGAAGGCCTGGCCGAACTGCGACAGCGCGCCCACGTAGAGCGCGTTGGCGCCGGCGGCGTTGTTCAGGGCCGTGGGCGGCAGGACGTCCCGCTCCTCGTATTCGACGAGGCTGTCGCACCCCGCCAGCGCGAGGGCGAACCCCACCGCGAGGCCCAGGCGGGCCGTCCGCAGCCCTCCGTGCCACAGCGAATTCAGCATATTGGCAACTCCTCGAGTCTTCATGGTGGAGTGCATCAGAACGTCAGGTTGACCCGCAGGGCGAACTGCCGGAGCGGTGGAATGCTCAGGAACTCGCGCTGCGCGAAGTTGGCTTCGCCCTGGCCGTTCACCTCCGGGTCGAGCCCGGTGTAATCGGTGATGGTCGCCAGGTTCCGCCCGGTGGCCGTGAGGCTCATGCGGCTGGCCCCGAGGGCGCTGGCCCAGGAACTGGGCGCGTTGTAGCTGACCGACACTTCCCGCCACTTCATGTAGTCGGCCTTCTCGATGTAGCCGGTCGTGGAGTTCGAGGCCCCCTTGAGGGTCAGCGCCACCAGGCGGGCCTGCTGGTCCAGGCCGGCGTTGATGTCGTACATCCCCTGGCAGTTGCTCCGGGCCCGGCAGCGGAAGTCCTCCTGCAGGTTCCACAGGAAGTGCCCGCCGTGGTAATCCAGCGTGGTGCTCACCTGGATCCGGTTCTTGAACAGCCCGAACAGGGTGGTGAAGGTCGCCTCGCGGGTCGGCTGCGACGGCCCGATGTACTCGAGCGAGTCGCCCATCGTGACCTCGGAGGCCACCAGGATGCCGTCACCGTTGGCGTCGTTGAACTTGTAGGGCCGGCCCCAGTACCCGCCCAGCGGGTAGCAGCGCGGCGCCAGCTTGCCGCTGAACGACGAGGGGACGGTCGGGGTCTCGTCGAGGCAGCCCCGGTGCTGCTGGGTGTTGTTGGTGTTCTGCGAGATGAACGGAATCTGGTCCGGCATGTCCAGCAGCCGGTTCTTGGTCAGCGACCCGGTGACCGTGAAGTCCCAGGTCAGGTTCTCGCTGTTCAGCACCTGGCCGTTCACGATCAGCTCGAGGCCCTGGTTCCGCGTGGTGCCCACGTTCCGGAACTGCCCGCTCGGGAAGCCGAGCGACGGCGGCGTGGTCACGAAGATCAGGGCGTCATCGGTCTCCTTGTGGAAGGCCGTCAGCTCCACGGCCACCTTGCCGTCGAACATGCCCAGGTCGAACCCGGTCTCGACCTCCCAGGAGCGCTCCGCCTTCAGGGTCGGGTCCCCGAAGTTGTTGAGCCCGACACCCGGCGAGTCGGCGCCGTTCAGCACGCCGGTCGTGGTGAAGAAGGTCTCCAGCGCCACCGGGCCGGAGGGCTGCTGCCCCGCCGTCCCGTAGGACGCCCGGAGCCGGAGCGAACTCAGGGTCCCGCCCTCGAACCACGGCGTCAGGTAGCTGGCCGCGGCCTTCGGGTACACGATGGTCTTGGCCTCGATGCCGGTGCTCGAGTTCTTGTCGAACCGGACCGAGCCGGTGAGGTAGAGCCGCTCGTCCAGCCCGAGCACCTCTTCCACGTAGGCCCCGGCGCTCTTGGTGATGCTGGTCGCCTCGGAGAGCCGCTTGGTCGAGGCGGAGGTCACGGTCACGCTGCCCGGAGGCAGGATGTCGCCGTTGCCGTTGGTGCCGTGGGTGTTGAACTCGCTGTACTGGAAGCCCGCCGAGGTCTTCGACGTGATCCGGTCGGTCAACCGGTGATTGGCCGTCCCGCCCGCGTTGGCGGTGTACGCCGCCGTCTTGAAGCGCGCCTCGCCGGCGAAGCCCGACCGCTGGATGCTGAAGTCGGGGCCCTCGCCGAACCGCTGCAGCTGCTGGTCCTGGCGCTGGGTGATGTCGATACCCAGGGTGGCCGAGGTGGACAGCCAGGTGAGCGGGTTCCAGTTGGCGTTGGCCGAAGCGTTCAGCCGGTCAATGGTCTGCTTGGTGAACCGCTGGAAGGTCTCGCCCGGCCGGAAGAAGCCCCACGCCCGGTCGCCACCCCGCCCGTCGCCGTTCAGGCCGGAGGAGTGGATCCCGTTCACGTTGTTGTCGTTCTGCGGGAAGGTGGTCCAGCTGTTCGAGTACCCGATCAGGACCGAGCCGCTGGTCTTCGGGTTCAGGATGAAGTTGGTGTTGGCCCGGACGTTGTACTTGCTCCGGGAGTTGGGGTGGATCTCCTCGGGGCGGAGCTCGGCGCGGCCGCTCGCGGTGAGGATCCGGTCCTGCTCGGCGAGGGGCATCTCGAACGCGCCCCGCTCGCCTTCCCACTCGCCCGACACGAAGTACTGCACCGCGTCGCTCCCGCCCGCCACGCTGCCGCCGTACTGCTGGCGGTACCCGGTGGCCAGGGGCGAGGTGCTGGTGTCCCGCATCGGATTGAAGGTCAGGAGGTCCGCCATGGTGCAGCTCCCCGCCGCCTGCTCGTAGAGCCGGCACCGGCTGCCGGTGCTGGTCGCCCCGTAGTAGTTGTCGGGGTAGGTCGTCCGGTCCTCCAGGGTGCCGCCCTCGGCCCACAGGTTCCACTGGGGCCGCCCGGCGATCCCGCGCTTGGTGGTGATCAGGATCACGCCGTTCGAGCCGCCGGTCCCGTAGATCGCGGAGGCCGACGGGCCCTTGAGGACCTGGATGTCGGCGATCTCC
>JBFILX010000149.1:0-5862 GCA_041612035.1 Gemmatimonadales bacterium | reverse complement strand
GCGGGCCCGCCGCCAGCACCGCCGGGGCGGGCAGCCCGAACACCCCGGCCAGCCGGTCGGCGAGCGCCGCCACCTCGCCCGTGAGGGCGCGCCATCCGAGCAGCGCAGCCCAGGCCAGCGCCGCGCCGGCAGCGACGGTCACGGGGCGGACCTGGCGGCGGACCAGGGCCCACGCCGCCCCCACCAGCGGGACGGTCCACCATCCGCCGGCCGCCGTCCCCGCCGCCACTGCGGCCGCGCCCACCAGCATCTCCACCAGTCGGCCCATCACGCCCCCCCGGGGCTGAACACCAGCCGGGATCGCACCCGCTCCGGCGGAAGCTCCGCGGGAGTCCGGGGGAACAGCACCGGGTCGAGCTCGCCCCGGCTCCACTGCGGGATCCGGTCCTGGTAGTGCGGGCTCGCGGGGTTGCCCGACTGGCCCCCGGGGTAGGTGGCCCACCCGCGGACCCCCTCGCCCAGCTCGACCACCATCCGCCAGCTGGGGCCGTGGGTGCCGCGGCCGCCGTTGGGCGCGATGGTAGAGGGCCCACCCTGGACCGGCACCGGAGCGGCGCCCAGTGCGGGAATCCGGAGCAGATGGTCGATCCGGGCGGGCCGCGCCACTCCCCAGCGCCAGCCGTCGCCGTCCGGGTCACCGTAGCGGCTGAGGGCCCGCCGGTAGCCCTCGCGGAGGCTGGCCGCCACCACGGCGTCCCGGCCCTCGACCACTTCGAAGGTGCGCCGGTCGTCCCACCAGCGGCTCCCCGGATCGTTCAGCAGTTCGAGCAGGGTGGACTCCTCGGGCCGGAAGCGGCGCACCGGCCGACCCTGCCCCTCGGTGAACAGTTCGTCCCAGGCCCGCCGCTCCAGTTCGTCCATCGCCAGTTCGAAGAGCACCGCCCGCCGGTCGTCCGGCCGGTAGGTGCGGTCCCACTCGGCCAGCAGCCGGGCGGCGCGCGCCAGGGTGTCGTCCGCCCCTTGGGGCACCGCCGCGAGGAAGAAGGGGACGAAGGCGTCGGCCCGCGCGCTGCCGGGGTCGGTCTGGATGGCCCGCATCCGGTCCACGGTCATCCCGGGCTCGGCCCGCAGAAGGGCGTTGATGCGGAGCGCGCGCCACGGAGCGATCCAGTCCGCGCCCAGATAGGCCGGCTCGTCGAGCGGGTCCACCGGCTGCTGGTTGGCGGAGACCAGGAAGCCCTGGGCCGGGTTGCGGGCGTAGGGGTAACGCCCGACCGGGAGCATCCCCACCCAGTCGCTCGCGCTGGTGGAGCCGTCCCGGACCAGGTCGCCCCGGCCGTCGCCGGGACGGACCGGGTAGGCCCCGGCCGAGCGGATGGCGATGGTACCGGTGCGGTCGGCCACCAGCCCGTTCTGGGTCGGCGCCACGTACCCGGCCATCACCGCCAGCCATTCCTCCGCCGTGCGGGTCTGGGCCCCCCGCAGGAAGAGATCGGTCTCGGCGGAGGGTTCGAGCACGGTCCACCGGCGGGACATCCACTCCCCCTCGCGGCGCCGCATCGGACCCCGGTGCGTGTAGCGCACCGTGTCGGTCGCCAGCACCCGTCCCGCCCGATTCCGGTAGACCTCCTCGCGCAGCACCAGGGCACGCCACTCGCCGTCGACCCGGTAGCGGGTCGGCGCCACCGAGTCGTCCACCGTTTCCCGGTAGAGGTCGAGGACGTCGCCGCCGGTGTTGGTGAAGGTCCAGGCCAGGTCGCGATTGAAGCCGATCACCACCCCGGGGGACCCGGGCAGCGACACGCCGGCCACGTCGAGTCGCCCCGGCACGACGAGGTGCACCTCGTACCAGATGGACGGCAGGGTGAGCTCCAGATGCGGGTCGCCGGCCAGCAGGGCGTGCCCGTCGCGGGTCCGGCCCGGGCCCACCGCCCAGTTGTTGCTGCCGACCGCGTCGCCCGCGCCGACGGGCGATGGGGGTCCCGCCACCGCCTCCACCAGCGCCGCCAGCGCGGCCAGGTCACGCGCCGGGGGGCCCGGCGGCGGCAGCTGCCGGAGCGCGTATCGGGGCGCCCGGCCGTTCGGCTGAATCGGCTCCTGGATCGGGTTGTCGCGCGGGGCGATCGCGTCGGCCGCCTCGGTGCCGACCAGCGCCGCGGCCGCGAGGCGACCCACGGCCGGGTCCCCCGAGGCCAGCGTCTGGCCCATCCGGGAGAAGAGGTACAGGGTGTTCACCGGGTCCCACCGGGCCGGCCGGCGTCCCAGCAGGTGGTACTCCAGCGGCAGGCGATGGCCCGCCTGTTCGATGTACGCGTTCACCCCCGCCGCGTAGGCGGCGATGGCCCGGAAGCCGTGCGAGGCCGTGTCCATCCCGGCGAGCTTCCGCTCGGCCCCCCAGGCCAGACCGCTCTCCCGGACGCCCCGGTCGCTCTCCAGCGCGTCGGTCCCGACCAGTTCGGTGAGGGTCCCCGCCCCGGCGCGGGCCTGCAGCTCGAGCTGGAACAGGCGGTCACGGGCCACGACGTACCCCATCACCCGGTAGGCGTCGTCCTCGGTGGCCGCGAAGATGTGCGGCACCCCCCGGTCGTCGACCAGCACCTCCGCCGCGCGGGCGAGCCCGGGCATGACGACCCGGGCCGAGCGCCCGGGCACCGCGTCGGCGGCCACGGCCCAGACCCCGCGGACCGGGTCGAGGAAGGGGCCCAACCGCGGGACGGGGCCCAGGCGGACGACGCTGAGGACGACGAGGTCGCCGAGCAGCAGCGCGGCAAGGAACGCGGTGAGGGAACGGGGTCGGGCCATGGTCGGGCGGGTCTCCGGCAGACGGCGGATCCGGGCGGGCAAACTCCCCCGCTCCACCCGGCGCCGTCAAGGGCGGCCACTCCCTTGCTCCCGGCGCGGGACGGGTGTATCCCCTTCACGTCCCCGGTTCACTCTTTCCCCGGTTCCCTCCGCCCGGAGGCCACATGCGGCTGTTTCCCGCCGCCCTGTTGGCGCTGTCCGTCGCCTGTCGGCCGGCCGCCCCGAACCCGCCGGCCCCGTCTCCCGGGGCGATGGCCTACGACCTGGTCATCGCGGGTGGGCGGGTGGTGGACGGTACCGGCAGCGCCTGGTTCCACGGCGACGTGGGCATCCGGGGCGACCGGATTGCGGCGGTCGTGCCCTCCGGACGGCTGGACCACGTCCCGGCCGCCGCGCGGATCGACGCGCGGGGCCTGGTGGTCGCCCCCGGCTTCATCGACATCCAGAGCCACTCGCGCGATGCGTTCCTCAGCGGCGACGGCCGGGTCCTGAGCAAGATCACCCAGGGCATCACCACGGAGATCCTGGGCGAGGGCACCACCAACGCGCCGCAGAACAGGCTCACCGGCGGGTCGGGCGCCCACGACTTCACGGGGCCGCGCGGCTTCGGGCGGTGGCTGGAGACCATGGCGGCGCGGGGGGTGTCGCCCAACGTCGGGTCGTTCGTGGGCGGGACGACGGTGCGGATGTACGCCAAGGGGATGGCGGAGGGGCCGGCCACGGCGGTGGAGCTGGACACCATGCGCGCCGTGGTGCGGAACGCGATGCGGGACGGGGCCTTCGGGGTCGCGACGGCCCTGATCTACCCGCCGGGAAGCTACGCGAGCACCACCGAACTCACCGAGCTGGCCCGGGCGATGGCACCCTCCGGCGGGGTGTACATCACCCACATGCGGTCGGAGGCCGATGCCTGGCTCGAGGCGATCGACGAGGCCCTCCGGATCGGACGGGACGGCGGGGTGCCGGTGGAGATCTACCACCTCAAGGCGGGTGGCCGGCGCAACTGGGACAAGACGGCGGCCGCCCTGACCAAGATCGACTCCGCCCGGGCCGCGGGGCAGGACGTCCAGGCCAACATGTACGCCTACGTCGCCGGGGGCACCGGGCTCTCGGCCTGCCTGCCGCCGTGGGCCTCGGCCGACGGCATGCTGATGCGCAACCTGTCCGACCCGGCCGCCCGGGGCCGGATCCTGGAGGAGATGGACCGGGTGCAGACCGAGTGGGAGAACCTCTGTCAGCTCGCGACCCCCGAGGGGGTGCTGGTGCTCGGCCTGCTGCGGGCGCCCCACCGCCCGTGGATCGGGATGCGGCTGGGCGCGATCGCGGCGGCCCGGGGCGCCTCCTGGCAGGAGACGGTGCTCGACCTGCTCCTGGCCGAGGGGCAGCGGATCGAGACGATCTACTTCATGATGAGCGAGGAGAACGTCCGGACGAAGATGCGCCAGCCCTGGATGAAGTTCGGGACCGACGCCGGGGGCGCCGACCCCGAGCGGCCCCTGGGGCTCGTGCATCCGAGAGCGTACGGCAACTATCCCCGGCTGCTGGGGCGATACGTCCGGGACGAAGGGGTGCTGACGCTGGAGGAGGCGGTGCGCAAGTCCAGCGCCGCGGTGGCGACCCGGCTGTCCATCCCCGACCGGGGCGTCCTGCGGCCCGGCATGTATGCCGACGTCGTCGTCTTCGACCCCGCCGCGATCGGCGATCGCGCCACCTTCGAGGCGCCGCACCAGCTCTCGGTCGGCATGCGCCACGTGTTCGTCAACGGCGTCGCCGTGCTGCGCGACGGCGTCCACACCGGTGCCACCCCGGGGCGGATCGTCCGCGGCCCCGGCTGGCACCCCACCCCGTGATGGAGCGAGCCCCCGCATGACGACCCCACCGCCCGAGCAGCGCGACCTCACGCGCGTCATCCGACGCAGCGACCTCGTCCTCCTCATCCTCGGCGGGGTGATCGGCTCGGGCATCTTCCTGGTCCCGGGGGGCGTGCTGAACGACTCGGGTGGCTCGATCGGCCTGGCCCTGGCCGTCTGGTTCCTGGGCGGCGTGCTGTCGCTGCTCGGCGCCCTGACCTACGCCGAGCTGGCCGGCATCAATCCGGGCACCGGGGGGCTCTACCTCTACATCCGGGATGCCTTCGGGCGGTTCCCCGCCTTCCTGTACGGCTGGACCCTCTTCTTCGCCATCTCCGCCGGCACCGTGGCCACCCTGGCGGTGGCGAGCGCCGCCTACGTCGGCCAGTTCGTCGCGCTCGACCCGCGGGCGGAAAAGGTCGTGGCCCTGCTCGTGGTGGCGGGGCTCGCCTGGATCAACGTGCGCGGCACCCGGCTGAGCGTGAAGTTCCTGGACGTCACCACCATCCTGAAGCTCGCCGCCCTGGCCCTCCTCATCGTGGCGCTCCCCCTGGCGGGCACCGGGCTGCAGGGGGTGACCTGGTGGCCGGAGTCGGTGGGCTGGGAGGTGCTGTCGGGCGTGGGCCTCGCCATGGTCTCGGTGCTCTGGGCCTACGAAGGGTGGCAGTTCTCCACGTACGTGGCGGGAGAGGTGGTCGAGCCGCAGCGGAACTTCCCCGCCGGAATCGTGATCGGCACCGCCCTGCTGATCGGGATCTACGTGCTGGCCAACCTGGCCTACCTGGCCGCGCTGGGCCCGGCCGGGGTCGGGGCGTCGAACCGGGTCGCCTCCGAGGCGGTGGCGGTCCACTTCGGACAGGGCCCGGCCACCGCCATCGCGCTGGTGATCATCATCTCCATGGTGAGCGCGGCGCACATGACGGTGCTCACGGCCTCCCGGGTCTACTTCGCGATGGCGCGCGACCGGGTCTTCTTCGCCCGGCTGGCCGAGGTCCACCCCACCTACGGCACGCCGGCGTTCGCGGTCATCGCGGGGTGCCTGGTGGCGGGGGTGCTCTCGCTCCTGGGCACCTTCCAGGAGCTGCTCAGCTACGTGGTGTTCGTGGGCTGGATCTTCTACGGTCTGGGTGGCGTGGCGCTGTTCGTCTTCCGCCGCCGGCAGCCGGACGCCCCCCGGCCGTTCCGGGTCCCCGGGTACCCCCTGGTGCCCTTCCTGTTCGTGCTCTCCGCCCTCGCCATCGTGGGCAACGCCATCGTGAGCCAGCCCCCG
>JBFILX010000148.1:0-5885 GCA_041612035.1 Gemmatimonadales bacterium | reverse complement strand
GCCGTGCCGCGGGGTGACCCCGACGCCCAGGCTCCCTTCCAGCGTCACCCGGTCGCCCAGGGGTCCGGTGCGGGCCGTGGTGGTGACCGCCGCGGCCACGGTGCCCAGTCCGTAGCCCTCGGGTGAGGTGGCGGTGGGGAGCCCCACCGTGAGGGCGGTCTGCCAGCGCGGGGAGTGCAGCACCCCGGCCCCCACCACCAGGTCGTTCAGGAACGCGCCCCGCGGTTCGCGAATGCGGCTGGTGCCGTCCGGCAGGGTGAGGCGGTACTCGAAGACGTTGTCGGGGCGGGCGTCCCGGGCCAGTTCGTCGAATCCCAGCAGGTCGTGGTACCAGTTGAGCGGCCCGTCCAGGAACCCGGCGTAGGCGCCGCCCATGGTGGCGGTGGCCCGCACGAAGCCGCGTCCGCCCACCCGTCGCACCACCGTGGCCCCCAGCCGCAGCACCTCCGCGTCCAGCACCAGTTCCGCCTCGGGCCGCCGGCTCAGCTCCACGATGCTGGCGTACTCCAGCAGCAGTTCGGTCTGCCAGCCCCGGGCCTCGCCGGTGACCGGTTCGAAGCCCAGCACCGAGCGCGAGGCGATGAGCGGGTTGATGGCCCGGTAGCGGGGCAGCCCCTGGGCCTGGGCCAGGGCGGGGCCCGCGAGGAGCAGCGCGAGGGCGAGCAGGCGACGGGACATCCGGAGCCCGGTGGTGGAGGTCGAGGTGGGTGGGGGACGGGCTGAAAATACACGGGGCGGTCCCGGAGGACCGCCCCGTGGCCTGTGGGCCGCCGCGGGGGGTTACTCCCAGTCACGGCTCTCCAGCTTGCCGGTGATGGTCTGGCGCTGCTTCTGCCGCATGATCTCCAGCCGGAACGACTCGCCCCGGTCGTAGGACCGCAGGATCCGGAGCAGGCTGCCCGGGGACGACGGCTTGCGCCCGTCCACCGACAGGACCACGTCGCCCGCCTTGAGCCCGAGGCTGCCGCCGGTGGGGGCCCGCGTCACCAGCACCCCCTCGCCGGTGCCGAAGTACCAGCCCAGGTCGGCGTTCATGGGGGCCACCTCGAGATCGCCCAGGGCGGTGCCCGGGAAGGCCATGGCCAGGGCGGGCTCCCGCAGCAGCTCCAGGCGCTCGCGGTCGGGCAGGCCCTCCATGCGGAGGCGGGGCAGGGTGAAGACCCGGTCCTCGTCGCCCATCCGGAAGCGGAAGACGTTCTCGCCGTCGCCCATCGCGAGGAGCGGCTCGTCGCCGGTGACCAGCCGCGTGGTGCGGCGGGCGTCGCCCCGCAGGTACTCCACCGTGACGGTGTCGTTGGGGGTGAGCTTGGCGGCCAGTTCGATGAGACGGACTCCCGGCAGCGACTCGCCTTCCTGCACGGTGCGGCCGGGGGCGCCGGTGAGCGAGGTGCCGTTCAGCCGGGTGATGAGGTCCCCCGACCGGATGCCGGCCTTGTCGGCGGGCCCGCCGGGGGTGACCGACTGGATGAAGGCGCCCCGGGCATCGGTGTCCCGCGCGTCCAGGCTCACCACCACGCCGAGCCGGGCGCGCCGCTGCATGAAGGGGGCGACCCGCCCGCTCACCTCGTCCCCGTCCACCCAGACCCGGACCCGGGGCGCCAGTTCGCGTTCCCGCTCCCGCTCCTGGGCCAGGGCCGGGACCGCCGGCGCGGTGATCGCGGCGGCCAGCAACGTCATCAGGACAAGACGCATCGCTTCGTGCTCCTCTCAGAGACCCGCGTAGGTCGCGCGGGTCAGGTGAACGTCCATCAGGGCGTCGAGCAGGCCCACCCGCTCGCGCCACAGCCGCAGCCGCTCCATCCGGAACTCGTCGTCGCCCGCGCCCAGCACGCCCAGCATCTCGAGCTGGCGGTCCACCGCGCCGAGCTGGTCCTCCAGCCGGAGCGCGATGCCGGCGGTGCGGCCGTCGAGGATCCGGCTCTCGGGGTCGTAGGCCCGGAGCGCGGCCTCCAGGTTCTGGGACCGGTCGATCATCTCCTCCAGCTCCGCACCGGCCAGGGCGTCCTCGCCGGGCGGTCCCGCGAGGGGGCCCAGCGCGAAGGCCAGCGCCAGCGAGGCGGCCAGGGCCAGCCCGGCCCATCCCGTCCGCCGCACCAGCCGGCCCCGCCGCTCCGCCAGGTACGCCGCCCGCACCCGGGCGAACCCGTCGCGGCGCGAGGGCCGCGGGGTGGGGAGGGCCCGGAGCCGGGCGATCCGCTGGTCCAGCCGGTCGGCTTCCGCCCGGCAGGCGGAACAGCCGTCGAGGTGCTCCCGGTGCGCCGCGTCGCCCGGCTCCAGGCCGGGCTCGCGCAGTGCAAGGAGCTGTTCCAGGGTCAGGTGGGTCATGCCGTCACCTCCTCGCCCAGCCAGCGGCGCAGCCGGGCGTGGGCCCGCGCCAGCTGGGACTTGGAGAAGCTTGCCGTGCGATCCATCATCCGTCCGATCTCGTCGTGGGTGTATCCCTCCACGTCGTGCAGCCAGACCACCGCGCGGCTGGTCTGGGGGAGCCGCTCCAGCGCGGCCTCGAGGTCCATGCGGAGCGCGGTCTGGTCCCGGGGGGCGTCGGCGAAGTGCTCGTGCAACTCGTCGGTGTCGCGGTACTTGTTCCGCCGGAGCCGCATCAGCGCCTTGCTGGCCGCGATGGTCCGGATCCAGCCCCACAGGCTCCCCTCCCCCCGGAACCGGTGCAGGCTCCGGAACACCTCCAGGAAGGTCTCCTGCAGGACGTCCTCCGCGTCTTCCCGGGTCCGGCAGATCCGGCGGGCGAGGCCGTAGACCTGGGCCTCGAACGCCCGGTAGATGGCCTCCTGGGCCGAGGGGTCGCCCCGCCGCGCCAGCGGCACCAGGGTCTCCTCCTTGGCCAGCCGGTATCCGTCCATGGCCGCCGCTCGTGTGGTCACGCCTCTAAGATGCCGGGACCGGCCCGACCGTCGCACCCTGCCCGCCCGGCCCCGCCCCGGAGGCCCCCCGGGGCCCGGCCGGACGGGGGGTTCCGGGGGGCCCGTTCGCGGCCGGCCCCAAAACCGATATCTTTGACCAGCACTCCCATACAGGAGGACCCCATGATCCGTAACGCCTCGTTCCTGCTCGTGGCCACGCTGCTCGTGACCGGATGCCCTCCCGGCGACGGCGGGGGAGGGGACGCCGGGACGGACATGTCGCGCGATACGACCACGGTGGACCCGATGCAGGCCAAGATGAACCAGGCCATGGCCGCCGGGCCCGCCGAGCTGACCGCCGCCGCGACCATCATGGACTGGCCCGGTGCGGACGGCCAGATGACGGAGCTGCGGGCCGGCACCAACGGCTGGGTGTGCATGCCCTCCACTCCGCAGGGGGAGATCGCGCAGGAGGGCGAGAACCCGATGTGCCTCGACCGGGCCTGGCAGGGGTGGGCCGACGCGTGGGCCAACAAGAAGCCCGTCCCCCGGTTCGAGGGCGTCGGGCTCGGCTACATGCTGATGGGCGACCGCGGGGCCAGCAACATCGACCCGTACGCCACCGCCGCCACCGCGGACAACCAGTGGGTGCAGGAGGGGCCGCATCTCATGCTCATCTCCTCCAACCCGAAGGCCTTCGACGCCTATTCGACCGATCCGGCCAACGGCGGGCCCTACGTGATGTGGAAGGGGACCCCCTACGTCCACCTGATGGTGCCGGTCAGGTAGGTTTCGGACCGCCGGCGCGCCGACGGTCCACCGGGCCCGGCTCCGCGCCGGGCCCGTTTCGTTTTCCGGAGACCGCATGGCCGACCCCCCCGACCCCACCGACCCCCTCACCGACCGCATCCTGGCCCTGGAGGCCGACGCCCGGCGGCTGGAGCCCGACGCCGCCGGGCGGGCCGCCCTGCGCGACCCCGTGCTGGCCTACGCCGAGCGGTTCCTGGAGGACCTCCCGCGGCTGCCGGCCTACCACGTCACCGACGACCTGGGGGCCGGGATCCACCGGTCGGCCGTCACCGAGGAGCCCCAGGGGATCGCCGCGGCGCTCGAGCTCCTGCGGGAGCACGTGGACGGACCGGGGCTCAACCCCGCCTCCCCGGGCCACCTGGCCTACATCCCGGGGGGCGGGATCTACGCCTCGGCGCTGGGCGACTACCTGGCCGACGTCACCAACCGGTATTCCGGGGTCTTCTACGGCGGGCCCGGCGCGGTGCGGCTGGAGAACCTGCTGCTCCGGTGGGCCGCGGACCTGGTGGGCTACCCGGCGGAGGCCGCCGGCACCCACGTCTCGGGCGGGAGCCTCGCCAACCTGATCGCGCTGGCGACGGCGCGCGACGCCCACCGGCTCACCGGGGCCCGCTACGCGCGGGCGGTGGTCTACCTCAGCACCCAGACCCACCACTGCGTCGCCAAGTCGCTCCGGATCCTGGGGCTGGGCGAGTGCGTGGTGCGGACCATCCCCCTCGACGAGCGCTACCGGATGCGGCCCGAGGCGCTCGACCGGCAGATGACCGAGGACCGGGACGCCGGGCTCTACCCCTGGGTCGTGGTGGCGTCCGCGGGCTCGACCGACGCGGGGGCGGTGGACCCGCTGGAGGCGATCGGGGAGGTGGCCCGCTCGCACCGGGCCTGGTACCACGTGGACGGGGCCTACGGCGCGTTCTTCGTGCTGACCCCCGAGGGGGCCCGGCTGCTCCGGGGGATGGAGCGCTCCGACTCGATCGTGCTCGACCCCCACAAGACCCTGTTCCTGCCCTACGGGTCCGGGATCGTGCTGGTGCGCGACGGCGAGCAGCTGCGCACCACGCACCACTTCGAGGCCAGCTACCTGCAGGACGCGGCGGTGGCCCGGGACGAACTCTCCCCGGCGGAACTCTCGCCCGAGCTCACCCGGCACTTCCGGGCGCTCCGGCTCTGGCTGCCGCTCATGGTGCACGGGCTGGCGCCGTTCCGGGCCGCCCTGGAGGAGAAGGTGCTGCTGGCCCGGTGGTTCCGGCGCGAGGTGGCGAAGCTGGGCTTCTGGGTCGGTCCCGAGCCCGAGCTGTCGGTCACCGTGTACCGCTACGTCCCCGAGCGCTACCGGGGCGACGGGTCGGCGGAGGCGCTGGCCGCGGTGGACCGCTACAACGCGGACCTGCAGGAGGCGGTCCGCCGCGACGGGCGGGTGTTCATCTCCTCCACCCGGCTGGACGGCCGGTTCACCCTCCGGCTCGCGGTGGTGGTCTTCCGCACCCACCTCGACACCCTCCGCACCCTGCTCGAGGTGCTGGAGACGGGTGTCGCGCGGCTGGGCCGCTGAAGTTGCCCGGCGCAGACGCCGCCGCTACCCTCATCCCGTGACTCGCACCGGCTTGCGGCCATGACCGACGACGCAGTGACCCCCGCCGAGGATCTCGGCGGCATCAAGGTGATCCGGGGAGGGGGCGCCACCCGCACCTGGAACGGGATCCAGTACCGGGCGGGGATGGCGGGCGCCAACGTGGGCGCCCGGCACCTCTCCATGAACGTGGCCACCATCCCGCCGGGCGGCATCGCGGGGGCCCACATCCACGAGGGCTTCGAGGTGATGCTCTACATCCTGTCGGGCCGGGTGCGCCACGAGTTCGGCCCCGGGCTCGAGCAGGTGGTGGAGAACGAGGCGGGCGACTTCATCTTCATCGAGCCGGGGGTGCCGCACGAGGTCTTCAACCTCAGCACCACCGAACCGGTGGTGGCGGTGGTGGCCCGGTCCGATCCCGCGGAGTGGGAGCACATCGTTCCCTACACCCGGCCGGCCGCCTCATGACCCCCTGGGTGCTCCGCCTGCTGATGGCCAACGGGGCCATGTACCTGGTGACCCTGTCCATGCCGGCCCTGGTGGCCGCGCTGGCGTTCGTGCCGGCGCTGGCGCTGCAGCGGCCCTGGACCCTGATCACCTACATGTTCCTGCACGGCGGGTTCTGGCACCTCGGCTTCAACATGATC
>JBFILX010000147.1:0-5977 GCA_041612035.1 Gemmatimonadales bacterium | reverse complement strand
TCGCGACACGACGCAGGCCATCTGGCTGCCGGCCACCCTGCAGTGGAAGGAGGGCGACTCCACCCGCACCATGGCCGTGGAACTCACCACCCGCGGGCACTTCCGCCTGAAGCCCTCGACCTGCCGGTTCCCCCCGCTCCGGGTGCGCTTCCCCAAGGACGGCAAGAAGGGCACCCCATGGGCGGGCCAGGGCACCCTGAAGCTGGTCACGCACTGCCGCGACTACGACCAGGAGGTCCTGCAGGAGTACCTGGTGTACCGGGCGTACGGCGTGTTCACCGAGATGAACCTGCTGACTCGCCTGGCCCGATTCACGTACGTGGACACCGGGGACAACAACAAGGAAGCGGCCCACTGGGGCTTCTTCCTCGAGGATGACGACGACATGGCGGCCCGGGTGGGGGGGGAGCTGGTGAAAGAACCCGGGGTGACCTTCGGCATCGCCGAGCAGCATCAGCTGGCGCTGATGAGCACCTTCCTCTACATGGTCGGCAACACCGACTGGTCCCTCCCCTTCCTGCACAACGTGAAGGTCGTGGAGAGCAACCTGCGCTACTACCCGGTTCCCTACGACTTCGACTGGTCCGGGATCGTGGACGCGCCGTACGCCCGCCCCGACTACCGGCTCGGCACCCGCTCGGTGCGGGAGCGGGTCTGGCGGGGTCCCTGCCTCGCGCCCGACGACCTGGAGGCGGTCCTCGGCGTCTTCCGGGCGAAGAAGGACACCCTGTACGCGGTGTACCGGAACCAGGAGGGCGTGGCGCCGAAGCGCTTGAAGGAGAGCCTGGACTACCTGGACGAGTTCTACCGGCTCATCGCCGACCCGCGCCGGGCCCAGCGCGAACTGCGAACCACCTGCCGCTGAGCCCGGCCTCCCTCAGGGCCCGGGATACCGCAGCAGAACCGAGGTGACCCCGGCGGGGCCGGCCGACACCACGTAGAGCCGGTCGTATTCGTCGTCGGCGATGGTCCCCTGCGGGTCGCCGCCGAGCGCCTTCACCAGGCCGGGCGTGGTGTTGCTGTGCCCCACCACGAGGTGCCGGCCCGGGGTGGCGAGCAGCCGTGTCGCGAACGCCCTCAGGTCACCCGCGTCGTAGCTCTCCACCGGCAGCCCCGCCCGGGCGGCCACCGGGGCGGCGGTGCCCCGGGTTCGCAGGAACGGCGTGCTCCAGACCCTGCTGAGGCCGGCGTCCCGCAGCATCGCCCCCAGGGCCGCGGCCCGTGCCTCCCCGGCCGCGCTCAGGGGCGGGTCCCGGCTGTCGTCCGCCTTCTCCGCGTGCCGGACCAGGACCACGACCACCTCCGCGGCCGGGGCCGTGGTCTGTGCCGCCACCGGCCGGCCGACGACGGGGAGGAGGAGCGCGGCGACCAGCAGACACCGCAGGACCGTGGTGCGGGTCATGGCGTCTCCTCCCGGGTCTGGCCCGCGGGCCGGAGGGTGGGATAGGTGATCCCCAGCTGCTCCAGGTAGGTCGCGTAGCGCGTCGGGTCGTAGTAGAACGGCCGCATCCGCTCACGGTACCGTTCCATGATGCCCCGGTTCAGATGGACCGCCGGCGTGTCCTCCGCGGTGATGAAGGGCTCGTACTGCCGGTCCCGGGTCTGGACGTTCCGGAAGTAGCTCCACGCGCTGTCCACCAGCGCCGGGGTGCCCAGCAGGTCGAGCATCGTCATGGCCGTGGCCTTGGCGCCCGCCGTGACGCCCTTGTGGGCGATCGGGGTCGCCATGGCGATCGCGTTGGACCAGTGGTGCCCCGGCAGGTTCGGAATGTTGGAGGGGTACCGGATGGTCACCGTGGGGGTGACCCAGGAGATGTCGCCGATGTCGTCGCTGCCGCCGCCCCGGTTCTGGTCGGGGTGCACCCCGCGGCCGATCGAGTCGATCCGCTGGGTCAGCCCGGTCTCCCGCACGCCGAGCTCCCGCTGCACCGCCCGGGCCAGGGCCTGGTCGGCCTCGCTCCAGGTCGGCATGCCGACCGCCGCGATGTTCCGCTGCATCGCCTCGGCCACCGGCCGGTTGAAGTGGCGGGGCCACGCCGAGCCCAGGGTCCGCACGCCGGTGAGCCGGGTGCCCGTCATGGTGGCCGCCGCCTCGGCGATCGTCCGGCCCATCTCCTGCAGCTCCCGGATGTGCGGGTAGTCGGTTTCCCGCAGGTAGTACCAGACCGAGGCGCGGCGCGGCACCACGTTGGGCTGGTCCCCGCCGTCGGTGACCACGTAGTGGACCCGGTGCTGGGGGCGCAGGTGCTCCCGGCGGAAGTTCCAGGCCACGTTCATGAGTTCGACCGCGTCCAGCGCGCTCCGGCCGCGCCAGGGCGCCCCCGCCGAGTGGGCCGTTTCGCCCGTGAAGGTGTACTCCACGCTCACCAGCCCGGAGCCGGGGGCATCCCCGTACTGGACGCCGAAGCCGTTGTCGACGTGGCTGAAGATGGTCACGTCCACGTCGCGGAAGACCCCCTCCCGCACCAGGTAGGCCTTGGCCCCGATCTGCTCCTCCGCCACCCCGGGCCAGATCTTGAGCGTGCCGGGCAGCCGCTCCCGCTCCATGATCCGCTTCACCGCGATGGCCGCGGCGATCACCACGGCCTGGCCCGAGTTGTGGCCCTCGCCGTGACCCGGCGCCCCCTCGACCAGCGGATCGTGGTAGGCCACGCCCGGCTTCTGGCTCGCCTGCGGGATCCCGTCGATGTCGGAGCCGAGCGCGATGACCGGCCGGCCGGACCCCCAGGTCGCCACCCAGGCCGTGGGCATGCCGGCCACCCCCTCGGTCACGGTGAACCCGTGCTCCCGGAGCACCCGGATCAGGTAGGCCGAGCTCTCGACCTCCTGGAAGCCCAGCTCGCCGAAGCTGAACAGCTGGTCCACCATCTGCTGGGTGAAGCCGGACATCCGCTGCACCTCGGCGGCGGCTTCCGTCTTGAGCGCCGCCAGGCGGCGGGCCTCGAGGGCCCGCGGCGCCTGGGCGGCGGCCAGGGCGGGGAGGCACAGCAGGACCAGCGCGGGAAGCGTTCGGGACAGGCGGGGCAGGGGCGGCATCGGACGGACTCCTGAGAAGTGTCAGCCCCGTTCCAGCAGGGCCTGGCGCGCCGCCGCGAGCTCCTCGCGCTCGCGGGCGGTGGGCACGGGAAAGGCGAGGTCGAGCGAGGCCAGGGCGTCCACGATCGCGGCGGACACCATGACCCGGGTGAACCACTTGTGGTCGGCCGGGACCACGTACCAGGGGGCGGCCGGGGTCGCGGTCTGCCGGATCATCTCTTCATAGGCCGTCAGGTACGCGTCCCAGTGCTCCCGCTCCTGCACGTCCCGGGCGGAGAACTTCCAGTGCTTCCCGGGACGCTCGAGCCGGGCCAGGAACCGCTGGCGCTGCTCCTCGGCCGACAGGTGGAGGAAGAACTTCCGGATCAGGACCCCGTTCCGGCCCAGGTAGCGCTCGAACGACCGGATGTCCTCGAACCGCTCCTCCCAGATCCGGTCGGTCACCAGGGCGGGCGGGAGCTGCTGGCCGGCGAGGATGGCCGGGAGGACCCGCACCACCAGGACCTCCTCGTAATAGGACCGGTTGAAGATCCCGATCCGGCCGCGTTCCGGCAGGGCCCGGGCGCAGCGCCACAGGTAGTCGTGGTCCAGCTCCTCCCGGGACGGCGCCTTGAACGAGAAGACCTGGCAGCCCTGCGGGTTGACGCCGGACATGACGTGCTTGATCGCGCTGTCCTTCCCGGCGGCATCCATCGCCTGGAAGATGAGGAGCACGGCCCACCGGTTCTGGGCGTAGAGCTTCTCCTGCATCTCCGCCAGTTCACGCACCCCCTGCCTGAGCGCCCCTTTCACCGCCCGCTTGCCGTCGAACGGCCCGGTGTCGCCCGGGTCCCGGTCGGCCAGGCGGAAGCCGGCGCCGTCGGTGACGCGGTAGGCCCGGGAAAGGGCGCGCAGATCGGGACGGGGCTCGGTCATGGTCAGGCCGGGGCTGGGGCCGGGGTCGGAGCGCGGTCGGCCCGCCAGCTCCGGGCCCACTCGACGTGGCCCATCGAGGCCAGGACCAGGAAGGCGGCGTAGAGCACGGCCGTGAGCCAGAGCCCCTGCACGCTGAAGGTGGCGATGGACACCACGTCCACCGCGATCCAGACCGCCCAGTTCTCCAGGTACTTGCGGCTCATCATCCACATCGCGGTCAGGCTCGCCACGGTGAGCCCCGCGTCGAGATAGGGAATCCGCGCGTCCGGCCGGCCGGCCAGCAGGGCGCCGAGGCCCACGGTGGCCAGGACGCCGGCCGCCGGCAGCGCCCAGCGGAGCACCATCGGCGTCCGGGAGACCCGGAGCACGGTGCGGCCCTCGCCCCCGAACCGCCAGTGGTACCACCCGTACGCGCTGACCGCCGCGTAGAAGAGCTGCAGCGTCATCAGGGCGTAGAACCGTTCCCGCCGGAAGATGACGAAGTACAGCAGCACGTTGACGATCGCCGTGGGCCAGCTCCAGATGTTCTGGCGCACGCTGAGCCAGACGCTCACGATGCCGAACGCCACCGCGACCAGCTCCAGCCAGTCCACGGGCCGTCAGCCTTCCGGTTCGACCACCACCGCGGTCCCGTAGCAGAGGACCTCGGTGGTGCCCCGCATGATCTCGGTGGCGTCGTAGCGGATGCCGGTCACGGCGTTGGCGCCGTGCTGCTCCGCGTGCTCCAGCATCAGTTCGAAGGCGTCGGCCCGGGTCCGGTTGCAGAGCTCGGTGAAGAGCCCGATGTTGCCGCCCCGCAGGGTCTGCAGCGAGGCCCCGACCAGGCCGATGATCGAGCGGGATCGCACCGTGACCCCCATCACCACACCCAGCGTCTCCACCACCCGGTGTCCGGCCAGCTCGAAGGCGGTGGTGGTCATCTCGTGCCGGATGGTCCTCGGCACGACGTCATGCGCTGCCATGGTCGCCCCCTGGTTGGTTCGGGTAAGATGGCCCCGGCTTCGGTCCGGGGCCACACGGGGAGGCGCGCCACGGGCCGACCCGCGAGGGACCAGGTCGTCCTAGGGCCAGCCCACCGTCAGCGTCACCGTCACGCTGCGGGGGGTCCCCGGCTCGAAGGCCACGGGAACCCCGCCCACCACGTCCGGATTCAGGAACGACGACGCGATGTAGCGGCGGTCGAGGAGATTGGCGACCGCCACCGCGCCGCGCAGCGCGGGGCCGCCCCGGCCCAGGCGCAGGGGGCGGTCGAGGGCCAGGGTGAGACCGACCAGGGTATAGCCCGGCACCTCGACCTGGTTCGCGTCGTCGGCGAACGAGTCGCTGATCCCCTGGGCGGTGGCCCGGGCCTGGACGCCGCCCGCCCAGCCCGGCCGCCACCCGAGTCCCGCCGCCCAGGTCACGGCGGGCGACCCCACCACGGTGTTGTCGCCGTAGTCGGCCAGGGCCCCCGGCCGACCGTAATGCACCGAGTCCACCGTGTACTCCAGGTACCGGTACCGGGTGAGCGAGAGGGCGCCCTGGGCCGAGACCTCGCCCTTGAGCAGCTGCCCGCCCAGCTCCGCCCCCGCCCGGCCGGCCCGGCCGGCGGTGAAGTAGAACCGCCCGCCCCGGTAAGGGACGACCTCGTTGGTCACCGCGGTGTAGTACAGCGCCGCGTCGTACGACAGCACCCACGGCGAGGCGCCGTCGCCGAAGGTGGTCACCTGCTTGGTCCCCAGCTCCCAGGAGGTCGAGAGGACCGGATCGAGCAGGGGGTTGATGGCGAAGACCGAGTCCTGGCCGAAGGTCCCGGCCGGGTCGGTCTCGTTGCCGGCCGGGGCCTCGACGCCGCCGCCCACGCTCAGGTAGAACGAGTGGGTCGGGGTTCGCCGGTAGTTGATGCCGAGCTTGGGGGTCACCCGGTCGAACGAGCGGGAGCCCGAGAGGCCACCCGGCAGGAAGTCGTCCACGTAGTAGGTGATGTCGTCGAACCGCGCCCCCGCGGTGATTCCCCAGGTCCGGCCCAGCCGCAGCTCCTCCTGGA
>JBFILX010000146.1:0-6018 GCA_041612035.1 Gemmatimonadales bacterium | reverse complement strand
TGGCCGGCCGGGACCTGTACGTCCTCGAGTACTTTCACACGCCGGGGGACGACCGCCGGGAATGGCTGCCGCGGGTGCGGCGGCTGGCCCCGGACGGTTCGGTCGTCACCGTGGCCCAGATCAGGAGTCGTTGACCTCGTGATGCGAACCCCGCTCGCCGGTGCCTGGCTCACGGCCCTCACCCTGGCCCTCCCGCTCGCCGCCCAGGACGGGCCGGCGCCGGGAACCCGCATCCGGATCACCGAAGCCACCAGCCCGCCCGTGACGCACGTGGGGAGGCTGGCGGCGCTCTCCGATGGCTACGTCACGCTGGAGGCCGGGGCCCGGGAGGGGCGCCTCCCGCTGGCACGCATCGCCCGGATGGAGGTCAGCGAGGGGCGGCCGTTCTCGGTGACGTGGGGCATCGTGGGCGGGGTGCTCGGCGCGGCGGCGGGGGGCTTCGCCCTCGGGTGTCTCGCCAACCGGGACAGCTACGGTGTGCTGTGCGGCGGGCAGAACGACACCAAGCTTGCCATCGGCGCCGTGACCGGCGGGCTCGCCGGCGCCGCCCTCGGCGCGCTGCTGGGCCGGCGGGAACGCTGGCGACCCGCCGCCCTGCCTGCGCGGTAGGCCCGTGTCCGCCGCGGCCATGGCGTTCGACCCGCGCGGACTCCTGCCCATCCTGTTCCTGGCGCTCGGCGTCGGCTTGCTCTTCTACGGCATCCAGGTCTGGCTGCGAGCGAGGGAGAGCCGGCAATGGCCGGTCACGCCGGCCACGATCCTCGCCGCCAACGTGGAGCTGGTCGGGTACCTGAAGGGCGAGGACGACTTCTGGGTCTTCCAGCCGGCGATCGTCTACCGGTACGACGTGGCGGGGCGTCGGTACCACGGCCGGCACGTCCAGGTGGACATCCAGTGGGGCCTCACCCTCCCGGGGATGGCCGAACGGGTCGCGGAGGACTACCCACCCGGCTCGGAGCACCTGGTCGCCTACGACCCGCGGCACCCCGCGCGGTCGGCCCTGCGGCCCGGCGTCCACTGGGTCCACGCCCTGTTCCCCGTGGCCGGCACGCTCTTCTGCCTCGTCGCCTTCCTCATGTGACCGGGGCCGGCGCGCAGGCGCCGGCCCCGGAACACTCCTGTCTGCGCGCGGTGCGTCAGACGCCCGCCTTGGCCTGCCTGGACGGAATCCGCAGCACCTGCCCCGGATAGATCTTGTCGGGGTCCTTGAGCATCGGCTTGTTGGCCTCGAAGATGGCCGGATACTCCCGGGCCTCGCCGTAATGCGCCTTGGCGATGGCCGACAGGGTGTCGCCCTTCTTCACGGTGTACATGGTCGCCACCGGCTCGGGCTTCTCCACCGTCAGCCGGTTGTCCACCCGCGCCACGCCCTCGGTGTTGCCGATGGCGAGGACGACCTTCTCCGCCGCCGCCTGGGTGGCGGTGCTGCCTTCCACGATGGCGGTGCCGTCCTGCACGCTGACCTTCAGGTTCTTCACCTCGAGCCCGGTGTCGGCCACGGCCTTCGCCAGCACCGTCGCCATCTCCTCGGGCGACTTCTTTCCGCCGAACAGCTTCGCGCCGGCGTCCTTCACGAAATCGATGAGACCCACGCTGCGTACCTCCTGCTGCGAGAACCCTGGCGGGGACCGCGCCCCGCATGGCCGCGGCCCGACCGCCAGAAAACAACGATGATCAACCAACAAGTAGAATATAACACCCCCCTCCAGGTCGCCGGCTGCTGCCCGGTCGGGCTGGCGGCGCGACTGGCGCCCGATCGGGCGGCGCCGTACCGTAGAACACCTTTCTCCGGGAGGCCCGCGTGGTGACCGTCCTGTCGCTCTGGCTGCCGATCCTCCTCGCCGCCGTGGCGGTGTTCCTCGTCAGCTCGGTGATCCACATGGTGCTGACCTACCACCGCTCCGACTTCCGCGGCGTTCCGAACGAGACCGCGGTGATGGACGCGCTCCGGCCCTTCAACATCCCGCCGGGCGAGTACGTCCTTCCCTGGGCCGACACGCCGGCCGCCCGGCAGTCACCCGAGTTCCTCGACAAGGCGAACAGGGGCCCGGTGGCATTCGTCACCGCCCTGCCCCCCGGCATTCCGGGCATGGGCGCGAGCCTGGCCCAGTGGTTCGGCTACTGCGTGCTGGTGGGGATATTCGCCGCCTACGTGGCCAGCCGCACGCTGCTGCCCGGGGAGGACTACCTCCAGGTGTTCCGGATCACGGGGACGGTGGCGTTCGCCGGCTACGGGCTGGCCCTCATCCAGAACTCGATCTGGTACAAGCGCGCCTGGAGCACCACCGCGAAGTCGGTGTTCGACGCGCTCCTGTACGGCTTCTTCACCGGCGGGGTCTTCGGGTGGCTCTGGCCGTGACCCTGGGCCAGCTGGGCCAGGTCGCCATCACCGTGGACGACATCGACGTCGCGGAGCGGTTCTACGGCGACCAGCTCGGCCTCCGGAAGCTCTACCGGTTCGGCGACATGGTGTTCTTCGACATGGCGGGGGTCCGGCTCCTGGTCGAGCGCGAGCAGGGGTCGTTCACCCCGGCCAGTTCGGTGCTCTACTTCCGGGTGGCCGACCTGGGGCTCGCGGTCCGGACCCTCACCGACCGCGGGGTGCCCTTCACGCACCCGCCCCACCTGATCGCGCCGATGGCGGACCACGACCTGTGGATGGCGTTCTTCCGCGACCCTGCGGGGAACGTCCTGGCGCTCATGCAGGAGGCGCCGAAGGGGTACGCGCCCGTGGAGCCCGCACCACACTAGCGGCATTCTCCTCGCGGGGTACGTTCACGGCGAGGGGTCCGAGTGCCGGACCCACCGCTGACCTGCGGCCTTCGCGCCCACCACCCCGGGAGGACCTCATGTCGTACCGCATCGTGGCCATCGCGCTCGCCGGCCTCGCCGCCGGCGCACTGGCCTGCTCGCCCCAGACCGACCTGCCCACGGACACCGAGCTCGCCCCCTCGTTCATCAAGGTCGGCGACGAGACCGGGGGCCGTCCGCTCACCGCCCACCTGACCGGGGCGGCCGAAGTGCCGGGCCCGGGTGACCCGGACGGTTCGGGCCACGCCATCATCTCACTGAACCAGGGTCAGGGCGAGGTCTGCTGGCACCTGCAGGTCGCAGACATCGCCGCCGCCACCGCGGCCCACATTCACGTGGGCGCCGCAGGTGTCGCGGGTGGCGTCGTCGTCCCCCTGTCCGCTCCGTCGAGCGGCGAGGCCACCGGGTGCCGTAGCGCGGACCCCGCCCTGATCAAGGCCATCCGCCAGAACCCGGGCAACTACTACGTGAACGTGCACAACGCCGCGTTTCCGCCCGGTGCCCTGCGCGGCCAGCTCGGGAAGTAGCTGACCACCTCCACGACGAGGAGCACCCCATGCCCCGCCGAATGAAGGCCTACCTGCCCCCATGGATGCTGTGGGTGATGGTGCCCATGCTGCTGCTCATCTGGGCCTTCATCACCTGGTCCGCTTTCGGCACCGCCCAGGGCCGCGAGGAGCTGGGCCTGATCGGCTGGCTGGTGGTGTCGACGATCCTGGTGCTCGTGGGCGGCATGTTGTGGTTCATGGGCACGGGCCGGCTGCCGGCCTACATCCTCGAGGTCGAGGACGACGAACCCTCGCCCCGGTGACGGGGCCCGGTCGGCCCCCGCCCGGCGGCGCCCCGGGGAGCTGGCCGCCGGTCAGGTCCGGATCAGGGGCTTGAGCGCCAGCGGGGTGATGAACGTGGTGAAGAAGGCCATGAACACCAGGATCGAGAAGATCTCGGTGTTGATGATGCCGGTCTCGAGCCCGATCGTGGCCAGGATCAGCTCCACCGCCCCGCGCCCGTTCATGGCGAAGCCGATGATCCCCGACTCGCGGGCGGACCGCCCCGCCAGCCGGGCCACCACCCCCGCGCCCACCACCTTGCCGACGATTGAAGCCACCAGCACCACCGCCAGGAAGGCCAAGGCCGTGGGATCGGTGAAGGCCCGGAAGTCCACGTGGAACCCGAGCGACACGAAGAAGATGGCGCCCAGGAAGCTGTAGGTGATCCCGAACAGCCGGTCCTCGATCTTGTGAAAGATCTTGGGGGCGATCAGGTCTTCCTTGATGAACAGCCCCGCCAGGTAGGCCCCGATCACGAAATGGATGCCGAGCGACTCGGCGATCAGCCCGAAGGTGAGGCCGATGATCAGCGTCAGGGTGAACGCCTTGCCGCCGCTGCGCGCGAAGAACCGGGAGAAGACGTGCTTGAGGATCACGTTCCCCAGGAACAGCGAGGCGGCGAAGAAGCCGAACAGCTTGAGGACCAAAAGCCCCAGCCCCGCCAGGGTGAGCGACCCGGCGGTGGCGAGCGTCAGGATGACCGAGATCAGCACGAAGGCCAGGATGTCGTCGGTCAGGGCGGCCACCATCACCAGGTTGATGATCTCCCGGTTCTCGTAGCGGAAGTCCTTGAAGATCTTGACCGTCACCGAGATGGCCGTGATCGACATGCCCATCCCGATGAACAGTGCCTGGATCAGGGTGGTGCCAAAGAGGAGGCCCACCCCCACGCCTAGGCCGAGCGGCAGGATCATCCCCACCAGGGCGATCGCGATCCCCAGCTTCGAGGAATGCAGCAGGGCCTTCGGCTCGGTCTCCAGGCCCGCGTGCAGCATGAGGAAGAAGATCCCCAGCTCGGCCATGACCCGGATCGCCTCCGAGTCGTGGAACAGGCCCAGCACCGCAGGCCCGAAGATCAGCCCGGCGGCGAGTTCGCCGAGCAGCAGGGGCAGCTTGAGCGCCCGGAACAGCAGCCCGACGACCCACACGGTCACGAGGATCAGCAGCAGATTTTCGATCTGGATCGACATGGGGCACCGGTCGGGGAGGGCCGGGGTTGTATGGCTCCGGGAACTCCCGCAAGATAGACGCATCCGGCCCGCGTGCCGGGGAGGGGCGCCATGATGAAGACCGTCGCCGATCCCGCGATGCTGAACGACCTGCTCGCCCGGCTCCGGGCCCTCCGGCCCGACAGCCCGCGCCGGTGGGGCACCCTGACACCGCACGAGATGCTGTGCCATCTCGGCGACGCGACGGCCATGGTGCTCCGGCAGCGCCCCGCCGTGCCGCCCTCGCCGATCCGGGCCCGGCCGCTCATGCGGTGGGTGGGGCTCTGGGCCCCGCTCCCCTGGCCCCGGGGGTACCCGACCCGGCCCTCGCTCGACCCGAAGGCCGAGGGCACCCGACCCGGCGACTTCGAGGCCGACCGGGAGCGGGCGATCGCGGGGCTCAAGGGGGTGGCGGGAGCGGCGCCGGGCGACCTGGTGCCGGCCCACGGCGCCTTCGGCACGATGTCGCTCCGCGACTGGCACCGCTGGGCCTACCGCCACACCCACCACCACCTGCGCCAGTTCGGCCTGTGACCGGGCCGGTGCGCTGGGGGACCGGACTGCGGGACCTGGCCGCCATCATCCTGGGCGGCCTGACCACCACCATGCTGTACCTGTTCGGGACGATCGGCCTGATGCTGGTCGCGTACGGCATCCCCCTGGGCGCGACGCCCCGTCCGCTGGAGGCGGGCTATTACCTGGTCCACTTCGCCTGGGCGGCCGTGGCGGCCGGCATCGGCGGGTGGACCACGGCGCGCATCGCGCGCAGCGCGGGGCCCGTGCCGCTGGTGCTGCTGGCCGCGGGCCTGGCGGGGGTCGCCCTCTGGGGGTTCGCGCAGCCGCAGACGACATGGCCCGGCTGGTACGCCCCGGTCCTGGCCGTGGTGGGCGCGGCGGGCGCCCTCCTCGGCGGCTATCGTCGGCGCCGCGGGCCGGCCGAACCGCTTGCCGGGCCAGGAAGCCCCCGCTAGCCTCCGCACCCCGTCACTGGAGTCCTGCCCGTGCCCCATCGCCTCACCGTCGCCGCGGCCCTGCTGGTTGCGGCGGCCAGCCGGACGCCCGCCCCCGGAACGGCCCCTCCGGTGCTGTCGCTGGGCGATGAGGTCGCGGTGTTCGACCGGTCCGGCCGCCCGGTCACCATTCCCGCGCTGCAGGCACGGCTCGACGCC
>JBFILX010000145.1:0-6065 GCA_041612035.1 Gemmatimonadales bacterium | reverse complement strand
CGCGCAGCGGATCCGGCGGCGGCGGGGCGGCGCGGGCCGTCTCGGGAGCGGCGAGCGCCTCGAAGTCGGGCGCCGTCACCTCGTCCGAACTCACCTGGTCGAAGAGCTCGGTCAGGGCCGCGAGCAGTTCCTGGCTGGCCGAGAACCGGGTGGCGAACGCCTGGAGCTCCCGGGTCGCCTCCGGCGTCCGGCCCGCCGCCACCATCCGCTCGAGGTAGTAGCCCAGGTTCCGGCGGGCCTCGGGCAGCACGTTCTTCCGGGCGTGCAGGTGGGCCAGCCGCAGGTAGACGTCGGTCTGACCGCCGTCCACCCGCAGGATCTTGCCGTACAGGGCGATGGCGTTGTTGAAGAACCCCTGCTCGCCGTAGAGCTCCGCCGCCTGCCGGTACGCCTCGAGGGCGGCGCCCGGATCACCGGCCTTCACTTCGAGGTCGCCGATCCGGTTGAAGAGCGCCGGGTCCACCGGCTCCCCCGCTGCGTGCAGGTCCCCCACCGCCCGGTGGTACGTCTCGATGGCCCGGCGCCACTCCTCGCGGAGTTCGAACCGGCGGGCGGTGTCCTTCAGCTTGTCGAGGTTCATTCCGCTCGACGGGGCATGGGGAGAAAGAGTGGAAAACCTTGCAGATTCATAAGATAGGAAGCTGCCCGACCCCGGGCAAGCAGCCTCAGCCGGCCTGGACCGGGTCGAGCAGCCCGTCAGCGACGGCGCGGAAGAGCCGCTCCAGGTCGGTCGCGGGGACCCGGTCCGGGCCGAGGGGGGGGACCCCTGCCCCGCGCTCGCCCCGGACGAGCGCGGCCAGCCGGGCCACGCCGCCCCCGGGGGCGAGCGGCTTCAGGAACTCCAGGCCCTGGGCGGCGCAGAGGAACTCCGCCGCCACCACCCGCTGGGCGTTGGTGAGGATGCGCCCGGCCTTGAACCCCGCCGCCATGCCCATGGGCACGAAGTCCTCCTGGTTGGCGTCGGTGGGGATCGAGCCGATGCTGGCCGGGTGGGCCAGCGCCCGGGATTCGGCGACCAGGGCGGCGGCGGTGATCTGCACCATCATGTACCCCGACGAGAGCCCGGGATCGTCGGTGAGGAAGGCCGGGAGCCCCTGCGACAGGTCGGGGTTCACCAGCCGCTCCACCCGGCGCTCGCTGAGGGCCTGCAGGGTGGTGAGCCCGATGGCGAGCACGTCGAGGGCCTGGGCCACGGGCTGGCCATGGAAGTTCCCGCCGGAGAGGACCTCGCCGTCGAGGACCAGCGGGTTGTCGGTGGAGGCGTTCAGCTCCACCGCCAGGGTGGCGGCTGCGAACTCGATGGCGTCCCCGACGGCCCCCAGCACCTGGGGAGTGCACCGCAGGCTGTAGGCGTCCTGGACGCGGGGGTCGTCCTCCCGGTGGCTTTCGCGGATCGCGCTGCCCGCCAGGAGGTCGCGCATGAGCGCGGCGGCCCGGACCTGCCCGGCATGGGGCCGGTTGGCGTGGATCCGCGGGTCGAGTGGGGTGGGCGTGCCCCGCAGGGCCTCGAGGCTCATGGCGGCGGCGCCCAGCGCCGAGCGCCACAGCACCCGCGCATCGTGGACCAGCAGGCCGAGCAGGGCGGTCTGGGCCTGGGTCCCGTTGATGAACGCCAGCCCCTCCTTGGGCGCGAGGGCGAAGGGCGTGAGGCGGGCACGGCGGAGTGCCTCCGCGGCCGACCCCCGGGTCCCGTCCACGATCGTCTCCCCTTCGCCCAGCAGGGCCAGGGCGAGGTGGCTGAGCGGCGCCAGGTCACCGCTCGCCCCGACGCTCCCCTGCGACGGCACCACCGGCATCACCCCCGCGTTGGCGAGGGCGAGCAGGGCTTCCACCAGGGCCGGGCGGACCCCGCTGGTCGGCCGCAGGAGCACGTTGGCGCGGAGCACCATCATCGCCCGGACCACCTCGGCCGGCAGCGGATCGCCCACCCCGGCGGCGTGGCTCCGGATCAGGTTGAGCTGCAGCCGGTCCAGGTCGTCGGGGGCGATCCGCACGCTGGCCAGCTTGCCGAACCCGGTGTTCACCCCGTAAACCGTCTCCCCCCGGTGCAGGGCCGCCTCCACCGTGGCCCGGGTCGCGCCAAGCGCCTGGAGGGCCTGGGGCGCCGCGGTCACCCGCACCGAGGGGTCCCGGGCCGCGCGGACCAGGTCGTCGGGGGTAAGGGACCGGCCGTCGAGTACCAGGGGCGCGGGCATCAGCGCGAGATGGTGGTCTGGTTGTAATCGAGCTTGATGTCGGGCATGTCGATCAGGTGCACCGAGAAGTAGAAGGCGAAGTTCCCGTTGGGGTTCCGCACGAAGTTGAACCCCGCCCGCCAGTCGTGCATGTCCCGCTCCAGGCGGACGATCTGGGCGGCGAACTCCTTGTTCGTGATGTCGTACTGGGTGGTCCAGGAGACCCCCCAGTAGCGGGTGGGCGAGAAGCTGGTGCTGAACCCGAGGTTGCTGTTGCCCGACGGGCCGACCGCCTGGCCCTCCCCCGTTTCGTCCTCCGGCAGGGGGCGGGCCCGGGTGATCGAGACGTTCACGGTGGCGCTGAATGGCCGCCGGGCCCCGCTCAGCAGGTTGCTCATGGCCAGGCTGCGTCCCTGGATCCCGGCCCGCGGGTCGGTGATGTAGGAGGTCGGCTGCGGCGCGGTGGCGGGCCGGGCGCCTGGCGGGGCCGGGTCGCCGCCGCCCAGTCCGAACAGGCCGCCGATGCCGCGCAGGGTCTGGCCCGACAGCGCGAAGCTGGCGCTCACGCTCTGGAGGAACGGGTCGAACGAGGCGGTGTCGAGCCCCGCGGTGCCGCGCCACAGGTCATGGGTGAGGGCCAGGCTGAACCCCGGGAGCAGATCGCTCTGCAGCGTGTTGCTGAGGGTCTGGGTGACCCAGCCGGTCTTGCCCGGCTGCTTGGCCTGCTCGATGTCGAAGGTCACGCCGCTGGTGTTGATGCCCAGAATCCGGAACTTCCGCGGCGGTGTGGCGCCGACGGTGTCGCCCGGCGCCGGGCGCTCCTTCGCCTCGAAGTTCTGGTTGAGCGAGACGGTGAGCGTCTGGGTGGGCGGGCTGAGCAGCTGCGGCGGCTGACTGCCGCGGGCCACCGCGCGGGCGTACTCCTCGGGTACCGCCGCCTCCGGCGAGTACGACCAGCTGATGAGCGGCTGCACGCTGTGCCGGATCCGGTCCACCGGGCCGACCCCGGGGAACAGCGCGAAGAAGGTCGGGGCCGCGGAGAGCCCGAAGGCGAAGCGCTTGCCCTGGGTCACCCAGCGGCCGTCGGTCCGTTCGTTCCGGATGGCGAAGGGGCCCGCGGTGGTGTTCGCCACGCCCACGCTGGGGGTGATCTTCCAGGTGCTCCGGAACAGCAGCGGCAGGTTGATCCCGGTGTCCCAGGTGAGTTCGGTGGCGAAGGTGCCCGCCGCGACCCGGGTCACCGTGACCGAGTCGGTCGGATCGGGGGTCGCCTCGTTCGGCACCTTCTCCTGGAAGGTGCTGGGGGTGGTCTGCTCCCGGTCGGTCAGGGAGAGGGCGTTCCGCCAGTTGAACGACCCCACCCGGAGCGGGGTGTCGAAGGTGAGCAGGGAGGTCCGCGTCTGGGGCCGGATCTCCACCGAATCGGCGCCGCCCGCCACCCGCGGGATGACCAGGAAGGTCCGGGCCCCCGTGCTCTGGTCATTGCTGAAGTTGACGGTGGGCGACCAGGTGGCCCGGGACCCCAGGTCGATCGGCTTGGGGGTGAGGGCGATCGAGGGGAACTGCTGGGAGACCTGGTCGTCGCCCAGCGTCTGCCGGCGCCGGCCGCCCAGGGTCAGGGTCCCCCAGCCGAAGCGTTTGGTGAAGTTGGCGTCGCTGGCGAGCTGCTGGGTGTTGAGGAACGGGTCGATGGCGTTCTGGCTCACCACCCGGGTATTGCTGCTGAAGTTGAGGCCGATGTTGAGCGAGGTGGACAGGTTGAACGTCTGCCGGTGGTTCCAGCGGACCCCGATGGAGGTGGAGCCCCCGCTCTCGGCCTGCCGGCTGAACTCCAGGTTCCCGTCGATGAACCGGTCGAGCACCTTGTACTGGGTGGCCGCGCTGAACCGGAAGTACCGCTTGGCGTACCAGTCGAACCGGGCCGCGACGTCCACGTAGTCGCTGAGGGCCCAGTAGTAGCCGAAGTCGGTGACCTGGCGGTTGTACCCGGGGTTGGTCCGGACGATGTCGTTGAAGCCGAACTGGGGCACCAGGATGCCCGAGCGGCGCCCCGGCTTGGTCTCCTGGAAGATGAACGGGATCCACATGACCGGGACGTCCCGGATGTAGAGCACCGCGGGCCGCGCCACCAGGAGCGACTTCGACACCCACTTCACCTCCTTGGCCGCGAAGTGGTAGTGGGGCTGGGGCAGGTCGCAGCTGGTGATCTCGCTGGAGGCGGCGAAGAGCCGGCTGGACAGCGAATCCACCCCGAGGTTGCCGCGCACGAACCAGTTGGCGCCGGTCTCGCTGAACGAGGTGAGCGCGTCGTCCACCAGCCCGCGGTCGCGGCAGGTGTCGTACCGGATCTGGCCGCCGATCAGGACCGACCCCTGGTCGAAGAGGCGGGGATCGCCCAGGGCCACCAGGTCGCAGGCGTCCTCCACGTAGCTGATCGCCTCCGCCTCCATGACCGCCCCGCGCCGTTCGGTCATGGCGTTGCCGCTGAGTCGCACGCCCCGCCGGACCCCCGACACCAGGGCGGTGTCCGCCAGGTACCGGGTCGTGAGGAAGCCCTCGCGCCGGAGCAGCGCCGCCATGACCGAGTCGGGGGGGAGGAAGCTCTTTCCCGGGGCCGAGGGCAGCCCCAGCCGGCGGGCCGCCGCGGTGTCCACCCGGGCGCCCTGCCCCGTATCGCCGGGCGCCTGGGCCGGGACCGGCGGGCGCTGGGGCTCCTGCGCCGCCAGCCCCCCCGCCGGGGCGGCGGCCAGGACCACGACCGCCAGGATCGTCGCCGCCTGCTTGCGCAACTGGCGACGGTGCGCGATCACCGCCCCCGCCAGGCCCACCTCGTACAGCACCAGCAGGGGGAGGGTCATCATCAGCATCGAGAAGACGTCGGCCCCGGGCGAGAGGACCGAGCCGGCCACGAACGCCAGCACCACCGCCACCCGGCGGAACCGGCCGAGGCCGGCGGGGGTCACCACCCCCAGCGCGGCCAGCAGGATCATCAGGAGGGGCAGCTCGGCGGAGATGCCCATCGCGAGCACGATCTGCATCACGAAGCCGAAGTACTTCTCGTAGGTGATCAGCGTGCTGAACGACTCGGTCTGGAAGCTGAGCAGCACCCGGAGGGCCTGGGGCACCACGAAGACCCACGCCGCGAGGGCGCCGGCAAGGAAGAGCAGCAGCCCCACGAACAGGGACGGCACCAGGGCCTTGCGCTCCCGCTCGTAGAGGGCGGGCGAGAGGAAGGCCCAGATCTGCCAGATGATCCAAGGGGAGGCCAGCACCAGGCCCGTCACGAACGAGAGCTTGAGCACGATCATGATCGGATCGGTGGGGCTCAGGACCACGAGCTTGCCGTCCGGCAGGTAGGGGGCGATCGGCTCCTTCAGGAGCTGGACCAGGCGGAACCGCTGGACCAGCAGCAGCCCGACACCGAACCCCGCGATCAGGCCGGCCAGCGCCCGCAGGATCCGGAGCCGCAGTTCCTCGAGGTGGTCGAGGAACGGCATCTCACCGGAGGGGGGGCGCATCGCCGGCCGTTGCCGGGATCAGGGCCGGAGGGCGGCCAGCCGATCCCGGGCGAGCGTGGCGAGGTCGGAGCGGGGGTACTGCTGGATCACCCCCTGGTATGCGGTCCGGGCCCCCGCGCGGTCGCCCTGCTGCTCCGCCAGGAGCCCGGTCTTGTAGAGCGCCTCCGCGGCCCGCGACGACTCGGCGAAGCGGTTCACCACCATCCGGTAGTAGGCCGCGGCCGAGTCGGGCCGCTCCCGCACGAAGGTCTCGCCCACGAAGTACAGCGCGTCGGGCACGAGCGCGTGGGTCGGGTAGGTCCCCAGGAACTCCTGGAACCCGGCCCGCGCCGTCCCCATGCTGCCCCGCCGCAGTTCCTGCAGGGACGTCTGG
>JBFILX010000144.1:0-6101 GCA_041612035.1 Gemmatimonadales bacterium | reverse complement strand
TCCAGCACGATGACGTGCTTTTCCAGCAGCCGGTCCAGAACGGTCACCGCGGCTCGCGCCGCGCCCTCCACCCGGGCCCGCGGGGTGTCGGCCACTTCCTCTTCCGCCGTCTCGCTGCGCCCCGCCGACGAGAGGGTCACCGCGATCGTCACCCGGTGACTCCGGCCCGACGGCACGATCGCCAGGGCCTCGAACAGCACCGCCCGCCGCAGGGCCTGCTCCCGCACCGCGCCCCGCTCGAGCGCCTCGATCGGCCGCACCTCGGCGGTCTGCGCCACGCTGATCTTCCGATGGTCCACCTTGAGGCCGAGTTGCGCCAGCAACGCCGACTCGACGTTGCGCACCACCTGCTTGGCCTGGAGCCCGGACTGCGCCAGGATGTGGATCTCGCTGACCTCCCCCAGCGGCGTGGTCACCACCCGCGCGGAGAGCACGCCCTCCAGCGAGGTGAGGAGGTTCTCCGCCCGGCGGACACCCCAGGGATCCGGCATCGCCTCCGGCGTCATGGCCCCTGTCTCCTGCCGCACCGTATTGGGTCCGGTCACACACCCTCCGCTGTCGCCTTGCGCGCCATGTCCGAGAAGCTCCTACACGACCGTGTTCCGACCCGCCGCCTTGGCGCGGTACAGGGCCCGGTCGGCATCCACCAGCAAGTCCCCCGCCGTGGGCCGGGAGGGGTCGAATTCAGCGATCCCCACGCTCACCGTGACGATCCCGGCCCCGTACCCCAGCCGCTGGCCCACCCGCTCCACACCCGACCGTAGCGCCTCCGCCACACGCGTGGCGCCGGCCAGGTCGGTCCGGGTCAGCACCACCACGAACTCGTCACCCCCGTAGCGGGCCGCCAGGTCGGACGCGCGGACCGCGCTCCGGATCTCCTTGGCGACTTCCCGCAGGACGTCATTGCCCGCCTCGTGCCCGAAGCGGTCGTTCATCTCTTTCAGCCGGTCGAGATCGAGGAACAGCACGGCAAACCGGTCACCGCTTCGCTTGCTGCGTTCGATCTCCTCGTTCAGCCGGTCCCGCAGCACCCGGTAGGTGGCGAGCCCGGTAAGCAGGTCGGTGGCCGCGGCCTTCTGGCTCTCCTCCGCCCACCGCGTCAGGTACGGCGGACAGAGCCGCAGGGCGCTCCGCCCCAGCGACACCGCCCGGGCAAACTCCTCGCAGGTCGCGTAGCCGCAGGCGCCGCAGTCCCACGGCTTGCCGTTCGGCCCCAGCCCGATCCGCTCCAGCACTGACTGGACCTGCACCGGGTCGGGCGCCGGGAGCCGCGTGCGGAACTCGAAGGTGGCCCCCACGCTGGAGGCGACCGACGCGTCCACCACCGGCACCGCACTGCGCGGCGGCTCGGTGACCTGCACCACCGCCCGCCGCCAGAACAGCTCGTCCTTGGGACCCGACACCGGGTGATCCAGGCCACCCTCGCACGAGAGCAGGTCCACGAACCCCAGGTCGATCCGGTCCTGGCCCACCGCGCGGGCCAGGGCCTTGAGCCCGTCCAGCCCGCGAATCCGGTGCATCCGGGGCCCCGACCCGCCGCTCACCCACGCCACCGGGAGCCCCCCCGCCACCGACAGGTGGCGGCGCCGATCGTGCGGCACCCGGGAGAACACGGTCGGCGCGGCGCCCACGTCCACCCCCACCAGCCGGAACATGCGGCTCAACTCCGCGAAGGTGATGACGGCGTCGAGTTCCTCCGACCCGTCCACCGGCCACACGCCGGCGTACACCACCTTCAGCTTCCCTCCCGCCAGCCGCCGGAAGTACCGCGCCTCCGCCACCGGTGGCGTGGCGACCGGGGCGAGATAGGGCACCAGTTCCGGATACCCGAGCGTGATCGCCGCGACGACCACCGGGTCGGTCGACCGGATCATGGTGCCCCACGATTCCGCGTCCCACAGCCGCCGATACTCCCCGGCGACCAGCTCGTCCCCCACCACCCCGCGCGACACCACCGGGAACCCGGCCGCGTAACAGGCGTTCACCACCTGCTCGGGGGTCGCCGGGTAGAAGAACGCCGGCGCCTCGGTGCCCAGGATCAGGATCGAGTCCGACCGGCCGGCCAGCGCCAGCGCCGTCTGGAGCGACCCCACCGGATCGATCGCGTCGTGCGGGCACGCGGGGAGACAGAGCCCGCACCGGATGCACGCGTCCTCGAGGATCATCACCGTCTGCCGATCCGCCGGGACCGTGACGGCGCCCGTCGGACAGACCCGGGCACAGGCCAGGCAGCCGACGCACCGGTCCTGATCGACGACGAACCTCAAGTGACGCTTCCGACGAGGTACCGGAAGGCCAAATATTCTAGGGACTTACGGAGTGTGTCAAGCAGCACGGGGCCACCCGGTCATGGTTTAGTGCAGACGAAATCTACCGGCGCCACCCCCCCGGTCAGCTCAGGTCGTACTCCTTGAGCTTCCGGTACAGGGTCCGCTCGCCGATTCCCAGCGCCTCGGCGGCCTCCCGGCGGTTGCCCTCGGATTCCCGGAGGGCCGCCTCGATCGCCGCCCTCTCCACGTCAGCCATGGTCATGCCAGCCCGGTAGAGAACGGGGGCCGGAGCCGCCCCCGCCTGGCCCCCGTCCCCGCTCTCACTCACAGGTTCAAGCACCTCAATGACTTGCACGGCCGGACCCTGGCTGTCGAGGCGCACCCGGAGTTCTTCCACCTGGCGGCGGAGGTCCATGAGGCTCCGGAGGATGAACTCCAACTGTTGGATGCCTGCATCGCTCCCGCCGGGTGGCCGCGCCAGGACGGGGAGGACGGTCGGGGCCCCCTCGAAGACGTCCCGGGGAATGTCGGACGCCCGGATCTCGGTCCCCGGGGCCAGGACCACCATCGACTCCACCAGGTTGCGCAGCTGCCGGATGTTGCCGGGCCAGGGGGCCGACACCAGGCGCTGCATCGCCTCGGCGGTGATCCCGCGGAAGGGCCGGTCGTGATGCGTGCTGAACTCGCGGACGAACCGGCGGAGGAGGAGCGGGATGTCCTCCCGCCGTTCCCGGAGAGGCGGCAGGTAGATCGAGAGCACGTTGAGCCGGTAGAACAGGTCCTCCCGGAAGTCGCCGCGCGCCACCGTCTCCTGGAGCATCTGGTTGGTGGCGGCGACGACGCGGACATCCACCTTGATCGGCTGGGTGCCCCCCACGCGGAAGAAGGTCCGGCTCTCCAGTACCCGCAGCAGCTTGACCTGGATGCTGAGCGGGATCTCCCCGATCTCGTCGAGGAAGATGGTGCCGGTGTCGGCCAGCTCGAACCGGCCCAGGCGCCGCTCGGAGGCACCGGTGAAGGAGCCCTTCTCGTGACCGAACAGTTCGGACTCGAGCAGGGTCTCGGGCAGGGCGGAGCAGTTGACGGCAATGAACGGCCGGCCCCGCCTTGGCGAGAGGTCGTGCATCGCCTTGGCGACCAGCTCCTTGCCGGTGCCCGACTCGCCCTGGATGAGGACCGTGCTCGAGACCGGCGCCATCTGCTCGATCTTGACCAGGACCTCCTGGATCGCCGAGCTCTGTCCCGCGATCCCCGTGCGGACCTGGAGCCGGCGGCGTTCCACCAGGCGCCGGGCGGTGGCGACCGCCTCGTCCGGCCGGGCGGGCTTCATCATGGTCTCGGTGACGCCGAGCCGGCCCACGCGCTCGCCCCGCTCCGAATCGGTCGGCTCGAGCAGCGCCAGGGTCGGGATCTCCTGGTCGCGGGCCAGGGCGGCCAGGTGGAGCGCCGGCGGGTCGTGCACCGCGCCCGTCAGGATGACCAGGTCGGGGCCGGCCCGCCGGATGGCGGCCCGGGCATCGTCCATGGCGGAGACCATCGCCGTGGAGAACCCGGCGTTCTCGAGCGCCGCGTTCAGGGGCACGGCGGTCTCCAGGTCGTCCATCGAGAGCAGGATCTGCGCGGTCATGGCAGGTCGTGCCCGGTGTGCTCGCCCCGGACCAGCGCCACCGCATGGTCCACCAACGGCGTCAGGGCGTCGAGTCCGTCGCGCACCCCGTTCGGCGAGCCGGGCAGGTTGACGATGAGGGTGCGACCCCGGACCCCGGCCAGCCCGCGCGAGAGCACGGCCCGCGGGAATCGCTCCGCGGCCGCCCGGCGGAGCGACTCGGCCAGCCCGGGAGCCTCCCGGTCGAGCACGGCGCGGGTGGCCTCCGGGGTCACGTCCCGCGGGGTGAGGCCGGTCCCGCCGGTCGTGAGCACCAGGTCGGCCAGGTCCTCGTCGGCCCACGCGCACAGGGTCCGGACGATGGCCACCGACTCATCGGGGACCAGCGACCTCGCCGCCAGCACCGCCCCCCGGCCCGCCACCCACTCCGCGATCCGGTCGCCCGAGCCATCGGCCCGTTCGCCCCTCGCGCCCGCGTCGGAGATGGTGAGGACCGCCACGCGCAGGGCCATCGCTACCCCTTCCGGACGCTCCCGCCGGTCCAGAAGGGCCGCCGGACCACCTCGGCCGGCACCCGGGTTCCCCGGCAGTCCACCTCGAAGCGGGTCCCGACCGCGGCGGACGCGGCGGGCAGATAGGTGGTGCCGATCGGCTCGCCCAGGGAGGGGCTCTGGCCCCCGCTCCGGACGATGTCCACCCGGCGCCCCTCGCACCACACGGGATAGTCGTGCCGCGGGATGCCCCGGCCCAGCAGCCGGAACCCGACCAGCTTGCGGGTGACGCCGCGCTGCTTCTGCGCCCGCAGCGCCTCCGACCCCACGAAGCTCGTGCCCTTGTCGAGCTTGACGATCCAGCCGAGGCCGGCCTCGAGCGGGGTGATGGTGTCGTCGATGTCGTTCCCGTACAGGGCGTACCCCATCTCCAGGCGGAGGGTGTCGCGTGCCCCGAGCCCGATGGGGACGGCCCCGGCCCTCGTGACGGCGTCCCAGAGAGCCCGGGTGTCCCGGGCCCGGCAGTAGATCTCGAACCCGTCCTCGCCGGTGTACCCGGTGCGGGAGATGAAGCAGTCGCACCCGGCGATCCGGCCGCTCACGTGCCGATAGTACCCCAGGCCGGGCAGGTCCACGTCGGCCAGGGGGGCGACGGCCGCCTCGGCCCGGGGGCCCTGCACCGCCAGCAGGCCCACTTCGTCGGAGATGTCCTTGAGCCGTACGTTGGCGCCCTTCTTGTGGGCGACGAGGTGCTCCCACGCGGCCGCGCGGTTCGCGGCATTCACGACCAGCATGATCTTGTCCTCGAACCGGTAGACCGTGCAGTCGTCCACGAAGGTGCCTTCGTCGGTGAGGATCGCCGAGTACTGGACCCCGCCCGCCTCGATGGCGGTGATGTCGTTGCAGCAGAGCCGGTTGACCAGCGCGTTCCGGTCGGGGCCGGTGATCTCGAACTCGCCCATGTGGCTGACGTCGAACACCCCCACCCCGGTACGGACCGCCTGGTGCTCGGCCAGGATGCCGTCGGCGTACTGCACCGGCATCTCGTACCCGGCGAACGGCACCATCTTGGCGCCGAGGGCCACGTGAACGTCGTACAGCGGCGTGTGCTTCAGGGTGTCGGTCATGGCAGTCCCAGGTCGGCGCCGCCCATCAGGAGGGCGAGCAGTGCTTTCTGTACGTGAAGACGGTTTTCGGCTTCGTCCCAGACCCGCGAGCGGGGGCCCTCGATGACGGCGTCGGTGACTTCCTCGCCCCGGTGGGCGGGCAGGCAGTGGAGGAAGATCGCGTCCGCCGCCGCGCCCTCCATGACGGCGTCGTCCACGAGGTAGCCGGCAAACGCCCGCCGTCGCGTCTCCGCCTCCTCCTCCTGGCCCATGGAGGCCCACACGTCCGTGGTCACGACGTGGGCGCCCTTCGCGGCGTCCCGCACGTCCCGCAGCAGGCGGACCGTGGTCGCCGACGCGGCCTGGGCCAGGATGGCCGGGTCGGGGTCGTAGCCCGGCGGGCAGGCCAGCCGGAGCTCGAACCCGAACAGGCCCGCGGCATTGAGCCAGCTGTTGGCCATGTTGTTGCCGTCGCCGATCCAGGCTACCACCCGGTCGTCCAGGCGGCCGAAGGCCTCGCGCACGGTCATGAGGTCGGCCAGCACCTGGCACGGATGCAGCAGGTCGGTGAGCCCGTTGATCACCGGCACCGAGGCGAACCGCGCCAGCTCCTCCGCGTCGGCGTGGT
>JBFILX010000143.1:0-6105 GCA_041612035.1 Gemmatimonadales bacterium | reverse complement strand
GTCGCGGGCCACGGTGCCGTCGGTGCCCACATGGCGGAAGAGGGGATGGGTGGCGTCCAGGGCCAGTTCCGCGCCGGGGGCCACCCGCACCCGGCGGACCAGCACGCTGCGGACCTCCTCCGACCCATCCCCGTCGGCCCGCACCCGCAGCGCCCGCCCGGCCCGACCCCTCGCGGGCAGCGGCGTGTCCAGCCGGCCCAGTTCCTCGGGCAGCGGCAGGCCGGTCCCCAGCGCCTGGGCCACGCGCCGTTCCATGGCGTCGCCCGTCCCGTCGGCGAACTCGCGCCCGATCGTCTCCAGCGACGCGCCTTCCATCTGCCGCAGCTTGATGGCGAGCACCTGCAGGAAGTGGCGATAGCGGTAGACCGCGGCGGTGCCCCGGCCATCCGGCGCCTCGACCAGCCCCTTGGCCACGTAGTACCGGATGGTGCGCTCCGACGGCCGCGCCCGGGCCGCGCTGTTCACCGGCACCACGCCCGACGCTTCCAGGACCGTGCCCGTCAGCGCGGCGAGGTCGCGGAGGCTCCAGGGAGCCAGCGCATGGTACGCGCGCAACGCATCGAACGGTTCAGGGGCCCGGCCCGGCACGGCCGCGGAAGCGGGACTGGTCATCGTCGGTAATACAACGCCCAAAAACGCGGTCGCGCCAGACCTCGCCGCAACCCGCGCCGATCCGCGGGGTTCCGCCGCAGCCCCGAAGGCACCGCCACGGTACCCTGGCCGGGTGCGCGGCACGACCTTGCCCGAACTGATGGTGGGGGTGGTCCTCGCGGGGGCCCTGGCCGGCGCCACGGTCCCTCGCGCGGTGGCGCTGCGCGACCGACTCGCCGTCGAGCAGGCAGCCGCTCAGCTGGTGGAGAGCGTGCGGCGGGCCCGGCACGCGGCGTTCCTGGCCCACGCCGCCGCCGCGCTCCGGATCACCCCGGACACGATCGCGCTCGATCTGGTCGAGGGCCCCGACACCACCGCGGCCTGGCGGGACCCGGGCCCGGTCGCCGCCGGGGTCCGGCTCGCGGCGTCCGGCACGATCGTCTTCACGCCCAACGGGCTGGGCCTGGGACCCTCCAACCGGCGCTACGACCTCAGCCGGGGAACCGTCCGGCGGACCCTGGTCGTGTCCCGGCTGGGGCGGGTGCGGGTGGAACGGCAGCCGCGGCGGGCCCGGCCGTCGGCTCGAACACGACGTCCACCCGCACCGTGATGACCGGCTGCATGCGCAGGAGCCCGAAGGCCCGGGTGAGGCCTCCGATCCCGTGGTCGCGCACGTCGAGCGGGAACTCCGTGCGCACCCGCACCGCCGCGCCCTCGGGCACCACCCGGGCCGGAAGGGTCACGTCCCGCGTCACCCCGTGCAGGGTGAGCCGGCCGGCCAGGGTCACGAGGGTGGAGTCGTTCTCCCGCCGGACGACGGTGACGCCCTCCAGCTCGAACCGCATCGTCGGGTGCCGGTCCGACTCCATCGACTGGTTGAGGTCGCGGTCGCGCCGGTCGTTGCCGGTGACGAGCGTGCGCACCGGGGCCTCGACCCAGCCGCGCACGTCGGCCAGGGCCGGCCCGCCGGTCATCCGCCCCGTGAGCGTCGTGGTGGTGCCCGTGAAGTCGCCCACGGTGGCGCGGGCGTCGAAGGCGAGGGTGCCCTCCCGCAGGGGGGCCGTGGGCCACTGGGTCTGGGGGGCGGCCGGGCCCGCCACCGCGAACAGCGCCGCGGCGGCCAGCACGCCAGTCCGGAGGGTCACCGCGTCCCGCGACCGGGGACGTCGATGTTGTACTTGCGGACCTTCTGGATCAGGGTGGACCGGGCGATGCCCAGCAGGCCCGCGGCCCGGCGCTTGTTGCCGCCGGTGTAGAGGAGCGTCGCCACGATGTGACGCCGCTCCACCGCCTCCAGGGACTCGGGCCGGAGCTCCGGCACGGCCGGCGAGAGCGACCGGCCCAGCTGGACCCGGTCGAGCCCCGCCAGCGTCAGGTCGATCACCGCGGCGTCGACCGTCGGGGCCTGGAGGTCCGATCCTGCCTGCGCGGGATCGGGTTGGGTTCCCACGTGATGGCCGGCCATGCGAAGCGCGTCGCCCAATGCCCGTGCGCGCTCGGGGTCGGCGGACACCACGATGACCTGGAGTCCGCTCATACCGGCAACTATATCACTTGGCGCGGGAATCGGCCAGCAAACGGTCGGGAAGGCCTGCCGCGCGGTCCCGTCGGCGGGGCCGGCAGACGCATGGGCAAAAAAAGGGACGGCCGCGGAGCCCGGGGCTCCCACGGCCGTCCCGCGCATGAACCCACCGAGGTCGTGGCTTGCGCCGCCGTTCTTCTCTCGACCGCCACCGGTGGCTGTTGCGCCCGCCGGGAGGGCAATTCGAGGCCTCGATGTCCCATCCCCAGGCCGGATGGCCTATCCCACCTGGTTCGTTCATGCGGGCACTGCGAGTCCGATCGGGTCGCGGACCGACCTCTCGCACTGCACCCCGAGGTGCCAGATCGGGGCGGTTGGAGCGCGCGACTGGCTCCAACTGTCCGGGCCGGTGTGCCACCGGGATCACGGGAAGTCGCGATGCGCCAGGCACCGCTCTTCCTCCCCCGCCGAACCGCCCGAACCGCAATGCTCGAAACAGCCCCTGATGAGTTCTGCTTCGACCCTTGCCGTGGAGTCCAATCTAGGGACCGGGCCAAACCGTGCAAGTGCCCGATTTTCTTCGGGTTACGCGATTTCCGAGTGCCGACTTTGTGGACGGGAAAGACCCTGCGGGACGGGAGGATGCGCGGCTTGAACACAGGGTGTGGAAATGTGGATCCACATTTCCGCAGCCCGAATCTCAGGACTCGAGCCCTACCTCGATGTAGCGATAGTCGAAATCGCCCGTCTCCGCCGCCGCGAACAGGGCCCCCGCGGCGCCCACCGCGAACCAGCCCGCCACCAGGTGGCTGGGCATCTTGAGTTCCTGCACGATGGGCGCGAACCAGCGGCGGAGGTGCCGCACCTCGGGGGCCCGACGCCCCAGCATCGCCAGCAGGGCGCCGTCGCCCCCCGTGACCCGGAAGAAGTGGGCCAGGGCGTGCGACCGCTGGGCGAATTCGAGGGCCTTCACCCCCGGCTCCTCGAACAGCACCTTGCCCTCGAACACGTCCATGATCGGCGCGTCGAGCCGGGGGCCGAGGTAGACGAAGCGGCGGCCCTCGGGGGTCTTCCGCTCCACGATGACCGAGGCGGTTTCCGCGGTGAGCCGGGCGGCGTGGACCAGGTCGTCGTCCAGCAGGATCCCGACCGCCCCGGTCCATTCCAGGGCCGCGACGGCGGTGTCGACGGGGCACCCGGCCACGTCGTCGAAGGCGAGAATGCGCGGCGACTCCCCGGCCCGGACCACGAAGTGCCCGAGGGCCTCGGGCCGGTCCTGGAAGCTCCGCACGGCGAGGGTCTCTGAGGTGGCCATGCCAGAACGGTAAGAGCGGGCGGCCCATTCGGGAATGCCCTCCCCCGGTCGGGGCCCCGGCCCCCCCCGGACGGGCACCGGGGAGCGCGGCGGCCCCATTATTGACAAATGCCGGAGCGGCGTGGAGTTTGGCTGACATGGCCGTTTGCAGTACCCCGCCGTGACAACTCACGCCGAGTGTCCCGCCGCCCGGTAGCCGACTCACCGGACGGTTTTTTTGATCCCGGCCTGGCGGGAGCCGGGTGCTCACCGGAGTCCCAGGACTCCCGAGACGAGAGGTACCAGCGATGGCGCAGGGTACGGTCAAGTGGTTCAACGACGCCAAGGGGTTCGGGTTCATCGCGCAGGAGGGCGGGAAGGACGTGTTCGTGCATCACACGGCGATCCAGGCGGAAGGGTTCCGCTCCCTGCGCGAGGGTGACCGCGTCGAGTTCGAGGTCGTCGAGGGCCCCAAGGGCCTCCAGGCCGCCAACGTCCGCAAGGCCTGATCCCCGTCATCGGACGTTTCATCGTTGTCCTGACCGCGGCCCTCGCGGTCCTGCCTCCGCTCTCAGCCCAGACCGCCCGTTCCGGCGGACTCGAATTCCTCGGCTTCCGCCCCGGTGTCCCCGGGGCGGAAGTCGAGGCGCGGGTGGCCGAGCTGCAGGGCCACTGGCAGTGCGGCGTGTCGCCCTCGGACCGCCGGCTCGCCGACTGCCGGGGCCGGGTGACCGGCCCCGACGACCTGCCGCTGCTGCTCACCGCGGCCCTGGTGGATGGGCACCTCGCCATCCTGGTGCTCCGCGGTGCGCTCGGGGAGGAGGGTCTCACGGTCTGGTATCGGGCCCTGGCCTCGCGCTTCGGCTGGGTGACCTCCACCCATGACCGCGGGCAGGACACCTGGCAGTGGGTCCGCCGCGGCCAGATGATCCGGCTCACCACCCGGGAAGACCGGGGCGCCCGGATGGTCTCGGTCACCCTGGTGGACGGACCCCTGCTGGACGGGCTGGGGTCCGTCCCGTGAGATCCGCGGTCGGGCTGGTCCTGCTGGCCTCGCTCCTGGTCGGCTGCCGGGCCCCCGGCGGGGGGATCCGGGTGGCCCTGGTGGGGAGTTTCGAAACCGCCGAGGGCGCCGCGGCGCAGCGGGCCGCCCGGATGGCCGTGACCGAGATCAACGCCGGGGGCGGCATCCGGGGTCGGCCCCTGCTGCTGGTGGAGCGGGACGACCGGAACAACCTCGACTCGGCCGTGGCGGTGGCGGCCGACCTGGCGGGGGGCAACGTGATCGCGGTGGTGGGACACACCGCGTCGGCGCTCACCGCCGCGGTGACCGCGGTGTACCGCACCGGCCGGGAGCCGATGGCCCTCCTGGTGCCCGTCACCACCCCGCCCGACCTGACCCGCGCCGATCACGTCTTCCGGATGGTCCCCTCCGACTCCGCCCAGGGCGCCACCCTCGCCGGGTGGGCGCGGGGCGCCCCCGACTTCGCGCGCGCCGCCATCCTGTACCAGAACGACACCTACGGACGGGGCGTGCGGCAGGCCTTCGAGGCGCGGTTCACCACGCTGGGCGGGGAAGTGGTCTCCCTCGGCCCCTGGATCGAGCCGGCGGTGGACGCCTACCTCGACCGGATCGTGGCCCGGGGAGACGTCGACGTCCTGGTGCTGGCGGGCACCGGGCCGGAGGTGTCGCAGGTGCTCGAGCGGGTGCGGACCCGCGGGCTCACCATCCCGGTGCTCGGCCCCGACGGGCTGGTCGGGGTCGAGCGGCTGGGTCCTATGGCGCAGGGGGTCCATCTCGCCATGGCCTACCACCCGGGCGCCCCGCTCCCGGCCAACCAGGCGTTCGTGCTCGGCTACACCGAAGGGTCCCCGGACGTCGACCCCCCGTCCCAGGTCGCGGCCAGCGTGTACGACGCGTTCCACCTGCTGCGCACGGTGATCAGCGACGGCGGGGCCTCGCGCCGGGGGGTTCTCGGGGCGCTGGGGCGGATCGGCACCGTCCAGCCCCCCTTCCAGGGCGTCACCGGCATCGTCTCCTTCACCGCGCAGGGCGACCTGGCCCGGTTCCCGCTCCTGATCGGGGCGGTCGAGGACGGAGCGATCCGGCTCGTGGAGCGGCGCTGATGCTGGCCGGCAGCCTCCGCCGTCGCCTGGTCGCGGGGATGGCCCTGCTGGCGGGGCTGTTCCTGCTCATGGCCCTGATCGCCATCGCGAGCCTCCGGTCGTTCCGCGACACCGTGGCCGGCGAACTGGAAGCGGTCGGCGAGGGAGCGGTGCTCGCCTCCTCCCTGATGAGCGGGGCCTCGGCCCAGCTGCGGACCGCGGAGGCCTACCTGGTCTCGCCCTCCCCCGAGTTGAGCCGCGAGTTCTTCCGGGTGGGGGACAACCTGCACACCGTCAGGCGCCAGTTCCGCCAGATCGCGGGCCTGGGTCCGGGCGACCAGACCGTGCTCAACCGCCTGGCCTCGGAACAGGCCCGGCTCGAGGTGTCCTACGCCACGGCGCACGCGCTCCGTGACCTGGGCCGCACCGAGGAGGCCGTCGCCGAAGCGGCCCGGGCCCGCGCGGTGGTGGACAGCCTGGTCAGCAACGTGCAGTCGCTCAACCGGCGCCAGCAGACGGGCCTCCACGCCCGGACCACCACGGTGAGCGAGCAGGCCCGGCAACGCGAGGTCGTCCTGTGGATGCTGTTCGG
>JBFILX010000142.1:0-6137 GCA_041612035.1 Gemmatimonadales bacterium | reverse complement strand
GGTCAAGCAGCCCCCGCATGCGGGGGCCACTGGGCCCGCTACTGGTCGGCGTACCCCCGCTCCCAGGTGCGGGCGGGGTCGTGGTTCCGGAGGTCCACCCCGTGGGCCAGCCACGCCTTGAGCGGGAAGAGCACGTTGAGCCAGCCGGCGTGCACCTCGTTCCACTCCGCCGGGTCCACTCCCTCGTGGGTGAGGAGGAGGTCGGTCCCCCCTCCCCCCGCCCCGTCCGGGGCCAGGTCCACCCGGACCGGGCCGCCCAGGTAGTCGATCGCCCAGACCGATGGAGGACGACGCTCCAGCACCCGGCTCCGCCAGGTCATCCCGTTCACGAACCGGAACTCGATCGCCCCCTCGCGCTCCACCGCCGACTCGGCCCAGAACGCGGCCCGCCCCCGGTCGGTGTCGAAGGCCTCGTACACCCGTTCCGGGGCCACCGGGAGGTGCATCCGCCAACGGATCGGGCCACCCGGCCGGTCCCCCCGCACGGTCAGGCGCCCGACCGGGCGACGGCGTAGCCCAGCTTCACGATGCCGGACTTCGGGTAGACGACGTGCGACTCGAGCCGAAGCCGGGTGGCGGGGGCAGGGCCCGGGAGGAAGGGGATCCCGCCCCCCAGGACGATCGGGACCACCGCCACCTCGACCCCGTCCACCAGCCCCAGCTCCAGCATGTTCCGGAACAGCACGCCGCCGCCGAAGAGCCAGATGTCCTTCCCCGGGGCCGCCTTGAGCTGGCCCACGACCGCCGCGGGATCGTCGGACACCGTGGCGTCCGGGCAGTCGGCCGGCCCGAGGGTTCGGGAGATGACGTAGGCGGCCATCCCCGGCATCCCGGCCCCGCCGTGCTGGCGCGCCACCTCCCAGGTCTTCCGGCCCATCACCAGGGTGTCGAACGAACCCAGGAGCGCCCCGAAGTCGATGTCGGGGTCCTCGGGGATCCAGTCGAACTCGCCCTTGGGGCCCGCGATGTAGCCGTCCAGGCTCATCGCCACCTCGTAGCGCACCCGCCTCGTCACCGGCGGGCCGCGCCCGCGCCCAGCAGGACGCCCGCCCCCACCAGGCCCGCGCTCATCGCCGGGCCCACCGGGGTGTCCAGGCTGAGCACCGCAACGGGGAGGGCGACGGCGAAGCCGACCACCCCGCCCAGGAAGGCGCCGCGGAGGACGCCGGCCGGAAGCCACCCCATCCGGCCCGACACCCGGACCGCCGCCGCCACCCCCAGGAGGCCGCCCGCCACCGCGCCGCCGACGAGCCCCCAGCGGCCGTAGGCGTTGCCCACGATCGACCCCGCCACGGCCAGGAGGCCGGCGGAAAACCAGCTCAGGAGGAACACGGGAACGGTGCGCATGGGAGCCGCCGGGAGAGGGTACTCTAGACTACGACCCGGACCGAGGCCCGACAAGCACCCGGAGGGCTACCGCCCCCCGGGACCGGCGGTCAGCGATCGGAGCGCGGCCACGACCCGCGCCTCGATCAGGTCGCGCACCCGGCGGAACTGCTCGGGCGGGAGGTCGCGTGGGTCGGGGATCTCCCAGTCCTCCCGCCGTCGGGCGCGCACCATCGGGCAGGCGTCGCCGCATCCCATCGTCGCGACGAAATCGTACTCCGCGTCGGGAATCGCGTCGAGCGACGTGCTCTCGTGCGTACCCAGGTCGTAGCCCAGCTCGGCCATCGCCGCGATCGCCTTCGGGTTGACGCGCCCGGAGGGCCGCGACCCCGCGCTGTACGCCTCGACCCCCTCGCCCCCGTGGATCCGCGCGAAGGCCTGGGCCATCTGGCTCCGGTTGGCGTTCTCCACGCAGACGAACAGCAGCCGGAGCGGGGCGGCCCGCTCGCCCCCCCGTGGCGGAGCGGTCGGCATCAGTAGAGCCAGGCCCGGTAGGCCGGGTGGGCCGCGCGCATGTCCTGGTAGAGCCAGACCATGCGATCCAGGAACCAGAGCTTGCCGGCGTAGATGAGCACGGCGCCCAGCAGGGTGGGCCACGGGGCGAACTGGACCAGCCCGAAGATCACCAGCACGCTCCCCACCCCGGTCACGGCGTTCAGCACCACCGGCGCCCGCCGGTGGTGGAGCGGCACCGGCACCCGGTCGCGGTTGAGCCAGACCCGCTCCCCCAGCACCCCGCGCGACGCCCAGTGGTCGGTGGTGGCGGGCGCGCGGAAGATCCTCGGATTGAGCCACATCCAGAGCACCGCCACCGCCACCGGCACCAGCGACCACCAGCCCAGCCAGGCCCGGCTCCAGACCGCCAGGATCACCAGGGGGAGGACCGTGGCGCGGGTCCACACGCTCCACGGGTTCGCGTGCCGGAGCCAGGTGGCGTCGTCCATGGCCAGGACCGCGGCAAGCCGGCGCTCGAAGGTCATCGGGGCTCCGGGGGTCGGAGAAGCGTGCACGGGAGCCGTCGCGTCTTGCCTGTCGGCCCGGCTCCGGACAATTTGCCCGCATCATGGCCGAACGACGCTACGACGAGCAAGAGGTGGCCGCCATCTTCGAGCGCGCCGCCACCGCCCAGACCACGGCCCCCACCCTTCCCGCGCGGGCTGGCCAGGGCATGACCCTGGCCCAGTTGCAGGCGATCGGGCACGAGGTGGGGATCGCGCCCGCGCTGGTGGCCGACGCCGCCCGCGCCCTCGACGCCGAGCCCGAGCGCTCGCGGCGAACCCTGCTCGGGTTCCCGATCGCGGTGGGCCGCACCGTGCAGTTGGACCGGCGGCTCAGCGACGCCGAGTGGGAGCAGCTGGTCGTGGAGTTGCGCGGCACCTTCGCCGCGGTGGGCCAGGTGGAGCGGGACGGGTCGCTCCGCCAGTGGCGCAACGGCAACCTGCACTGCATCGTCGAGCCCACCGCCCTGGGCGACCGGGTCCGGCTCGGCACCCTGAACTGGAACGCCCGCGGGATGCTCCTCGGCGGGGTGGCGCTCGGCGGGATGGCCGGCGCGCTCATCGCGGGGCTCACCGTGGCCGGCGTCGTGGGCAACGACCCCGGCGGCCTCGTCGCGCTGATCACTGTGGGGCTCGCGGGGCTCGGGATGTTCTCCTGGGGCGCCGCCCTGGTCCCCCGCTGGGCCCGGACCCGGGCCCGACAGATGGACCAGATCGCCACCCGGCTCACCACCCGCCCCGCGCTGCCCGCCCACGCCGATCGCTGAGGCCGGTCGCGCGAGCCCGGCTAGCTGATCAGGATCTCCTGTTCGGCGGAGACGAAGAGCACGTCCCGCAGCCCCGCGTGCCGCCGGAAGAGCTCCGGCCCCTTCTCCCGCAGCCGGCTCTCGGTGAACCCGAACACCACCAGGTCGGCCCGGGCGGAGTGCTCCTCCACCAGCCGGCCGAAGTCCACCCGGTCGTCGGTGGGGAAGATCCGCAGGTTCTTCTGGCTGATGGGGAGCCGCCCGCTGGTGACCATCTCCAGCAGCTTCTCCCGCTGGGCCTCCACCTCCTCCTGGGGGAACGCGGCGAAGATCTCGATCACGGCGTCCTGCCAGTCGCGGTGGCCCACGACGATGTAGGCCAGCAGGATCATCAGGTTGGCGTTCTTGTAATCGTGCCAGGTGAGCCAGACGTGGATCGTCCCCCGGGCCCCGAAGAAGTGCGGGGTGTGGCGGAGCACCAGGGTGTTCATCCGCATCGTCGCCGCCAGGTGCGCCCCCACCCACGCCTCCAGCAGGATCGGCTCGGGGTCCTCCACCGCGAACTCGAACAGGATGGTGTTGTTCTCCACCCCCGACACCCCGGGGAACTGGAGCGCCTGGGCGATGGCCCGCTCCGGGGTGGGCGAGACCAGGGTGTCCACGTACACCGCGCTGCGGCGGCGGTGGATCAGGTCGATCAGGTCGCGCAGCACCGCGCGGCTCGCCTTGAAGGTGGCGGGGCCCACCTCGCCCGGGATGAAATGCAGGTAGGCGCCGAACCCGTGCCGGCTGCAGAGCCAGCCGAAGAACTCGATCGGGGCCGACCGCTCGAAGGTCCGGCTGTTCACCATCACCACGCTGGGCCGCCACTCCTCCGCCCGCTGCTGCGCCGCGGTGCTGGCCTGCAGCTTGAGGTGGGAGTACCGGGTGGCCTGGGTCATCACCCCCTGGAAGATCGCCGACAGGTCGCTGCCCCCGTCCCGGGGCCGCATGAACCAGTAGAGCCCGCCCAGCGCCAGGATGGCGACCAGGGCGTAGAAGGGGTCCATCTGGAACATGAGCAGGAGGCACATGAGCGAGCCCAGCACGCTCAGGTACCACTTGCTCCGGAAGCTGGGCCGGTAGCTGGGCCGGGCCGCGAAGTGCTCCAGGGCGCTGATGGTGCAGAGCGCGCCGTAGGTGAGCATGAAGAACATCGAGATGATCCGGGCCACGATGTCCACGTTCCCCAGCAGCACCGTCACCAGCGCGAGCCCGGCGGTGAGCAGGGTGGCGTTGCGCGGCTCGTTGGCCGGTCCGTGACCCCGGGAGAGGAACCGGTTGAGCCGGGGGGCCGGCATCACCCGGTCCGAGGCCAGGGCCTGCACGGTGCGGGGCGCCACCAGGATCGACCCGATGGCCGAGGAGATGGTGGCCGCCGCCAGCCCCACGGGGATGATGGGGCCCCAGAGCGCGATGTCCGCCATCACCAGCTCGCGGCCCGCCAGCACCTCGGGCGGCGCCGACGACGCGAGCTTGTAGGCCACCCAGATGTACATCCCGAACCCGGTGAGGGTGGCCGACATCACCCCCAGCGGGATCGACTTCCGCGGATTGGCCAGGTCGCCCGAGAGCCCCACCCCCGCGGTCATCCCCGTGAAGGCCGGGAAGACGATGGCGAAGACCAGGATGAACGGGTCGGGGTCGGCCAGGGTGCCGGCCCCGGTGAGTTCGGTGGTCTCCAGCGGCCGGCCCAGGAAGAAGAGCGCCAGCGACACGGCCAGCACGGCCACCACCGCCCACAGCGCCTTCACCCCCAGCGCAGCGCCCCGGCTCAGCACCAGCCAGCCCAGCACGAGCGTAGCCGGGAGACTCACCATGCGCGGGTCGAACGCCACCCCGAGGGTCCCCTCCACCCAGGGCCCCAGGGGCCGGAAGGCCTCGGCGAAGGCGATCATGTAGAACGCCACCGAGACCGCCTGCGACATGAAGAGCGCCACCCCGATCGCCCCGCCGATCGAGCGGCCGAACGAGCGGGAGATGATGAAGTACTCGCCGCCCCCCTCCACCCGGCGGTTGGTGGCGATCTCGGCGATGGCGAGCGCGGTGGGGATGGTGACCAGGTGGCCCAGGATGACGATCAGCACCGTGCCGGCGAACCCCACGTGGGCCACCGCGTAGCCGAACCGGAGGAAGAGGATCGCCCCCAGGATGGTGCTGATGCTGGCCAGGAAGACCGGGGCCGTCCCGAACCCGTGGCCCGGGGCGGCACTGGGCCGGCCGAGGGGGCTCACGCGGGCTCCCGGATCGCGCGGACCGCGGCGCGCACCCCCTCACCCAGCAGCGCGGCCTCGCTGGCGATGCTCACCATCCGCATCCCGCGCCGGGCCCAGGCCGCGGTGCGGGCCACTTCGTTGGTGTGGATGGCGGGGACGACGCCGTGCCGCTGGCAGGCCGCGAGGGTGCGCTCGATCGCCCCGGTGAGCACCGGGTCGTCGAGCCGGCCGGGCACGCCGAGCGAGAGGGAGAGATCGGTGGGCCCCACCAGCGCCGCGTCCACCCCGGGCACCACCAGGATCTCGTCCAGCCGCTCCACCGCTTCCGCGGTCTCCACCTGCACCACCAGGACGCTCTCCCGGTTGAGCCCGGCCAGGGTCTCGGCCAGCGGCCCGCCCCGGAACCCCGTGTGGCCCCGCGCCAGCACGGCGCCGCGGCGGCCCGCGGGCGGGTACTTCATGTAACCCAGGCACTCCTCCACCTGGGCCGGGCCGGTGACCCGCGGGAGCATGATCCCCTGGGCCCCGGCGTCGAGCGGGCCGGTCACCTGGGCGTAGCCGAGTTCGGGGATCCGCACGATCGGCGTGACCCCGGCGGCCCGGGCCGCCCGGGACAGGTCGGCCACCGTCTCCACCGTGAAGGGCCCGTGCTCCCCGTCCACGATGACGAAGTCGAGACCGGCATCGGCCAGCCAGCCCATGACCACCGGCTGGCGCAGTTCCACCAGCATGGTGCCCACGGCGACCCGGCC
>JBFILX010000141.1:0-6160 GCA_041612035.1 Gemmatimonadales bacterium | reverse complement strand
TCCTCCGGCGTGTAGGCCACGCCGCCCACCTGGACCAGGTTGGCGTGCATCACGCGCGCCAGGGTCTCGTTGGGGAGCAGGGCATGCACGCCGTTGACCAGTTCGTGCTCCACCCGGGTCCCGGTGCCCAGCGCCGCGCCGTCGGCCGCCTGCATGATCCGGCCGTAGATCTCGCGCACCGTCTCCGCGCTCGGGTGCCGGGCGTAGTAGTACACCTCGGCGAAGTCGGGCACCACGTTCGGGGCCTCGCCGCCACGGGTGATGACGTAGTGAATGCGGGTCTCCTGCGGGACGTGCTCCCGCATGAGGTTCACCATGTGGTTCATCGCCTCCACGCCGTCCAGCGCCGACCGGCCCCGGTCGGGCGCGGCCGAGGCGTGCGCCGACAGCCCGTGGAACCGGAACTTGCCGGACATGTTGGCGAGCGAGGCCCCGGGGCTCACCATGTTGCGGTCCCCCGCGTGCCAGTGCAGCACCACGTCCACCCCGTCGAACAGCCCGGCCCGCGCCATGTAGACCTTGGCCCCGCCACCCTCCTCCGCGGGCGTGCCGTACACCCGGATCGTCCCCGGACGACGGCCCTCCGCCAGCCAGCGCTTCGCCGCGATGGCCGCGGCGACGCTCGCCGTGCCGAACAGGTGATGGCCGCAGGCGTGGCCGGCTTCCTTGTCGGCCCGGGGCTGCCGCTCGGGCGAGGCGGTCTGGGTGATGCCGGGCAGGGCGTCGAACTCCGCGAGGATGCCCAGCACCGGCCCGCCGCGCCCGTAGGTCGCCACGAACGCCGTGGGCATCCCGGCGACCCCGGCCTCGACCTCGAACCCGCTCTCCCGGAGCAGCTCCTGCAGCAGGGCCGAGCTCTGGTGCTCCTGGTAGCCCACCTCGGCCAGTTCCCAGATCCGGAGCGCCACGTCGGCGTAGGTATCCCGCCCCTCCTCCACGAACGCGGCCACCCTGGCCCCCGCGGCCTGGGCCTGGACGGGCACGGCGGTGTGGGGTGCGACGGCCAGTCCGCCCAGCAGGAGCGCGGGCAGCATGCGACGACACGACATGGGAAGACCTCGGTGCGTGGGACGTGGGGACGGTTTCAGCGCGGGGAGGAGGAACTGCCGGCGCGCTCCGCGCCCCGGACGATGCCCTCGACCCGCCCCTCGGGCAAAAGGTACCGGGTCGCGAGCCGCCGCACATCCTCCGGGGTCACGGCCCGGTAGGGCGCGGCGGGATCCACCAGCTCCTCGAGGCCGGTGCCGTGCACCCAGGCATCCAGGATCTCCGCCGCGAGGGCCGCGGCGGACTGACGACCGACCTCCTCCTGGCCCACCAGGTAGCTGACGGCCCGCTGCACCTCCACGTCGGTGACCCCCTCCTCGCGGAACCTGGCCAGTTCCTCCAGCATGGCGGACCGGGCCTCGTCCTCGCGCCCGGGCGACGTGGCGATGTAGGTCAGCAGGCCGCCGACGGCGCGGCGCTGCCAGGGCACGGCGGCCACCGTGTAGGCCAGCGAGCGCCGGTCGCGCAGGGCTTCGAACAGCCGCCCGCCGAGCCCCCCCGCCACCGCCGACCAGACCTGGGCGGCGTGGCGGTCCTCGGCCAGGCGGGTGGGCCCCGGGAAGAGCATGGCGAGGGCGGTCTGCGCCTTGTCGCGCTCCGCGACCCGGGTGCCCGACCCGGCCGGTGCTCCGTCCTCGCGGACCAGGCCGGGCTCGAGCCGCTCTCCCGCAGGGTGGTCGGCCACGCACCCGGCCAGCACCGCGGCCGCGCGGGCGGGGTCGAGGTCGCCCACCGCCACGACCGTGGTCCGCCCGCGCCCCAGCAGCGCGCGATGCCAGCGGACCACCGCGTCGGCATCCAGCCGGCGGACGCTGGCGGGCCAGCCCAGGGTGGGGAGGCCGTACCCGCGGTCGCCGAACGCGGCGGCGTAGGCCAGCTGGATGGGGTAGCGGAACATGTCGTCCTCGACCCGCGCAGCGTCTTCCGCCAGCAGGTCGCGCTCCCGTTCGACATCCGCGGGCGCGAAGGTCGGCTGCCGCAGCACCAGGTCGAGCAGCGTGGCGGCCTCGGCCAGGTGCTCCGAGAGCACCGTCGTGCCGTACCCGATCGACTCCGCCCCCGCGGCCGTGGTGATGCTGCCGCCCAGGCGCTCGAAGGCGGCCGCCAGGGCCCCCGAGTCGAGCCCCCCCGCCCCCCGCACGGCGCTGCGCACGGCGAGCACCCCCAGCCCGGCCTGCTCCGCCGTCTCCGGCTCCACCCGGGTGCGGTAGAGGCCCAGGCGCACGGTGGGGGTGCCGGCGCGGTGCCGGATCAGGAGGTCGGCGCCGGGGAGCGCCACGTGCAGGACGGCGGCCGTGGTCCGCCCCGACGCGGGACGGGAGGGCGGGGGCACCGGCGTCTCGGCGAGGCCCGGCGGCGCCGCGGCCCGTGCCGGCCGGTCGAACGCGTCGGCCAGGCCCTCGAGCGTGAGTTCGGCGGCGACGCCGTCGGGCACGTACACCACCCCGGCCACCCCGCGGGGATCGAGATGGCGGCGCACCGCGTCCCGGACCTCGTCCGGGGTCACCGCCAGCAGCCGCTGGTATTCCCGGTCGAGGAGGCCCGGATCGGCGAGGGACTCCGCCGCCGCCAGCTCGGAGGCCCGTCCCTCCGCCAGTTCGAAGTGCCGGGCCCAGCGGGCGCGGAGCAGGGTCCGCGCCCGGTCCAGTTCGCGGGGGGCCGGTCCCGCGTCGGCCAGCGAGGCGACTTCCGCGGCGATGGCCCGGAGGGTGGCCGGCAGCCGCTCGGCGTCCAGCTCGGCCGCCACGGAGAAGACGCCGACCTCGGTGGGGGCGAAGCTCCAGGCGCCGATCGAGGTGACCAGGCCCGGTTCCCGGGCCGCCCGGTAGAGCCGGCTGGCCCGGCCGCTGGCGAGCACCGTGGCTGCGAGGTCGAGCGGGATCTCGTCGGGATGCAGGGCGGGCACCGACCGCCAGCCGATGCGCATCTCGGCCTGGCGCACGTCGCCGCGCAGGGTGCGCGCCCGCCGTTCCCGGCGCGGCGGCTCCTCGGGCGACTGGTCGACCCCGCCGTCCTCGCCCGCCCAGTCGCCGTAGCGCTCGCGCGCCAGGGCCAGGGCCTCGTCGGGATCGACCCCGCCGGCGATGGAGACGATGGCCCGGGAGGGGACGTACCGGCTCCGGTAGTAGGCCACCAGGTCGTCGCGGGTGAGCTGCGCGAGGCCCTCCGGGGTCCCGATGCGCCACCGCCGGATGCGGTGGTGGTCGTACAGCTCGGCGTGGAGCGTCTCCTGGGCCACGGCCCCCGGGCTGTCGAGCTTGCGCTTGGCCTCCTCGATGATGACCTGGATCTCGCGGGCCAGTTCGCCTTCGTCCAGGGCGGCGTGACGGAGGGCATCCGACTGGATGTCGAGCCCGGCGGCGAGGCTGCGGGCCGGCAGGACGGTGTAGTAGGTGGTGTAGTCGTACGAGGTGGCGGCGTTGAGGTAGCCGCCGGCGGCCTTCGTCTCCCGGGCGATCTCCCCGACCCCCCGGGTCGGGGTGCCCTTGAAGAACATGTGCTCGAGCACGTGGGAGATCCCGGTCCACCGGTCCGGCTCGTCGAAGAAGCCGGCCCGCACCCGGGTCACCACCGCGGCGGCGGGGGACCCGGGCACCGGCTGGACCAGCAGGGTGAGACCGTTGGGAAGGACCTCCCGCCGGACCCCGCCGGACCATCGGGGGGCCGCGCGCGGGGTCACGGGCGGCTCACTGGATGATGCGGAGCACGCCGGCTTCGGCGCTGCCGCGGAGGAAGGCCTCCGCGCCGGTGAGGGGCACGACCACGCCGGTCTCGGTGCGGCCCCGGCGGGCCAGGCCGGCCATGAACTCGTCCAGGGTGGCCCGGGCCCCGGTCGCGTCGGACGCCTTGAACTGGTCCAGGATCTCCTCCCACGACCCGCGCAGGACGTGTCCCGAGAGGGTCATCACGATGTGGTGGTCGCCGAGCGAGGGCTTCCGCTGCATCGACTGGACCTCCGCCACCATCGCCCCGAACAGCTCGAGCTGGGTCGGATCGCGGCCGCCGTCCTCCTGGCGCGCCTCCAGCTCGGCCAGCAGCTCGTCCACCGCGTCGGGGTCGCCGGCCAGCGCGGCCAGCCGCTCGTACCAGGGGACCAGCTCGGGGTCGTCGTCGGCCAGCCGGTACGCGGCCTTGCGCAGCTCGATGACATGCCAGAGCCCGAGCTCGTCGAAGTGGTCGTCCGGCGCGGTCCGGTCATAGTGATAGAGCGCGGCCTCCGATTCGCCCCGGTCGTACAGGACGTTGCCCAGGTAGATCCGCGCGTCGGCATACCCGGTGTCGAGTTCGAGCGCGCGGCGCAGCCAGTAGAAGGCGTCCCCGTCCCGGCCCAGGCGGTGGGCGGTGTACCCGAGGCAGGCGGCCGCGTCGGCGGAGTCCGGGTGCGCGGTGGCCGCCAGCTCGAAGAACCGGTGGGCCGGCGGCATGAGCCCCTCGCGGAACAGGGCCCGGCCGATCTGGAGCATCAGCTCGTGGTCGTCGTGGAGGCCCAGCGCCAGCACCCGCTCGAACGCGGCCAGCGCCGCGTCGCGCTCGCCCAGCCGGAGCAGCACCTCGCCCAGTCCGGCCAGGGCGTCCTCGTGTTCGGGCTCCAGGGCGAGCGCGGCGTCGAAGCTGCGGCGCGACCAGGCGAATTCCTCCCGGGCCAGCTGGGCGTAGCCCGATCCCACCCGGAGGTCCACCGAGTGGGGGTAGAGCGTCAGTCCTTCGTTGAGGATCGCGAGCGCGTCGTCGTAACGGCCTTCGTTGTAGAGCTGGTGTGCACGTTCGTCATACTCGTCGGAGCTGAGGAAGGCTTCCGACATGCCGACCGTCTCCTCGCGCAGGGGGGTGACAATTAGATAACCATTTGCGGGAACGCCAACAAGAGCGCGGCGGCACTCTTACGGGCACACAACCCGGTCGGTGACGCGGCGCACATTCACCGCCTGCACGACCAGCGTCTCGACGCCATCCGAAACCCGGGGGCCGCCCCGCATCGTGGCCTGCACCGTCACCTCCCGCCGCCAGGCCAGCGGGCCGGAGGACGGGTCCCAGACCAGCCACCCCAGGTCGTCGGTGCGCTGTCCGAAGGTCAGCGAGTCGCCCGGGGCGGCCCGGAGCCGGCGCCAGCGGTAGCGGCCCAGCGCGCGGCCCGCCGAGACGGAGTCGGCCAGCCGCTCGACCACCAGGCGGCCGTCGTCGGCCTGCCAGTGGCTCCCCGGCGCGACCGGCCCCGCGGGCAGGGGTGGGAGGAAGTCCGCGAAGGTGTCCGACAGGTCGGCGGCGTCGAGCACGCCGGGCGGCATGAACGGGCGCGTGAAGAGGGTCGCGTCGCCGGCTCCGCTCAGCCGCCCGGCCCAGCGCCCGCCCACCAGGCCGTCGGTGTCGGGCAGGAGCCGGCCGGCCGGCGTCTCGCGCCAGACCACCAGCGAGTCGTACCACGCTTCGAAGCGGAGGCCGTCGGTCGTGGCCCGGGTGGTCAGCACCGCGATCCCCTGGCGGCCCGCCGTTTCCTCGACGGCCCGCGCCCCCCGCCGCACCGCGACCCGGGTGGCGACCGACTCGGCGAAGGCGGTACACGGCGGCAGCACCGTGTACCGCGGGACCGGCTCCTGCCCCGCCAGCGCCAGGCAGCACGCCGCCAGGGCGGCGTACTCAGTCCGAGGCGAGGAACGGATAGCGGTAGTCCGTGGGCGGGGCGAAGGTCTCCTTGATGGTGCGGGGCGACACCCAGCGCATCAGGTTCAGCACCGAGCCCGCCTTGTCGTTGGTCCCGCTGGCCCGCCCGCCGCCGAACGGCTGCTGGCCCACGACGGCCCCGGTGGGCTTGTCGTTCACGTAGTAGTTGCCGGCCGCGTACCGGAGCACCCGGTCGGCCTCCCGGACCGCCGCGCGGTCGCGGGCGAACACCGCGCCGGTGAGCGCGTAGGGGCTGGTCCGGTCGAGCAGCTCCAGGGTCGCCGTCCACTCCGCGTCGGGGTAGACGTAGACCGTGAGCACCGGTCCGAACAGCTCCTCGCACATGAGCCGGTACGACGGGTCCTCGGTCTGGACCAGGGTGGGCTCGATGAACCAGCCGGTCGAGGCGTCGGCGCCTCCGCCGGCCACCACGGTGACCCCGGCGTCCTTGCGC
>JBFILX010000140.1:0-6171 GCA_041612035.1 Gemmatimonadales bacterium | reverse complement strand
TGTTCGGTGAAGGGGAAGAAACTGCTCTGCAAGTGAGCGAGTACAACACGCGATGAGCGCGGGGCCGGTGGATTCCACCGGCCCCGCGCCGTTTCAGCGGTCCCGCGCGATCTGCCAGGCCCGATCCCACAAGTCGGGCCGGCCGAGCCGGGCGGCGTCGGCCTCGAACCGGGGCAGGGGGCCCCGCCACCGGAGTTCTTCCACGTCGCTGAAGAGCGGCGCGTCAGTGCGCACGGTGGCGAGCCGCCGGAACAGGAGCGCCTCGTCCCGCCGCTCCTCGAGGGCCGCCGAGAGCCGCGCCGCACCCCGCACTTTCACGTCCCACTGCCCGGGGTCGGGCGGGATCTCCTCGAGGCGCGGGTAGCGGGCCAGCACCGTCGCCGCGCTCTTCGCCCCCCACCCCGGGATGCCGGGAATGCCGTCCGCGCTGTCGCCCACCAGCCCCAGGTAGTCGGGAATGGAGGCCGGCGGCACGCCGAACTTCTCGCGCACCCCGTCCTCGTTCCGCAGCTCCCGCTGGCGCCGGTCGAACTGGATCACCCGGTCGCCCGACACGCACTGGCTCAGGTCCTTGTCCGGGGTGCAGATGAGCACCTGTTCGACTCGGGGGTCGGCCGCCGCGATCCCGGCCGCGGAGGCGAGCCCGTCATCGGCCTCGAGGTCGGTCATCGGCCAGACCACGACCCCCATCGCGCGGAGCGCGTCCTCCAGCGGATGGAACTGGGCGAAGAGCAGGGGGTCGATCCCCTCGCCGGTCTTGTACCCGGGCCAGAGCTGGTTCCGGAACGACTCGATCAGGTGATCGGTGGCGACGCCCAGGTGGGTGACCCCGTCGTGCAGCATCGCCAGGAGCGATGCCAGCACCCCGACCATCCCGCCCACCTCGCGACCGTCTTGATCGGTGGCGGAGGGCAGCGCGTAGAAGTGGCGGAACAACTCGTAGGTCCCGTCGACCAGGTGCACCCGCATCGTCCAAAGCTACGCCGCTATTGTCCCAGGCGGCGGGACGAACCGATTCGTCCCCCCGCGCGTTGAGGCTACGACCCGCGCCAATCCTCTCGCCCACGGGAGCCAGCCATGACCCATGCCACCGCGCTCCGGCGCTCCGTCCCCGTCGCCGCCTGGAGCGAGCTGGCCGACCGCCGGCCCGCCTACGCCCTGGTGGCGGGCGTGGACCTGGTGGTCATCCGCTACGACGACCAGGTCTCGGTGCTCTACGGCCGATGCCACCACCGCGGCGCCCTCCTCGCCGACGGCCACATCGACGGCGACAACCTGATCTGCGGGGTCCACGGCTGGGACTACCGCTACCGCACCGGGGTCAGCGAATACAACAACGACGAGGAACTGGCCTCGTTCACCGCGGTGATCGACCAGCAAGGCGACCAGGTCCTGGTGGACGAGTCGGAGGTGGCGGACTGGGCGGCGGACCACCCGCAGCCCTACCGCCGGGACGAGTACCTGGGGCTGTACGCCGACGTCCACGGTGCGCCGGAAGAGGACCGCAACCCGTACATCCAGTCGCTGGCGCGGGACGGTCTCGCGAAGGTCGGCCACCACGGCCCGGTGTCGGCGATGGGCGTGCCGCGGTCGGAGCTGCCGCACTGGGACGACCTCCAGCTGCTGGTCGGCCAGCTGGCCCGGCCCCCGCTGCTCGACGACGAGGCGGTGGGGACCGAACTGGTGGTGGGCCCCCGGGCCAAGCGCCCGCTCACCCTCGCCATCCCCATCCTGGTGAGCGACATGAGCTTCGGCGCACTGAGCGAGGAGGCCAAGATCGCCCTCGCGAAGGGAGCGGAGCTGGCGGGGACGGGGATCTGCTCCGGGGAGGGCGGCATGCTGCCGGAGGAACAGGCGGAGAACCGCCGCTACTTCTACGAACTGGCCTCGGCCCGCTTCGGGTGGAAGCCCGAACTGGTGACCCGGGTGCAGGCCTTCCACTTCAAGGGCGGCCAGGGGGCGAAGACGGGCACCGGCGGCCACCTGCCCGGGACGAAGGTGACCGAGAAGATCGCCGCGGTCCGCGGGCTCACCGCCGGCGAGCCCGCGATCAGCCCCGCCCGGTTCCCGGATCTCACGACGCCGGCCGATTTCAGGGAGGTGGCGGCGGAGGTGCGCGAGCGGTCGGGCGGGATCCCGGTGGGGTTCAAGCTCTCCGCCCAGCACATCGAGGCCGACATCGACTTCGCGCTCGAGGTGGGGGTGGACTACCTGATCCTCGACGGGCGCGGCGGCGCGACCGGGGCGGCACCCGAGCTGTTCAAGCACCACATCTCCGTGCCGACCCTCGCCGCCCTCCCGCGGGCCCGCCGCCACCTCGACCGGACGGTGGGCCGCGACGTGACGCTCATCATCACCGGCGGGCTCCGCACCGACGCCGACTTCGTGAAGGCGCTCGCCCTGGGGGCGGATGGGGTGGCGATCGCCAACTCCGCCATCCAGGCCATCGGCTGCATCGGGATGCGGGCCTGCCACACCAACAACTGTCCGGTGGGCATCGCCACCCAGAAGCCCAGCCTGCGGGCCCGGCTCGTGGTGGCGGAATCGGCCCGGCGGCTGGCCCGGTTCCTGGAGGCCAGCGTGGAACTGATGCAGGTGCTCGCGCGCGCCTGCGGGCATCGGCACCTGCGCGGGTTCCGGGTGGAGGACCTGACCACCTGGAAGCGGGAGATCGCCGACCTGACGGGCGTGCCGTACGCCGGGGTCGGCACGGTCGGCTGACGGGATCCGCCGCCCCGACGGGAACTTTCGCCGGGCCCTCCGCGTTTCCAGAACCGAGGCCCCTGGCCTCGCCGCACTTACCGAACCCACGGAGGGAAGTCACGATGTCCTTTACGGTCCACACCACGGAAACCGCGCCCGCTGCCGCCCGCCCGCTGCTGGGCACGGCGGAGAAGGCGTTCGGATTCGTTCCCAACGTTCTCGGGGTGCTCGCGGAATCGCCGGCCGCCCTCGAGGCATACCTGTCGCTGTCCAGCATCCTCGGCAAGTCGGGGCTGAAGCCGGGCGAGCAGCAGGCCGTCCTGATCACTGTGAGCATCCACAACGGCTGCGCCTACTGCACCGCGGCGCATTCCACGGTGGCGGACGGGCTCGGCGTGCCGGCGGAGGTCGTCGACGCGCTCCGGGCCGGGGGCCCGGTGCCCGACGACCGGTACGAGGCGCTGCGGCGGTACACCGCCGCCGTGCTTGAGACTCGGGGGTTCCTGGCGGACGGCGAGCTGGAGCGGTTCCTCGGGGCGGGTTTCACCCGGGCCAATGCCCTGGACGTGCTGGTCGGCATCGCGCTCAAGGCCATCTCCAACCACGCCAACCATCTCGCCGACACCCCGCTGGACGAGCCGTTCCAGGCCCGGGCCTGGGAAGCCGCCGAGGTGGCCTAAGGGCAACTCGGCCCGCCGCGGCGGGCAGCGCGGACCGGGGGCCGCGGTCGGGGCTATCCGGCCAGCAGCCCGGCGAGCTCCTTCACCAGCTTCACGCAGACCACGGCGGTATGGCCGTGGGGGTCGGCTTCGGGGTTGTACTCCACCAGGTCGGCCCCCACCACCCGGCCGTGCACCCGCTGGAGCACGTTGAGCAGCTCGCGCACCGACAGCCCGCCGGGCTCGGGGTGCGAGACCCCCGGGGCGAAGGCGGGGTCGAGCACGTCCAGGTCGAGCGAGATGTAGACCGGCCGCTCGAAGAAGAGGCCCACCGGCCGGCCCCAGTCGGTCATCGGGACCATCTCCACCTCGTACCGCTCCGCCAGCGCCAGCTGCGGCGGCGTCGCGGCCCGGATGCCCATCTGCACCAGGCGCGCGATGAGCCCGTCCTCCAGCGCCCGCGCGAAGGGACAGGCATGGCTGAACCGGTCGCCGTCGTAGACCTCGTACAGGTCGGGGTGGGCGTCGAGGTGCAGCACGTCGAGCGGGCCCATCACCTCGACCATGCCGCGGAGCGCGGGGTAGGTGATCGAGTGGTCGCCGCCCAGCACCAGCGGCCGCTCGCCCGCGAGCAGGAGATCGGAGACCGCCCGCTCGATCGCCGCCCGGGTGGCCGCGGGCTCGCCACAGGCCACGTCCCCCGCGTCCCGCAAGGCGTCGGCCGCGCCCAGGTCGAGCCCCGATTCGGTGAACCGGTTGGACCAGCCGGCCACCTGCTCCAGCGCGGCCCGGATGGCGGCGGGCGCTCCCGCCGCGCCGCGCCGGAAGCTGGAGGCGGCATCGAAGGGAACGCCCAGGAGGGTGACGGTCATGGGGGCCGGAATCCGGTCGGTGAGGACCCCTGATCGTACTGGATCGGGGGCCGGGCCGGGAGGAGGCCCTGCCGGAACCCCATGATGGCCCGCGGTTTGCACGCTGACCGCTTGTACGGAACCCTCGTCGTGGGCAGATTGGATGGCCATGCCAGAGACCGGATCCCCCCTCCGCCGTGCCGCCCGGGCGCTTGCCGCCCTGGGGGCGCTGGCGCTCCTCGTGGCCGGGCCGCTCGCGGCCCAGTCGGCGGGACACGAGGGGCATTGCGCGGACCCCGCGCCGGAATCGGTCGAGGCGCCGCACGAGACGCACGCCCATCCGGTCGCCACGCTCTCCCCCGCCCACGGCGGGTGCGAGGACTGCGCCGGGCCGGGGTGCGGCATGCCGTCCGCCTGCACGGCGGGCACCGCTCCCGCGCTGGGGGCGCCGGCCGTGGTCGAGCGCGACGTGGCCCCGGCGACCCGCACCCGTCCGTTCGTCCGCGCCGCGGCGCCCCACGCGCACGACCCCGCACCACCCACGCCACCTCCCAACATCCTCCCCGTCCGCTGACCGCTGCCGGCCCGCCGGGCCGGTGAACCCAGCACCGACGAGGAGTCCCATGGCAGTCCACATAGCGGCCGCGCTCGCGGTCGCGTTCATCGCAGGCCGTCCGGCGTCCGTGCCGGCCTCGGCCGCATCCGACACCCTGCGTCTCGCCGAGGCGGTGGCCCTCGCGCGGGAGGCGAATCCCATGCTCCGGGCCGAGCGGCTGAGGGCCGCGGCCGCGCGGGAGCGGATCCCCCAGGCCGGTGCCTGGCCCGAGCCCGAGCTGGGCCTGGGCCTCGTGAACCGGCCGCTGGCCGGCTTCGGCACCGAGGAGATGATGACCATGAACACGGTCCGGCTCTCCCAGATGGTGCCGTGGCCCGGCAAGCAGCGGCTGGGCCGGGACGGGGCGCGCGGGCTGGCCGATGCCGACTCGCTGGGCGCCCTCGAGGCCGAGGCGATGCTGGTGGCCGGGGTGAAGACGGCCTACTGGCGCGTGGCGGCGATCGACCGCTCGGTGACCGTGATGCGCCAGACCCTCGCGCTGCTGGAGAGCTTCCAGGAGACCGCGACCGCGATGTACGGGGTGGGGGAAGCGATCCAGCAGGACGTGCTCCAGGCCCAGGTGGCGGTCGCCCGGATGGCGGCCGACCTGGTGCTGATGGAAGAGGAGCGGCTGGCGGGGGCGGCGCGGCTCAACGCGCTCCTCGCCCGGGACCCGGACGCCCCCGTGGGCATCCTGGAACTGCCCCCGATCGGCGGGCCGCTCCCGACCGTGTCCGAGTTGTCCGGGACCGCCCTCGCGGCCCGCCCGGCGCTCGCCGCGGCCGACGCGCGCATCCGCGCGGCGGAGAGCCGGCTCGAGGGAGCCCGCCGGGAGTCGTGGCCCGACCTGATGCTGGGGGTCGAGTACGGGCAGCGCCCGCAGTACGACGACATGGTGAGCCTGATGGTCGGGATCAGCCTGCCGATCCGTACCGGGAGCCGGCAGCAGCCGATGCGCCGGGAGATGGAGGCGATGCGGGCGATGGAGGAGGCGATGGCCCGCAACCTCCGGAACGAGACCTGGGCCCGGCTGGCGGAGCTCCGGGCCATGGCCGAACGGGCCCGCTCGCTCGACGCGCTGTACGCGTCCCGCGTCCTCCCCCAGGCGACCGCGGCCGTGGAGTCGGCCCTGACCGCCTACCGGGTGGGGCAGGCCGACTTCATGACCCTGGTGGAGAGCCGGATGACGGTGAACCGCTACGACATCGAACGGATCCGGCTCGCCGCCGACTACCACGCGGCGGTGGCGGAGATCGAGGCGCTCCTCGGGGGCGCGGAGGTGGCCCGATGACCCGCATCATGACGACCCTCGCCGCCCTGGCCTTCCTGGCTGGCTGCGGCGGGCAGCAGGCGGAGTCTCCCA
>JBFILX010000139.1:0-6186 GCA_041612035.1 Gemmatimonadales bacterium | reverse complement strand
GTCGGATGCCGTCCCGGAAGCTAGCGGCCCCCGGCCGGCGTTCCGGTCCCCGCCGGGTAACGATCGTGCCAACACCCGGTCACGGACGGCCCGGGCTGGCGAAAGCCGCCCGTCGGCCGCAGGATTTCGGGATGCCCAGTCAACGCCCGTCGTTCCCGACCCGCGCGCCCCTGTGCGCCGTGCTCGCCGCCTGTGCCGCCCTGGTTCCCCTCCCCGCGGTGGCCCAGGGCCCCGACCCGGCCGTGGTGCGGCGCGAGGTGCGCGCCTGGCGCGAGGCCCACGAGGCCCGGATCATCCGGGAGCTCGCCGACCTGCTGGCCATCCCGAACCACGCCGCCGACCGGGTGAACATCCGGCGCAACGCCGACCACCTGGTGCGGATGCTCGAGGCCCGGGGGATCGCGGCCCGGTGGCTCGAGGTGGAGGGCTCGCCCCCCGCGGTGTACGGGGAGCTCCGGGTGCCCGGCGCCGCCCGCACGGTGGTGCTCTACGCCCACTACGACGGCCAGCCGGTGGACTCCGCCCGCTGGAGCTCGCCCCCCTGGACGCCGGTGCTCCGCTCGGGGGCCCTGTTCGACGGCGGGCGGGAGATCCCCTTCCCCGCGCCGGGCGAGCGGGTCGACCCCGAGGCGCGGATCTACGCCCGCTCGGCGAGCGACGACAAGGCGCCCATCGTGGCGATGCTGGCGGCGATCGACGCGCTCCGGGCCGCGCGGGTCCCGCTCTCGGTCAACCTCAAGTTCTTCTTCGAGGGGGAGGAGGAGGCGGGCTCCGACCACCTGGGCGAGATGCTCACCGCCCACCGCGACCTCCTCGCGGCCGACCTCTGGCTCTTCATGGACGGCCCGGTGCACCAGTCCCGGCGCCCCATGGTGGACTTCGGGGTGCGCGGGGTGACCGGGCTGCACCTGACGGTGTACGGCCCCACCCGGCCGCTGCACTCGGGTCACTACGGCAACTGGGCGCCCAACCCGAACGTGCTGCTGGCCCACCTGCTCACCTCGATGCGGGACCCCGACGGCCGGATCCTGATCGAGGGGTACTACGACGACGTGCGGCCGGTCACCCCCGCGGAGCGGGCCGCCCTGGCCACCGTGCCCCCGGTGGACGACCAGCTCCGCCGCGACTTCGGGCTCGCCGCCACCGAGGCGGACAACGCCTCCCTGCGGGAGCGGCTCATGCTGCCCGCGTTCAACGTGGGCGGGCTGCAGGGGGGGCGCACCGGGGCGGGCGGCGCCAACCTGATCGGCACCGAGGCGAGCGCCTACATCGACCTGCGGCTGGTGCCCGACCAGACCCCGGCGCGGGTGCGCGAGCTGATCGAGGCCCACATCGTCCGGCAGGGGTTCCACCTCGTGCGGGAGCCGCCCGACAGCGCGGTGCGGGCCCGCCACCCGCGCATCGTCCGGGTCGGCTGGGAGGAGGGCTACCCCGCGCTCCGCACCCCGATGGACCTGCCCGCCTCGCGCGCGGTGGTCCGCACGGCGGAGCGGGCGCTGGGCCAGCCGATCATCCAGGTGCCGACCTCGGGGGGGAGCCTGGGCATCTACCATTTCGACCGGGTGCTCCGGACCCCGCTGGTGTTCGTGCCGATCGTCAACCACGACAACAACCAGCACGGGCAGGACGAGAACCTCCGGCTGCAGAACCTGTGGGACGGGATCGAGCTGATCGCGGGGCTCATGGCCCGGCTGGGCCACGAGTGGGGGCGTGAGCCGTGACGCCGGCGCTTCACCGCAGCCGGGCCAGCGCCTCCAGGATCATCTCGTTGGTCGGCCGGACGCGGTAATTGACCTCGGTGAACTTCCAGCGCACCACCCCGGCCCGGTCGATCACGTACACCGTGGGGTGGGGCCACCCGCGGCCCTCCGGGTTGTAGAGCCCGTACCGGTCGATCACCCGGTGGCCCGGGTCCGACAGGAAGGTGTAGCCGGGCCGGGGACCGCCCTCCTTCACGATCCGGTCCACCATCTTCTGCAGGTCCGCCCGATCGTCGATCGCCACCGCGAGGATCTCGGTGGTGGCGCGCTGGGCCGGGCTCAGCAGGTCTCTCAGCTCACCGAGCTGACGGGCGCACCAGGGTCACCAGTGCCCCCGGTAGAAGACCAGCACCACGTCCCGGGCGCCGCGGAACTGCGAGAGGGTGACGGGGGGCCCGGCCAGGGCCTCCAGCGTGAAGTCGGGGGCCACGCTGCCGACCGAGACCCGGCCGGTGTCGGTGGGGGCGAGCCCGGCGCCGTCCGCCGGGCCCAGCGGGCGCTGCTGCGCCGAGGCGGGGGCCGCGGCGGCGGCCAGCAGGAGAGCGACCGCCAGGGCGGTCCGGGAACCGGTCGTCATGGGCACCATCGGAAAGGGTCCGGGGTTCAAACTCCGGGCGGCTCCGGGAAGTTCCCGTCGCACCGCCGAATCAGTCCTTGAAGGGGGACTTCATCCGCCTGGCCGCCGCCGGGGCGCTCTCGTCGAACAGCTTCTGCAGCTCCTCGATGCTCAGCTCGAACGGGTCCCGCTCGTAGCCAGGGGCCCGGCAGGTGCGGGGTTTGTCGGGGGTGTCGCCCGCGGGGCTGAACTCCCACTGCCCGCGGCTCACCACCCGCACGTCCCACTCCTGCCCGTCCCGGTCCCGGAAGCGTCGGTCTCCCATGATTCACTCCTCGTAGCGGACGCCCAGCTTCCGGAGCTGGGGCTCCGGGCAGCCGGTCCACTCGGTGACGAAGGTATTGCCCCGGTAGCGGAGGTCCTCCACGCCCATGCGGCTGGAGAAGAACCCCGCCGCCACCAGGTCGCGGAACCGGTTGAAGAAGGCCACCCCCTGGCTCACCGCGGGCTCGGCCCGGTCGGGCCAGGCGACCTCGTCCAGCACCCCGGTCTGCTGCGCCGGGCTCCCGTCGGCGAACGGCCGGCCGAACCGGCGCCGGCTGTGGGCGTCGAGCCAGGCCAGCCCGCCCCGCATCCGGGCCTGCTGGTCCGGGTACTCCGCCATGATGAAGTCGATGAACTCGGGCACCCCGGCGTCGGTGGCACTCCCCGAGCGGTCGTCGGCCGGGATCACCAGGTCGGCCAGCACCCGCACCGTGCGCCACTCCGCGGCGCTGAAGAACCGGGGCTCCGCCCCCGCGGCCCCGCGGGCCGTCCGCGAGGCACGTTCGATGGCGCCGGCCGGGAGGCCCAGCAGTCCGGGCAGGGGCGTGGCGGCGAGGAGGCCGATCAGCTCGCGGCGCGAGAGGTCGCTCACAGGGCCCTCGCCTTCATCCGCTCGGCGATGTGGTCGCTGGTGCGCATGGCGAGCGCCAGGATGGTCCAGGTCGGGTTCTTGTCGGCCTGGGAGACGAACGGCCCGCCGTCGGCCACGAACAGGTTCGGCACCTCATGGGCCCGGCACCAGCGGTCCACCACCGAGGTGCGGGGGTCGTCGCCCATCCGGGTGGTGCCCAGTTCGTGGATGATCCGGCCCCCCGCGGCGATGCCGTAGTCGCTCTCGGGGCCCGGGGGCTTCCACAGCAGGGTGCCTCCCATCGCCTCGATCAGCGCGGCGAAGGTCTCCTGCATGTGCTTCACCTGCCGGATCTCGTGGTCGGTCCACTTCCAGTGGAACCGGAGCACCGGGATCCCCCAGCGGTCCACCGTGACCGGGTCGATCTCGCACCAGCAGTGCTCGTTGGGGATCTGCTCCCCCCGGCCCGAGAACCCGATCACCGAGCCGTAGTTGGCGCGGTAGGCATCCTTCAGCGCCTGGCCGTAGCCGCCCCCCACGCCCGGGTAGTTCTGGATCCCGCCCATGAACCCGTAGCTCGGCATCCCGCGGCCGCCCCAGATCTCGACGTGGTAGCCGCGGGGGAAGTCGAGGGTCCGGTTGTCGAGGGTCCAGGGCAGGTAGAGGTGGGCCCCGCCCACCCCGTCCTCGTTGTGCGGGATGCCTTCGCGGAGGGCGGGGATGAAGCCCGCCATGTCGGCGCCGGTGGTGTCGGTGAGGTACTTCCCCACCACCCCGCTGCCGTTGGCCAGCCCCTGCGGGAACCTGGGCGACTTCGAGTTGAGCAGGAGCCGGGCCGACTCGCAGGCGCTGGCGGCCAGCACCACCACGCGGCCCCGCACCTCCACCTCCGCTCCGGTGGTCTTGTCCACGTAGGCGATGCCCCGCGCCCGGCCCGCGGCGTCGGTGGTGACCTCGCGCGCCATGGCGCTGGGAATCAGGGTGAGCCGGCCGGTGGCCAGCGCCGGGGCCAGCAGGACCCCGGGGCTCGAGAAGTTGGCGTTGGCCCGGCAGCCGCGGTTGCACTGGCCGCAGTAGTGGCAGGCGGGCCGGCCCTCGTGGGGCCGGGTGAGGATGGAGAGCCGGGAGGGGATGATGGTCCGGCCGATGCGCCGGGCGGCCTGCTGCACCAGCAGTTCCCAGCAGCGGGGGCGGGGCGGCGGGAGGAAAACGCCGTCGGGCTCGTTGGGGAGGCCCTCCGCGCTCCCGAAGATCCCGATCAGCCGGTCCACCCGGTCGTACCAGGGCTTCAGTTCGTCGTACCCGATCGGCCAGTCGTCGCCCAGGCCGTCGAGACTGCGGCGCCGGAAGTCGTCGGGCCCGAACCGGAGCGAGATCCGGCCCCAGTGGTTGGTGCGTCCGCCCAGCATCCGCACCCGGAACCAGTCGAACCGCTCGCCGGGCGCGGTGGTGTAGGGCTCGCCGTCGAGCGACCAGCCGCCGTCGCCCGCGTCGAACTCGCCGAAGTGGCGGGCGGGGGTGCTGGCGCCTCGGCGGGGCGAGTCGTAGGCCCAGGTCCACATCATGGCGTCGTGCTCGGGCCACCAGAGGGGGCCCGCCTCGACCACGGCCACCCGCGCGCCGGCCCGGGTGAGCATGTACGCCGCCATCCCGCCGCCCGCGCCCGAGCCCACGATCACCACGTCGTACGCGTCCTGCCGCATCCACGCTCCGCCTGGGGGTCCCGCCTATAGTGACCCCACCCGGCACGTGACGCCAGCCGCTCTTGGTCCCGGCGGCCCCCGGGCTACCTTTCCGGCTTCCGTCCGACGCACCCACAAGACCTGACGCGAGGTTCCGATGGTCCGCCGAATCGTGCTCTCGGCCCTGCTGTCCATCCCCTGGCTCGTGGCGCCGGCCGCGGCCCAGGGCGTGCCCACCTTCCGCGACGCGAGCGGCCACGCCTTCGGCGAGCGGATCACCCAGCACCACCAGATGCAGCGCTACCTGGAGCGGCTGGCGGAGGCGTCGCCCCGGGTCACCCTGATCCGGCAGGGCGAGAGCTGGGAGGGCCGCGCCTTCCTGCTGGCGGTGGTGACCGCGCCCGAGAACCACGCCCGGCTGGAAGCCATCCGGCAGAACTCGCTCCGGCTGGCCGACCCGCGGGGCACCACGGCGGCCCAGGCGGCCCAGATCATCAGCGATCAGCCGGTGGTGGTCTGGTTCGGGGGCTCGATCCACGGCTTCGAGCTGTCGGGCAGCGAAGGGGCGCTCAAGCTGCTGGAGCACCTCACCACCCGGAACGACGCGGCCACGCTGGAGGCGCTCCGGCGCACGGTGGTGCTCATCGACCCGATGCTCAACCCGGACGGGCGCGACGCGTTCGCCCACATCAACCACGAGAACATCGGCCGGGTGCCCAACCCCGCGCCGATGGACTGGGCCAACGACTTCACCGGCTGGCAGGCGCTCAAGTTCCGGACCGGTCACTACTACTTCGACACCAACCGCGACTGGTTCGCCCACACCCAGCGGGAGACCCGCGACCGGATGCCCACCCTGCACGCCTGGCGCCCGCAGGTGGCGACCGACATGCACGAGATGGGGAGCGACTCCGAGTTCTACTTCGACCCCCCGGGCGAGCCCGCCAATCCCCACATGCCGCGTTTCGCGTTCCGCTGGTTCACCCAGTTCGGCGCCCGCTACGCGGCGGCCTTCGACTCGGCGGGCTACGAGTACATGACCCGCGAGCGCTACAACTACTTCTACCCGGGCTACACCTCGAACCGCGGCTACCAGGGCGCCATCGCGATGCTGTTCGAGCAGGGCTCCACCCGGGGGCTCGCCCTGGAGCGGTCGGAGGGCCCCGTGCGCACGCTGGCCCAGGCGCTGGAACAGCAGTACCTGGCCGCCTGGACGGGGGTGCAGACCGCCGCGGCCAACCGGGAGACCCTGCTTCGCGAGTACTACGAGTCGCAGCGGGGGGCGACGAGCCC
>JBFILX010000138.1:0-6199 GCA_041612035.1 Gemmatimonadales bacterium | reverse complement strand
TCGGCCTCGGCCCCCGCCGCCAGGAGCAGCGGGGCGAGCGGCACGCCCGGCCGCCGAGCCAGGTCGGCGGCCCTGGCCGGCGCGGAGATCTCCGGCTGGCCGGCCTGAACGAGGAGCGGGTTTGCCGCGCCCGGGCGGACCAGCGCCTCGCGGGCCGTGGCCAGGTGCCGGTCCTCCGCCTCCAGCTGCCGCTCCGCCGTCCGGCGCTCGTCGTCGGTCAGGAGGTCTCGGTCCATCGCGACGGGAAGCAGCCGCCGGAGCGCGTTGTCCTGGCGGAGCAGCAGCCGGTACTCGGCGCGGCTGGTGAAGAGCCGGTACGGCTCGTCCACCCCGCGCGTCACCAGGTCGTCCACCAGCACGCCGATGAACGCGGTCTCCCGACCCAGAACGACCGGCTCCCTCCCGAGGGCGTGGGCGGCGGCGTTGAGCCCCGCGACCGCCCCCTGGCCCGCCGCCTCTTCGTACCCCGTCGTGCCGTTGATCTGGCCGGCGAAGTACAGTCCCTGCAAAGACTTGACCTTCAACGTGTGGTCCAGCTGCGTGGGGGGGAAGTAGTCGTACTCGATGGCGTAGCCGGGCCGGGTCATCTCCACCTGCTCCAGCCCCGCGACCGTCCGCAGATAGGCGAGCTGCACCGCGGCCGGCAGCGAGGTGGAGAGCCCGTTCACGTACATCTCCGCGGTGTCGAGCCCCTCGGGCTCGAGAAAGACCTGGTGACGCTCCGCCCCGGGGAAGCGCACGATCTTGTCCTCGATCGAGGGACAGTAGCGCGGCCCCCGCCCGCTGATGGCCCCGCCGTAGAGGGCCGACTCCGAGAGGTGCGCGGAGATGATCTGCCGCAGGGCGGCGCCCGTGTGGGTCAGGTAGCAGGGCCGTTGCGCGGGGTGCGCGGGCCGCTCGAAGTGCGAGAACCAGTAGGCCCCGGGATCGCCGTCCTGCCGGGCGAGGGCCTCGAACCGCACGGTGCGTCCGTCGATCCTGGGCGGGGTGCCGGTCTTGAAGCGTTCGACCGTAAGCCCTTGTCCTTCAATGGCTTCTGACAGCTCCACCGAGGGCGCCTCGCCCGCCCGGCCCGCCGGGATTCCGGTGTCGAGCCCCACGTGGATCCGGCCACGCAGGAACGTGCCGGCCGTCAGCACCACCGCCCGTGCGGTGAACCGGCGGCCATCCCCGAGCACGACCCCGCGCACCTCGGTGCCCTGCGTTTCCAGCCCCGAGACCGTGCCCTGGGCGAACCGGACGAGTGGTAGTCGTTCCAGCAACAACCGTACGGCTCGACGATACAGGGCGCGGTCGCACTGGGCGCGGGGGGCCCAGACGGCGGGGCCTTTCGAGCGGTTGAGCATCCGGAACTGGATCCGCGCCAGGTCGGTGGCCCGGCCCATGACCCCCCCCAGCGCGTCCACCTCGCGGACCACCGTGCCCTTGGCGATCCCGCCGATGGCCGGGTTGCACGACATCTGGCCGATGGTTTCGAGGTTCTGGGTGAGCAGGAGGGTTCGGGCACCCGAGCGCGCGGCGAGGGCGGCTGCCTCCGCCCCCGCGTGCCCGCCGCCGATCACGATCACGTCGAACGCCTGCATGGCCGGCAATATAGGCCCGGAACGCACCGCGGCCCCGGCGGAGGCCGGGGCCGCGTTGCTCGCCCGGGGGTCGATCGGGCTACCGCGTGGTGTCGGACACCTCTTCGCCGGTGCGCATGCCCTCGACGGTGAAGAGGGCGCGGCCCCGGGAGTCCACGCCCATCGCGGTGCGGGGGTTCCCGCCCTGGTCCGCGAACAGCAGGCTGGAGGCCCCCGACGGGCTGAAGCTCATCACCGTCCGGGTCACCCCCCGCCGGTCGGCGAAGACCAGGCTCGCGGTCTGGTCGGGGAGGAGCGCCGCGATCAGCCGCGGGCTCCCGGCGCTGTCGGAGAAGGTGAGCCCGGCGGAGCCGTCGCTGAGGAGGTTGAGCTTGATGCTGGTCGCGTTGGCCGGGTCCTGGAGCACGAACCGGATCGAGCCCTCGTCGTCCGAGCCCCACGCTCCCCGGACCCGGCCGTCCTTGTCCCGCAGGACGAACTCGCGCCCCTCGACCAGGTCGGGGACGAAGCCGGGCATCCCGTGCCGGGCCGCGGTGACCACGAGCGCCGCGGCCAGGCCAAGGAGCACCGACGTCGCCACGAGCAGGATGATCCCCTGCCGCCGGAGCCTGCGGTTGCTCTCCTCCACCTCGTCGAGGCGGGCCTGCAGGGCGCGCTGCTCTGGCGAAGCGGCGCCCGTCTGACTGGGGTCGGGTCCTTGGCGCGGCGGCATACGGCCTCAGGTGGTGGTGGGGAAGTCCAGGAAATACGACCGCCCGGCCCGCTCCACCAGGTCCTGGGACAGGGTCGGGGGAACCTCGAGGTACCTGGAGATGTCCACCAGGTGGTCGAGCAGGTCGCGCGGGTGACATCCCCGCGGGGCGATGCCGAAGGCGTGGTAGAAGTTCCGGTACACCTGCCGCACCGCGTCCGGCGAGTAGGCGATCCCCCGCTCGCCGCAGCAGGCCTCGAAGATCCCCTCGTACTGCTCCACCGTCGGGCTCTCCACCCGGATCTTGTAGTGGATCCGCCGGAGGAAGGCCTCTTCCACCAGGTCGCGCGGGTTGATGTTGGTGGCGATCACCACCAGGCAGTCGAACGGCACCGGGAACTTCCCGCCGGTGTGCAGGGTGAGGTAGTCCACCCGCTTCTCCAGGGGGACGATCCACCGGTTGAGCAGGTCGCGGGGGGGGACCCGCTGGCGCCCGAAGTCGTCGATGATCAGCACGCCCCCGTTGGCCTTCACCTGGAACGGGGCCTGGTAGAGCTTGGTGAAGGTGTCGTACTGCAGGTCGAGCTGGTCGAGCGTGAGTTCGCCGCCGGTGAAGACCACGGGCCGGCGCACGTGCACCCAGCGCTGATCGTGCCCGGCCTGCTCCAGCACCAGGTCATCCCCCTCGCCGTCCCCCTCGGCCGGGTCGGGGTCCACGGCGGTGTGGTGCACCGGGTCGTAGACCACGATGATCTGGCCGTCCACCTCGATGGCGTAGGGCACGTAGATGTCGCCCCCCAGGAGCCCCGCGATGGTCTCGGCGATCGCGGTCTTCCCGTTGCCCGACTCGCCGTAGAGGAAGAGCGACCGGCCCGAGTTGATGGCCGGGCCCACCTCGTCCAGGGTCTCCTGGTTGAGCACCAGCCACTTGAACGCCCGGTCCACGTCGGCCCGGGTGACGTGCACCAGGGAGATCGACTGGGCGGCGGTGGTCCGCTGGTACTGGGCCAGCGGGACCGGGGCCGCGCCCACGTAGTGACTCGAGGCGAAGGCCTCCCGCGCGTGCTCCCGCCCGCTGCCGGACAGGTCGTACCGGTACCCCGCGCGGCTCACCCCCGAGGTGCCCAGCACCTCGATCAGCCGCCGCTGCTGCAGGGCATGGAGCAGGTCGTCCACCACCACCAGGGGCAGCTTGAGCTGGCGCAGCAGCTGCCGGCCGGTCTGCGGGCCCTGCGTGTACAGGGTCTTGAGGATCAGGTCGCTGACGAACTCCGCCTCGAGCCCGGTCTCCGCCAGGGAGGTCGGCGCCGCGGGGACCCGCCCGGCGGGCGGGCGGTCCGCCGGGCGGGCCGCGGCCGCGGGAATGGCGCCGGTACTCATGGTGTCACTCCTTCCTCGGTTCTCCCCCGGAGGACCAGCGTGTCGCCCACGTCGGTCCGGGACGCGCCCAGGGTCCCCGGGGGCAGCTCCAGGGCGGCGTCGGCCCGGTGCAGGCGGGTCATCCGGCCGGGGCGGAGGCCCGGGTAGACCGCCACCACCTGACCCGACCGATCGAGGAATGCCACGTCGAGCGGCCCCGGCATCCCGAACATGTGCACCGCCCGGCAGGGCCGGAGCAGCAGCCCCTCCCCGTGGCCCAGGGGCAGCATTCCCCGGAGCCCGCGCAGCCGGGCCCAGAACCGGTCGGCCAGCCTGATCCGGTCACCCAGCACCGTCCCCCGGTCCCGGTTCACCACCTGCACCACGTCGGCCCGGGGGGTCACGGGGGCTAGAAGCCGGCGAGGACCTGCAGGGCCGTGATGAGGCCCGGGCCCAGGATGACCATGAAGAGGGCGGGGAAGATGCAGAAGACCAGGGGGAAGAGCATCTTGATGGCGGTCTTGGCCGAGGCCTCCTCGACCCGCTGCCGCCGCTTGGTGCGCAGGGTGTCGGAGTGGACCCTGAGCGCTGACGCGACCGAGGTGCCGAACCGGTCGGTCTGGATCAGCATGGTGGAGAACGACCGGACGTCGTCCAGGTCGGTGCGGTCAGCGAAGGCGCGCAGGGCCTCCTCGCGCGGGACGCCCGCCCGCATCTCCATGTTCATCAGCCCCATCTGCTCCCCCAGCACCCGGCTCAGCACCGCGATCTCGTCGGCCACCCGCTGGAGCGCCTGGTTGAGTCCCAGGCCGGCCTCGACGCAGACCACCAGCAGGTCCAGGGCGTCGGGCAGGACCCGGAAGATCTCCTGCTGGCGGGCCCGGGCCTGCGCGCCCACCACCATGGCGGGCGCGACCCAGCCGAGCGCTGCACCCCACACGGCCACCAGGGCCCCCATGGCCCCGGACAGTTCCAGGGCCCCGACCACCAGCGGGGCGGCGAGGAGGAACAGCGCCCCCAGCACGACCGTGGAGGCCACCCGGGCCCCCTGGAAAATGGCCATGGCGTTGGGGCCGAAGTACCCGGCGGCGACGAGCTGTTTCCGGGTCTTCGACTGCCGCTCCGCCGGCGTCTGCATTCTGGCGCCGAGGGTGGTGAGGAGCCGGCCCAGGCGTTCCCGCTGGAACTCCCGGCGCTTCTGGTGGATGGTGCTGGCCCCGCCGACCCCCGGCATCTGGCGCAGCCGCCGTACCACCTCCGACTCCGCCGGCACCAGCTGGCCGGCCAGGTAGACCAGGGTGCCGACGGCAATGGCGATCAGGGCGGGCACGAGATAGAGGAGCATCGCCGGTCAGAACTCGATGTCGAGGATCCGGCGGATCCACAGGTAGCCGAGCACCTGGAACACCAGGCCTCCCACCAGCATGATCCGGCCCAGCGGCTCCTCGAACAGCGGCATCATGTACTCGGGGTTGAGGGTGTAGATCGCCACCCCCAGCGCCACCGGGAGGGCGCCCAGCACGTACCCCGACATCCGGCCCTGGGCGGTGATCACCCGCAGCTGGCGGCGCAACTTGAACCGTTCCCGCACCATCGCGGCGATGTTGTCCAGGATTTCCGCGAGGTTTCCGCCCACCTGCCGGTGCACCATGATCGCCGTGACCAGGATCCGGGCGTCGGTGGTGTGGACCCGCTCGGCGAACCCGAGCAGGGAGTCGTCGATCGGCAGGCCGAAGCGCTGTTCCTCGAACACCTGGCGGAACTCGAAGGCGATCTCGGCCGGGGCCTCTTCGGCGATCATCTTGAATCCCGCACTCATCGGGTGACCGGCCCGCATCGCCCGACCCATCAGGTCGATGGCGTCGGGAAGCTGCTCTTCCAGCTTGCCCATCCGCCGTCCCACGGCCGTCTTCACCAGGACGTAGGGGATCAGGGCCCCCAGGGGCGCGGCGGCCGCCCCGACCAGGGCGTTCCCGGCGAACAGCCCCGCGCTCAGGCCGAACGCGGCCATCAGCCCGACGGTGGTCAGCAGGTAGCTCTGCAGGGTCCAGTTTGACCCCGATCGCCTCAGCAGGGCCCCGAGACCGCTGAACCGGGGGACCCGGAGGGCGACCTCTTCCAGCCAGGTGACCGCGTCGGGCCGGCGCACCACCTGGGCGTCGACCCCGAACGCCCGCTCGCTGAACTCCCGGAGCTGGCGCGTGACGTTCCGGGCCCGGTAGCGCTCCTGGGCCCACTCCAGCACCAGCGCGGCGGAAATGGTCCCCAGGGCCACGGCCACGAAGACCAGGAGGGCGGTGAGCAGGGTCGAGGTCGGCATCGGCTACCGCCGGACCCGTCCGATGGGCGACTCCGCCACATCGTCGAACATGGTGGCGGGCAGCCCGATTCCGTACGCCCGGAGCCGGTCGGCGAAGCGGGGCCGGATGCCGGTGGCCACGAACCGCCCCAGCACCTTGCCGCCCTCGCCGATGCCCATCCGCTCGAAGGCGAAGATGTCCTGCAGGGTGATCACGTCCCCTTCCATCCCGGTGATCTCCCCGATCTGGACGATCTTCCGGGTGCC
>JBFILX010000137.1:0-6273 GCA_041612035.1 Gemmatimonadales bacterium | reverse complement strand
TCGGCGGGCTGATCATGACCCACGGCGACGATCGCGGGCTGGTCTGCCCGCCCCGGCTCGCCCAGTGGCAGGTGGTCATCATCCCGATCTACCGGTCCGACGAGGAGCGCGGCGCCGTGTTCGAGGCCGCGGGGCGCCTCCAGGCGGAGCTGCGGCAGGCCGGGATCCGGGTCACCAGCGACCTGCGGGAGGGAATGAAGCCGGGGGCCAAGTACTACGACTGGGAGACCCGCGGGACCCCGTTCCGGATCGAGCTGGGCCCCCGCGACCTGGCCGCGAACCAGGTGATGCTCGCCCGCCGGACCGGGGGCAAGGCGCCGCTCCCGATGGACGGGCTCGCCGCCGCGCTCGCCGGCGAAATGGACGCGATGCAGCGCAGCCTGTTCCAGGCGGCGGCGGAGCGGCGGGAGGCCAACACCATCCGGGGCGCCGACAAGGCCACGCTGCTGGAGACGATGCGGGGCGACGGGGGCGGCGGGTTCGTGTACGGCGGCTGGTGCGGGGGGACCACGTGCGAGGCGGAGATCAAGGCGGAGACCAAGGCGACCATCCGGGTGCTGGCCGGCGAGGATCTCCGCAGCGACCCGGCGCCCGCCACCTGCCTCTGGTGCGGCAGTCCGAGCCAGGCGGAGGCGGTCTGGGCGAAGGCGTACTGACCCCGGTCATCGATCGCGCCGCGCTCCTGGCCGACGCCGGGCTGGCGCGCGACGGCGCGGGCCGGCTGCGGCTCGACGGGGTGGACCTCGAGACCCTGGCCGGGGCGGTGGGCACCCCGGTGTTCGTGTACGGGGCCGCCGTGATCCGCCGCCAGTACCGCGCCTTCGACGAGGCGCTGGGGGGAGTGCCGCACCGGGTCCACTTCGCCGTGAAGGCCAACGGCAACCTCGCGGTGCTCGCGCTCCTGCGTTCGCTGGGGGCCGGGGCCGACATCGTCTCCGCGGGCGAACTGGCCCGCTGCCTGGCGGCGGGGTTCCCGGCCGACCGGATCGTGTTCAGCGGGGTGGGGAAGACCGGGGCCGAACTCGAGACGGCCGCCGCCGCGGGGCTGGCCAGCATCAACGTCGAGTCGGTGGAGGAACTGGACGCCCTCGGCGCGGTGGCGGAGCGGCTGGGGCGCGAGGTCCGGGTCGGGATCCGGTTCAACCCCGACGTCACCACCGACACCCACCCCTACATCAGCACCGGGAAATACGGGATCAAGTTCGGGGTGCCCGCCGACCAGGCGGCCGAGGCCATCGCGGTGCTGGCCCGGCGGCCCGGGCTCCGGCTGGTCACCCTGGCGGTGCACGTCGGCAGCCAGATCCTGGACGCCAGCCCCTTCCGCGCGGGGGCGGCGCGGCTGGTGGAACTGCTGTCCCAGGTGCGCACCGCCGGAATCGAAACGGTCCGGTCGCTGGACGTAGGGGGCGGGGTGGGCATCCGGTACGGGGGGGAGCTGCCGCTCAGCCCCGCCGCCTACGCCGAGGCGATCGTGCCGGTGCTGGCCCCGGCCGGCCTCGAGGTGCACCTGGAGCCCGGGCGGTTCCTGGTGGGGAACGCCGGGGTGCTGCTGGCCCGGGTGCTCTACCGGAAGCACTCCGGCGGCAAGGACTTCCTGGTGCTCGACGCGGGGATGACCGAGCTGGGGCGGCCGAGCCGCTACGGGGCGTATCACGACATCGTGCCGGTCGCCCCGCCGCGCGGGGCCGAGACCCCGTTCGACGTGGTGGGCCCGGTGTGCGAGACCGGTGACTTCCTGGCGCTGGAGCGCCCGCTGCCGGACGGGATCGCCCCGGGCCACCTGCTGGCGATCCTGGGCGCGGGCGCCTATGGGTTCGTGATGGGATCCACCTACAACGCGCGGCCCCGGCCCCCCGAGGTGCTGGTGGACGGCGGCCGGTGGGGGCTGGCCCGCCGGCGCGAGACGGCGGAGGAACTGATGACCGGCGAGGATCCGGACCCGGTGATGACGGCATGACGGACACGGCGCACCACGAGGGCATCCTGATCATCGACTTCGGGTCGCAGTACACCCAGCTCATCGCGCGCCGGGTGCGCGAGGCCCACGTCTACTGCGAGATCCACCCCCCGTCGCGCGACCTGGACTGGATCCGGGCCTGGCGGCCCCGCGGGATCATCCTGTCGGGCGGTCCCGCCTCGGTGTACGAGGAGAACGTGCCCACCGCCTCGCCCGGCCTGCTCGAGCTGGGCGTGCCCGTGCTGGGCCTCTGCTACGGCATGCAGCTGATGGCCCAGCTGTCGGGCGGGGCGGTGGAGCGGGCCGCCCGGCGGGAGTACGGCCGGGCCATGCTGTCGGTGACGGGCGGCCGGCTGTTCGAGGGGTTCGCCCCCGGCGAGGAGACCCCGGTCTGGATGAGCCACGGCGACCACGTGGACGTGGCGCCCCCGGGCTACCGGGTGACGGCCTCCTCCGACAACACCCCCGTCGCCGCCATGGAGCACGACAGCCGTCCGCTCTACGGGGTCCAGTTCCACCCCGAAGTGGCCCACACGCCCCGGGGCGGGGAGATCCTCCGCAACTTCCTGTTCGGCGTGTGCGGCTGCACGCCCGACTGGACCCCCGGCCACTTCATCGAGACCGAGGTGGCCAGGGTCCGGGAGCAGGTGGGGCCCGACGCCAGGGTCATCTGCGGGCTGTCGGGCGGCGTGGACTCCAGCGTCGCGGCCGCGCTGGTGCACCGCGCGGTGGGCGACCGGCTCACCTGCATCTTCGTGGACCACGGGCTGCTCCGCCTGCACGAGCGGGAGCAGGTCGAGCAGACCTTCCACCGCCACCTGGGGATCGACCTGCGCGTGGTGGACGCCCGGGCCCGCTTCCTCGAGGTGCTCTCGGGCATCGCGGAACCGGAGGAGAAGCGGCGCCGGATCGGCCACACCTTCATCGAGGTGTTCGAGCAGGAGGCCCGCGCGGTGGGGTCCGACGTCGGGTTCCTGGTGCAGGGCACCCTCTACCCCGACGTGATCGAGAGCATGTCCCCCCGGGGCGGTCCCTCGGCCACGATCAAGACCCACCACAACGTGGGCGGGCTGCCCGAGCGGCTCCCGTTCACCCTGGTGGAGCCCCTGCGGGAACTGTTCAAGGACGAGGTCCGCCAGGTGGGGCGCGAGCTGGGCCTGCCCGAGGAGATGGTGGGCCGGCACCCGTTCCCCGGGCCGGGGCTGGCGATCCGGATCCTGGGCGACGTGACCGCCGAGGCGCTGGACACCCTGCGCCAGGCCGACGCCATCTACCTGGAGGAGATCCGCGCGGCCGGCCTCTACGACGACATCTGGCAGGCGTTCGCCGTCCTGCTCCCCATCCGTTCGGTGGGGGTCCAGGGCGACGGGCGGACCTACGACCAGGTGGTGGCGCTCCGCGCGGTCACCAGCCGGGACGGGATGACGGCCGACTGGTTCCCGTTCCCGCCCGAGGTGCTGGCCACGGTGTCGGCCCGGATCGCCAACGAGGTGCGCGGGGTGAACCGGGTGGTCTACGACGTGAGTTCGAAGCCGCCCGCCACCATCGAGTGGGAGTAGCCGGGCTCAGAGCCCGCGCTGGTCGAGCAGCTCGAAGAGGGCCTCGGGCGAGGTGAGGGTGCGGAGCCGCTCGGGGACCTGGGGCTCGTGCAGGAACTGGGCGATGCGGCCCAGCACCGGGAGGTACTGGTTGGAGACCTCCATCGGGGGGGCGACGATCAGGAACGCGGTGTGCACCGGCTTCCCGTCCATCGCCTGCCACTCCACCCCCGCCCGGTGCAGCCCGAACGCCAGCCGCAGCCGCGAGGCCGCCAGGGTGCGGCAGTGGGGCAGGGCCACCCCCCGGCCGAACCCCGTGGTGCCCAGGGACTCGCGCCGGACCAGCTGGCGCCGGACCGTCTCCGCGGCGGGCGCCGGGAGCCGGAGGAGGGCCACCAGGCCGGCCAGCGCCTCGTCCCGGCTGCTTCCGGCGAGGTCGAGCGAGACGGCGTCGGGCTGGAGGAACTCGCGAATCCGCACGGCGACAACCTAACGCCCGGCCCGCCGCCCGGTCAAAGCGCCCCGGCGATCCGCTGTTGCCCCCCTGCGGGCCCGCCAAGTAATTTCTTGCCATGCGGTTACCGTACGCGCCGGGGATCGACGTCCCCCTGATCCTCGCCCCCATGGCCGGGGTGTCCGAGGCCCCGTTCCGCCAGATCTGCCGGCGGATGGGGGCCGACGTCCTCATGACCGAGTTCCTCTCGGCCGAGGCGATCCGGCGCGGCATCCGCAAGACCCTCGAGGGGGCCGAGTTCGAGGAGCGGGAACGGCCGATCGGGGTCCAGATCTACGGGGCCGACGCCGAGGCGATGGGCCGGGCCGCGGCCATCGTCACCGAGGCCTACGAGCCGGAGTTCCTCGACATCAACTTCGGCTGCCCGGTCAAGAAGGTCGTCAAGCGGAACGGCGGCTCCGGCTGCCTGCGCGACATGGACCTGGTGGACCGGATCATCCGCGCCGTCGCCGGCGCCACCCACCTCCCGGTCACCGTGAAGACCCGGAGCGGTTGGAACGACGCCACCCGCCGGCCGGTCGAGATCGCGCTCCGGATGCAGGACGCCGGCGCCCGGGCGTTCACCCTGCACGCCCGCACCCGGACCCAGATGTTCAGCGGCAGGGCCGACTGGGACGAAATCGCCCGGGTGGTCGAGGCCCTCGACATCCCGGTCATCGGCAACGGCGACATCGAGTCGGCCGAGGACGTGCTGCGGATGTGGCGGCACACCGGCTGCGCCGGGGTGATGGTGGGCCGGGGATCGTTCGGGAACCCGTGGCTCTTCCGCGAGGCGCGGTGCCTCCTGCGGGGGGAGCCGGCGCCCCCGCGGCCCGACGCGGCCGAGCGATTCGCGGTGGCCCTCGAGCACGCCGGCCTGGCGCTCCGGCTCCAGGGCGACACCCGCCGCACCGTGATCGAGTTCCGCAAGCACCTCGGCTGGTACACCAAGGGGCTGCACGGGGCGTCGGCCCTGCGCCAGCGGCTCTACGAGGTCGAGCGCATGGCCGAGGCCGAGGCGATTTTCCGGGACTACCTCGCGGAGCACCAGGCCGACCCCGTCGCCACCGCGGCGTGAACCGCCAGACCCTCGAGACCCTGCTCGCCGAGGTGGCCGCCGGCCGCCTGACCCCGGCCGCGGCCTGCGACCGCCTCACCCATCTCCCCTTCGAAGACCTGGAGTTCGCCCGGGTGGACCACCACCGGGCGCTGCGCCAGGGTCACCCCGAGGTCGTCTTCGGCCAGGGGAAGACCCCGGACCAGGTGACCGCCATCTGCGAGCGCCTGGCGGCGGCCTCGGGCGGCTTCCTGTGTACCCGCGTGTCGGCCGAGCAGGGAACTGCCCTCGCCGCGCGGTTTCCCGCCGCCGCGTGGGATCGGACGGCCCGTACCGTCCATCTCCCGGCCCCCGACCGACCGGCGCCGTCCGGCGACCCGGTCCTCGTGGTCACCGCCGGCACCGGGGACCTCCCGGTGGCCGCGGAGGCGGCGGTGACGGCGGAGGCGTGGGGGGCGCGGGTGGAGCGGCTCACCGACGTCGGGGTGGCCGGCATCCACCGGGTGCTGGCGGAGGCGGAGCAGCTCCGGCGCGCGGCCGCGATCGTGGTGGTGGCCGGGATGGAGGGCGCGCTCCCCAGCGTGGTGGGCGGGCTGGTGGACGTGCCGGTCATCGCGGTGCCGACGAGCGTCGGGTACGGCGCGTCGTTCGGCGGGCTCGCCGCGCTCCTCGGGATGCTCAACTCCTGCGCCGCCGGGGTGACGGTGGTGAACATCGACAACGGGTTCGGCGCCGGGGTGGCAGCGGCCCGGATCGCGCTCCGGACTCCCGCCCGATGACCGGCCTCCTGGGGGTGGCGGTCGCCCTCGCGGTCGGGGCCTGGATCGGGCTGGCCGCCGGGCGCCGGCGCGCCTCTGCTCCCGTCGTCGATCCCGACGTCCCGGCCCAGGCGGGTCGGCCCGAACTGGCCTGGGTGGTCCGGGCCAACCGGGCGCTGGGGCTCTGGGTGAGGGGGCCGGGCCAGGAGCAGGAGGAGGTCACCACCCCCGCGCTGGGCGAGACCGCGCGGTTCACCATCGCGGCCCGCCTGGCGGGGCTGGGCGGCGGCTCGGCGCGGAGCGGGGTCGAGCGGCTGGACGAGGGCCCGCTCGCCTATGTGGCGACCGATGACATCCAGGCCGCCATCCTCCTGCCCCCGGAGGCGCCGACCGACCGTGCCCTGGAGGACCTGGGCCGGCTGGTGGCGATGATCCGCACCGGGACCGCGCTCAGGCTCTCCGACGCGGAC
>JBFILX010000136.1:0-6279 GCA_041612035.1 Gemmatimonadales bacterium | reverse complement strand
GTGCACCGGCTGGCGGGCGCCGCTTTCGCCGGGGTAGCGCCGGGCGAACTCGCGGTTGGCTCGGGTGAGCGCGTCGGTGGTGGTCATGGAGCGGGAAGGTATGCCGGAATCGGGCACGGTGGCAAAGCGCCCCTGGTCCGGCCCACTTTCCACGGCGTTCCGCGTCCATCCACCCGAGCTCGATTCCGACCCTTTGCGATTTCCCTTCGTCCGGGCGGCTCTCGCCGCCGTCGGGTCACGACGCTGATGACTGAGGAGCCCCCGGCGCCGGCGGCGGGCGGGCCCAGCTCGAGGAGGTCCGCCGTCAGGCGCGGGCGGGCGCCGAGCGCAGCGGCGACCGGTTCACGCGGACGCACCTGGCGGACGTGGCCCACCGGATCACCGTCCTGCTGGACCCGTCGCGATAGCCCCCGGGGCCGTTCGCCGGGGTACCCGGAACCCCGGGGTCGTGACTATCCTGCGAGGCGGGCACCGGCGCATCCGGCGCCGGTGTCCCGTCATCCTCAGCAGGAGAACCTGATGAAATTCCTGGTACAGTGGCGGGTGCACGAAGACCAGCGGCACGAGGCCTTCACGGCCTTCAGCGCGATGACCCCGGCCGACGACAAGAAGGACCTGGGCGACAAGGTGAAGCTCATCGGCCGCTGGCACGACGTGATCGGGTTCACCGGCGTCGCGATCGCCGAGACCAGCGACCCGAAGGCGCTCTCCAACTGGCTGCTCAACTGGAACGCCATTCTCGACGTCGAAGTCACCCCGGTGCTCGACGACGCCGAGGCCCGGGCGCTGGGCCGGAAGCGGAAGGCCTAGCGTACCCCGTCCCCGGGCGCGCAGGGTCGGCCTCTCCCGGAGGTTTCGGCCTTGCTCGCGCCGGGTCGAGGCGAGCATAATGCGGCTCCCGATCAACCACGGTCACTTTTCCCGGAGCCCGCTTGCCCAGCGCCACCCGCGCCTGTCCCGCCTGCCAGACGCCGCTGCCCGAGGAGGCCCAGTTCTGCCTCCAGTGCGGCATGGCCACCCCGCCCGACCCGGGGGTGCCTCCGCGCGCCGCGCCCACGGGGGCGGTGGAGGTGGCCAAGGTCCGTGACGCGCTGGGCCAGCGCTACCGGGTCGAGCGGGTGCTGGGCGAGGGCGGGATGGCCACCGTCTACCTGGCGGAGGACCTGAAGCACCACCGGCGCGTGGCCGTGAAGGTGATGCGGCCGGAACTGGCGGCCACCCTGGGCGCCGACCGGTTCCTGCGCGAAGTCGAGATCGCGGCCCGGCTCAACCATCCCCACATCCTCCCGATGTACGACTCGGGCGCCGAAGGCGGGGTGCTCTACTACGTCATGCCGTTCGTGGAGGGCGAGTCGCTCGAGGCCCGCCTGCGCCGGGAGGGCCAGCTGTCGGTGGACGAGGCGGTGCGGCTGGCCCGCGAGGTGGCGGAAGCCCTGGCGCACGCCCACACGGCCGGCATCATTCACCGCGACATCAAGCCCGCCAACATCCTGCTGAACGCCGGTCACGCCCTGGTGGCCGACTTCGGCATCGCCCGGGCCCTGGACTCGGGCCAGACCCTGACCCGGACCGGGCTCGCGGTGGGCACCCCGCACTACATGAGCCCGGAACAGGCCAGCGGCGTGGCAGAGGTGGATGGCCGGGCCGACGTGTACGCGGTCGGCGCGGTGCTCTACGAGATGATCGCGGGCGAGCCCCCGTTCACCGGCCCCACCCCGCAGGCCATCATGGCGCGGAGCATGACCGAGACGGCCCGGCCCCTGTCGCTCGCCCGGGAGGGGGTCTCGCCCCAGGTGGAGGCGGCGGTCAGGCGCTCGCTGGCCAAGAGCCCCGCCGACCGGTACCCCACCGCAGCGGCCCTGGCCGAGGCACTGGGCACCGCCCTCGACGCGGTGCGCAGCGGAGCCCGGCCGGCCCTGGAGTACGAACCCCCGTCGCTCACCAAGGCGTGGAGCTTCTTCGCCGGCGGGTCGGCGGTCGCGCTGTTCGTGGTCTTCAACCTGGTGCGCCAGTGGGGCCTCCCGGCCTGGACCCTGGGGCTGGCCGCGGTCCTGATCGCGATCGGCGCCGGGGTGCTGGTCACCACGGCCCGGATGGAGGCCCGGCGCCGGGCCGGTCATCCGACCCCGGGGCTGGGGCGGTTCTTCACCTGGCGCCTGTTCACCGCGGGCGGGGTGCTGGCGCTCGCGCTCTGGGGCCTGGTGGCCACCGGGCTCATCGTCCGGGGGCCGGGCGGGGGCCTCGGCGACGGGACCGGCATCCGGGTCGCGGTGCTGCCGTTCGAGAACCGGGGCGCCCCGGACGACGCCTACTTCGCGGACGGGATCACGGACGAGGTGCGGGGACGGCTGACCTCGCTGCCCGGTCTGCAGGTCACGGCGCGGGCCAGCTCGGATCAGTATCGGGCCACCACCAAGTCGCTCCAGGAGGTCGGGCGGGAGCTGGGAGTCACCCACCTGCTCACCGCCACGGTCCGGTGGTCGAAGGCCGGCGCCGGAGGGGGCCGGGTGCAGCTGGTGCCGGAGCTGATCGACGCCCGGACGGGGACCGCCACCTGGCAGCAGACCTTCGACGCCGACGTCACCGACGTCTTCCAGGTGCAGACCACCATCGCCACCCGGGTGGCCGCGGCGCTCGGCGTGGTGCTGGGTCAGAACGAAGAGCGGCAGCTGGCCCGGCGGCCCACCACCAACATCGCGGCGTACGACCTCTACCTGAAGGGCGAGGCCCTCACGGCCAACGACCCGGCCACGCTCAAGGCCGCGTCGGGATACTACGAACAGGCCGCGGCCCTCGACTCGACCTTCGCCGTGGCCTGGGCGCGGCTCAGCCAGCGACTCGGGACCCTCTACTTCAACGGGACACCCGATCCCGTCATCGCGGCGCGGGCCCGCGAGGCGGGCCGGCGCGCCCTCGCCCTCGATCAGGGCGGTGCGGCCGGCCATCTGGCCATGGCGAGCTACTTCGTGAGCGTGGAGAAGGACCCGCTCAAGGCGGAGGAGCACATGGCCCGGGCGCTCCGGGCCCGACCCAACGACCCCGAAATTCTCACCGAGGCGGCGAGCCTGGAACAGGTGCTGGGCCGATGGGACGAGGCGCTGGGTCACCTGGAACGGGCCCGGCGGCTGGACCCACGTTCCGTCCGCACCGTCACCGAGGTGGCCCGGCTGCTCACCTTCCTGCGTCGGTATCCCGAGGCGCTGGCGGCCGCCAACGAGGCCATGGCGCTCTCACCGGGCGATGCCAACGTGGTGGAGCACTTCGCCATGATCTACCTGGCCCAGGGCGATCTGGCCGGGGCGCGGCGGGTGGTGAAGAACGCCCCGGGCACCCTCGCCGAACCGGCGCTGGTGGCCTACTTCGCCACCTACTTCGACCTGTACTGGGTGCTGGACGACGCCCAGCAGCGGATCCTGCTCCGGTTGCCGCCCTCGGCCTTCTTCGACGACCCGGCCGCCTGGGGGTCGGTGTTCATGCAGACCTACTGGCACCGGAACGACCGGGCGCGGGCCCGGGCCTACGCCGACACCGCCCGGATGGCGTTCGAGGTCCAGCTCCGCGAGGCACCCGACGACGCCCAGCTGCACGTGCTCAACGGGCTGGCCCTGGCCTACATGGGCCGGAAGGCGGAAGCCATCGCGGAGGGGGAGCGGGGCGTGTCGCTCCTGCCGGTGAGCCGGGACGCCCGGAACGGCCCCTACATGCTGCACCAGCTGGTGCGGATCTACATCATGGTGGGAGAGCACGGCCTGGCGCTCGACCGGCTCGAGGAACTGCTCCGGATTCCCTACTTCCTGTCGCCCGGGTGGCTCCGCATCGACCCCGCGTTCGACCCGCTCCGGGGCAATCCCCGCTTCGACCGGCTCCTGGCGGGGTGAGGACCGCCTAGGGCCCGAGCCGTGCCGCGGCCAGGCGGGCCAGCAGGACCGCGACCCGCCTGGCCTGCAGCGGCAGGGTACGCAGGTCGGCGGTCTCCTGCACGGTGTGGCCCCCCGTCCCCATCAGTCCCACCCCGTCGAGCGCCATCGCCACTCGTCCGGCGGTGAACGACACGTCGGCGGCGCCCGCGCGGGCCGGATCCACCGCGGTCACGGGCCCGCCGCCCACGGCGCGGCTGGCCTCGTCGTAGAGCGCCAGGAGACGCCGGTTGCCGTCGGTCGGGGCCAGAGGCGGGTACCCGTCGTCGAAGGTGAGGGTGGCGGAGGCCTGCGGCAGGTGCCGCGACGCGATCCGGGCCATCGCCTCCTTGGCGCGGGCCAGCTGTTCGGGCGTCAGGGTCCGGAGGTCGCCCGCCACCACCGTACTTTCCGCCACCACGTTCGACTTCCCGAACGCGGTCCCCCGGCTCTCCACCCCGTCGAACCCGATCGTGGTCCCCCCCACCATCACGCCCGGATTGAAGGTCAGGTTGGGCTCGGCGGAGAGCGAGTCGTGCCAGGCGGTGAGAATCCGGGCCGCCTCGTAGATGGCGCCGCTCCCGATGTCGCCGCGGAAGACCTGGGACGAGTGGGCCGGCCGACCCGCGGTGCGCAGGGTCCAGCCGGTGTAGCCCCGGCGGCCGATCACCGCGGTGCGGGGGTCGCCGTCCCCGTCCTCGAAGCCGATGGCGACGTCGGCCCAGTCGGCGGCGTCGGTCAGGTCCTTGCGGGAGAGGCTGAAGGGCCGGCCGCTGTCTTCCTCGTCGCCGATGAGGACGGCCGTTACCTGCACCCGGTCGAGCAGGCCCGCCTCGCGGAGCGCGCGGAGGGCCAGCAGCATCACCACGTTGCCGCCCTTCATGTCGCTGGCTCCCGGGCCGCGGGCGGTGCTGTCGCTGAGCCTCTCGAAGCGCTGGAACGGCGAGTCCTCGGGGAAGACGGTGTCGAGGTGCCCGATGAAGAGGACCCGGGGCCCGCGGCCGTTCCCCCGCCAGTCCGCGACCAGGTGGCCGGCCCGGTTCCAGGGGGTGCCGTCCGCCCAGCGGGTGGTGAACCCGAGCCGGTCGAACTCCGCCCGGAAGAGGTCACCCGTGGCGCGGACCCCGGCCAGGTTCAGGCTCCCGCTGTTGATGTTGACGGCGCGTTCCAGCAGGGCGAGGGCGTCGGGCACCCCCGCGTCCACCGCGCGCACCAGCCGCCGTTCGGCGGCGGAGAGCTGCTGGGCCGGGGCCGGTGACCCGGCGAGTCCGGCGACGGTCAGGACGAGCAGTGGGGCGCAGCGCATCGGGGCTCCGGGAAGATGGGCATCGCGCAATAATACGACGGCCGACCCGGATTGCCGGAGTCCGGAAGACCTGCAGGGACGGGTTCCGGGGCCGTGGTACGGGCACCACACCTTCCGGTGCTTAACACCGGCCTCGGGTGGGCGGTCTCCGAGCAGGGGAAGCGGGGTCGTCCCGACGCAACGAGGAGGCGGTATGCGGGGGTCGCTGCTGATGGTTCTGCTGGTGCTCGTCGGAGCGTGCGACTCGGGGCCGCCCACCGAGGCGGTGGGAGACGGGCCGCCGCCCGGGCTCGACGTCTCGCAGCCCTTCCCCATCGACCGGGGCGACGAGGGCACGGCCACACCGGGCAGCTACAAGGGGCTCTGGCTGCGGCTGGTAGACAACGGCGAGCCGGTGGTGACGGCGTCGGGCGGGGTGATCGGGGTGGTGTGCGTGGGGATGAGCAACGCCAGCCAGGAGTGCGGCGACTTCATCCAGCGGCTCCGCGGCCAGTACGCGGGCCAGGTGAACCCGGCGGTGCGGGTGGTGAACTGCGCGGTGGGCGGGCATGCGATCGAGCGGTGGATCGACCCCGCCTTCGACGGGACGCTCTGGGACGACTGCGTGGCGCGGCGGCTCCCGCAGGCCGGGGTGACGCTGGCCCAGGTACGGGTGGTCTATCACAAGGCGGCGAACCAGTTCACCACGGCGCAGGGCGGCGGGCCGCTGCCGGCCTATCCGGCGGCCGGGAGCGACTACGAGGCGTTCCACCGGAACCTGGGCGCCTTCGCGGCGCGGGTGAAGGCGAAGTTTCCCCAGGTCCAGGCGGTCTACACCTCGTCACGCACGTATGGCGGGTTCGCGGGGTCGGTGGGGCGCGGGGAGCCGTTGAGTTACGAGGAGGGCCACGCGCTCAACAGCTGGCTGCGCGAGCACCGGATGGTGGACGGCGTCTGGTACGGGTGGGGGCCGTACCTGTGGGCGGGCGACTGTGCCGGCGGGGTGCGGAACGGGGGCGGCGTGTGTTACGACCGGGCGGACTACGTGGAGGACGGGGTGCATCCGTCCGCCGCGGGTCAGGGCAAGGTGAGCGGGCT
>JBFILX010000135.1:0-6434 GCA_041612035.1 Gemmatimonadales bacterium | reverse complement strand
GCCGGTTCCGAACGTCACGCCGTTCTGGAGGGCCGGCACGCCCAGGCCGACCAGCGCCACCGAGGCCCCGGGCAGGAGGGCCTTCACCGTCCAGGCGCCGAGCACGCCGCCGGCCAGCTGGGCCACGATGTAGAACCCGGCATCGCCCGGGGTGATCCGGCGCGCCATCAGGAAGCCCAGGGTGACGGCCGGGTTGATGTGTCCGCCCGAGATGTTCAGGGTCGCGGTCACCATCACGGCCAGCACCACGGCGTGGGCGAAGGCGATGCCGAGCAGGCCGTAGCTGGTGGCCGGGAAGGTCGCCATCACCACGGCCCCGCAGCCGATGAAGACCAGGGCGAAGGTGCCGAGGGCCTCCGCGACGGCGCGTCGCAGCAGCGTCATGACTCAAAGCTCCGGAAGAGGATCGGTGGAAGCTACCGGCTCAGGCCGCCCGGCGGAACACCAGCGCGGCGTTGACCCCGCCGAACCCGAACGAGGTGCTGACCAGGTGCTCCGGGTCGGCCTCGCGGCCGTCGCCGGCGATGAAATCGAGGTCGCAGGCGGGGTCCGGCGTCGCCAGGTTGACGGTGGGCGGGAGCCAGCGGCGGGCGCTCGCCAGGGCGCAGATGGCCGCCTCGATCGCGCCGCTCGCCCCCAGGGCATGGCCGTAATACCCCTTGGTGCCGGTGACGGAGAGCCGGTCGGCGTGCTCGCCGAACGCCAGCCGGATGGCCAGGGTCTCGGTGGGATCGTTGAGCGGGGTCGAGGAGCCGTGCGCGTTAACGTGGCCCACCGCCGCGGAGGACAGCCGCGCGTCCCGCAGTGCCAGGCCGATGGCCCGTGCCGCCTGGCGGCCGTCGGGCCGGGGCGCGGTCATGTGGTAGGCATCGTTGGTGAGCCCGTACCCGGCGATCTCCAGGTAGACCGGGGCGCCCCGGGCCAGCGCGCGGCCCCGCTCCTCCAGCACCAGTACCGCGGCGCCTTCCCCCATCACGAACCCGTCGCGGTCCCGATCGAAGGGCCGGCTGGCGGTCTGCGGCTCATCGTTGCGGGTGGACATCGCCCGGATGACGGCGAACGCGCCGAAGGTGAGCGGCGCGAGCGGCGCCTCGGCTCCGCCCGCCAGCATGACGTCGGCATCGCCCCGGCGCACGGCGCGGAAGGCGTCGCCCAGGGCGATCGCCCCCGAGGCGCAGCTCATCCCGTTGGTGACGTTGGGGCCGCTGAGCCCGAGCTCGATGGCGATGTTGCAGCTCGACGCCCCGGCGAACACCGTGAGCGCCAGCCCGGGGTCCACCCCGCGGAGCCCCTCCCGCAGGTAGTTCAGGTGCTGGCCCTCGGCGTGCGAGACCCCGCCCAGCGCGGTGCCCATCATCGAGCCGACCCGGTCCCGGTCCTCCCGCTCGAGCCGCAGCCCGGCGTCGTCCAGTGCGAGCCGTGCCGCGGCGAGGGAGAACTGGCTGCAGCGGTCGAGCCGCCTGGCCCGCTTCGCCTCCATGTATCCGGTGGGGTCGAAGTCGGGCACCTCGGCCGCCACCCGGGTCCGGAACGGCGCCGGATCGAACCGGGTGACCGGTCCCACCGCCGAGCGGCGGGCCTGGAGCCCCTGCCAGAACGCCTCGCGCCCCGTCCCGATGGGGGTGACCACCCCGAGCCCGGTGACGACCACCCGGCGCGGCTCAGCCATGGGCCGACTCCGCGGCCCGGGCGATCCCGGCCAGGGTGCGGGAAGCGATGCCGTGCACGAACACCGGCCCGATGACCCACTCCGCCGCGGGGCGCCGGATGAGCGGCCACCGGGGGCCCGCCCAGTCGTGCAGCAGGGTGACGTGGCAGCCGGTCTCCCGCGGCTCCACCCGCCAGAGGACGTCCATCCCGGTCGTGATGCCGCCGACGTGGCGGTAGCGCACCTCGCGGGCCCCGGGGTCCACCCGCATCTCCGAGCGCCACCAGGTGGGCCACTTGAACAGCCCGAAGGGGCGCCAGGCCGCCATCTCGACGATCGCGTGGTCGGGCCCGCGCTCCAGGTACCGGACCCAGCGGTAGTGCGGCAGGATCTGGGGCCAGCGCTCCACGTCGGCCGCCAGCGCGAACACGCGATCCGCTCGGGCGGCGATGGTGGCCAGGTCTTCGGTGTGCATCACGGGACGGTCCTCCACCAGGCGACGACGCGACTGCCGGGTCGCCGGCGCACCGTGCCGATGAGCCCGGCCTGGGCCAGCAGACGGCTGAGGGCGTCCACGCTGAGGCCCCGGCGGAGCGAGGTGACGCCGTCCACCAGGGTGTAGTGGTCGAAGCCCAGCAGCCGGCCCGCCACGCGGAAGCCGAGGGCGGCCGGGCCGGAGGGGTGCAGGTCGGCCACGACGCCGCCCACCCGGGCGACCCGGGCGGCTTCCCGGAGCAGCAGCACGCGGCCGGCGGTGTCCACGTGGTGGATGACCTGGCTCAGCACCACCACGTCCACGGCTCCATCGGGAAAGGGGAGGGCGCCACCGCACCCGACCACGGTCGGGACCCCGCGCTCGTGGGCCAGGCTGGCCGCCGGCGGGCTCCGCTCCAGCGCCAGCGGGGTGAGGGCGATGCCGCGCCGCGTGGCCCACCCATGGGCCATCGCGGGGAGGTCGCCGGCGCCCGTCCCCACGTCGAGCAGTGTCACCGCCCGCTCCGGCGCCGGGTCCAGCACGCGCGCCAGCCCGTAGCGCACCGCAGCCGCGCCCCCGAACCACCGGTTGGCGCGGGCGATGTTGCCGAGCGAGAGCCGCACCGCTTCCGGGTCGGCGGCCGGGTCGTCCAGCAGCTCGACCCCGACCGGGGAGGGATGCAGGGTCATGCCAGCGGCACGTCGTGGTAGCCGCCCCGGTAGTAGACCAGGGGCCGCCCGCGGCCGGTGGCGCCCGCGATCACGCGGCCCACCACGATGGTGTGGTCCCCCGCGTCGAAGGTGGTCACCCGCTCGCACTCGAGGAGGGCGTGGGTGCCCTCCAGGACGGGCAGCCCGTGGTCGCTCCGCCGGTAGCCGACCCCGTCGAACCGATCGGCGTGGTCGGCGGCGAAGCGTCGCGAGAGCGCCTCCTGGCCGCTCTCCAGGACGTTCACGGCGAAATGGGAGGCGTGCAGCAGGTGCCGCAGCATGTCGGACCGGTGGTCCACGTTGACCGAGACCAGCGGGGGCTCCAGCGAGACGGAGGCGAAGCTGTTCGCGGTCATCCCCACCGGCGCCCCGTCCGGGCCGGTGGTCGTCACCACGGTGACCCCGGTGACGAACCGGCCGCACAGTTCCCGGAACACCGCCTCGTCCACGCCTGAGCTGGTCACCAGAGCATCCCCGTGAGGAACCGCAGGTTGAGGACGGCACGGGCCGGCACGAAGTCGCCCGTGACGCCGATGAGGGTGTGGGCGCCGCCGCGCCGCTCCAGACGCCCCACCGCCCGGTCGAACAGCCCCGGGGCGAACATGCCGTACCCGAGCATCCGCTCCACCGCCCACTTGCCCGCGAACGCGGCCCGGCGTTCCCGAACATACCCCCGGAGCCGACCGGCGGTGACGGGGCCGGGCCGGGCCAGCGCCCGCTCCGCCGTGCCGGCCGCCAGCTCGGCGCCGCGCAGGGCCGCGCAGATCCCCTCGCCGGTGAACGGGTCGAAGAAGTCGGCCGCGTCGCCCACCAGAAGGGCCCCGTCGGCCACCACCCGGGCGGAGCGCGCCGCAAAGGGGCCGGTGACCAAAACCTCCCGCACCACCCGGTTCGCTGGGACCCGCCCCCGCACGCCCGGGAAGGCCTCCACCGCGGCGGCGAAGAACGCCCCGACCCGGCCGCGGGCGGCCTCCGCCCGCCGGCGAGGTACGACCAGCGAGACGTTGGCGAGGTCGGGGCTCAGGGGGTTCAGCCCGACGTAGCCGTCGGGACCGACGTGCAGCTCCGCGCGGTCGGTCAGCCCCGACACCCCGGCCACGTGGGCGGAAAAGGCCATCCGGCTCGGGACCCCGTGACGGCGTCGGCCCAGCCGCCGGGCGACCACCGACCGGAGGCCGTCGGCCCCCACGGTGAGGCGGGCGCGGATCGGCCGCAGCCGGCCGCCGGGGTCTCGCGCGACCGCGCCCGCCACGCCACCCCGGTCGTAGAGCAGCTCGGCCACGAGGTGGCCCTCGAGAACCGTCACGCCAGCGGCCCGGGCCGCGAGCACCAGCTGGTGGTCGAGCACGCTGCGGCGTACGGCGAGCCCGGTCGGCCGGAAGGGGGTGCCTCCCGCCAGGGCGAAGAGCCCCGTGAGCTCCGCGCCGCGGGGACCGACCACGGTAGTGCCGGCGAGCGCCCAGGTGCCGGTCCGCTCGACGGGCGCGAGCACCCCCAGCAGGTCCAGGTGGCGGAGGGTCTCGGGGCTCAGGTACTCCGCGCAGGCCTTGTCCCGCGGGAACCGGGCCCGATCGAGCAGGGTGAGCCGGTGGCCGGCCCTCGCCAGGCGGATCGCGGTGGCGCTGCCCGCCGGGCCGGCCCCGACCACCAGGACGGCGGTGTCCCCGGGCACGCTAGCCCGTTCTCCGGTAGGCCACGCCCTGGATGACCACCGAGTCGCGGAGGCCGGTCGGGAAGGAGAAGGCCGCCTCGTACAGGGCGCCGGTGTCGGCGTAGACCACGCGCAGGACGCCGCTGGAGGTGCTCCAGGCGCAGGGCCGGAACTTGACCGTCGTGCCGGCCACGACCGAGAGCACCGTCTGGCGGTAGTCACAGGTGCCGTCGGCCCGGAAGGTCCACTCGGTGGTCCAGAGCTGCACGTCGGCCCCGACGTCCACGTACAGGGTGGCCTCCCACCGCCCGATCAGGGGGCTGGCCGAGCTGCCCCGGCCGCTGACGCCCCCGTCGCGGGGCACCAGGAGGCCCGCCTCGCCGGCGCACGCGGCGAGCGTGATCAGGCCAGCCAGTGCCAGGCGCCCCAGCCGGCCAGCGCGGCGCCGGCGGTGGCGATCAGGTTCACCACGTCGTTGTCGATCCACGTCCAGCCTCCCACGGGTCGCGTCGGACGGCCGCAGCGATGCCGCCGCCGCTCGCTCGGGACCCCGCATCCGTCGCAGTGGAACCGGCCCTGCAGCGCGGCCCCGATCAGGGAATCTGCCATCATGCCCGCGATCCCGATGGCCAGGGCCGCCACGGCGAGCGGGACGCCGCCGGCCAGGACGGCGGTCGCACCCGCCACCAGGGCTGCGCCCGCCAGGGCCCCGGCGGTACCCAGGAGAGAGACGCCACCGGAGGTGCCGCGGGGCACCCGGCGCCCGGTGGTGACCAGGACGGGGTCCCGGCGGCTCGCCGCCCCGACCGCGGTGGCCCAGGTGTCCGCCGCGGCCGCGGCCAGGGAGGCAGTCACCGCCCACAGGGCCGGCTCCGGCCAGCGGGCCGCCAGCAGCCCGGCGGCCATCGCGGCCCCGCCGTTGGCGAATACCTGCCCGGCGTCCCGGCGGGTTCCCTTGGCGTCGGTGACCACGGGATAGCGCCGCTCGGACACGACCGAGATGATCGAACTCGACAGGAAGAACGTGCCAAGGGCCACCAGGCCCGGCCACCCGGTCCCCGCGATCACCGCGAGGCCGACGATCCACGCGGCGACGGCCCCGCCGGTGGTGAGGGCCTTCGCGCGCCGGCCCGCGAGCGCCGCCGCCGCCGCGAGCGCGATGGCCAGGATGAGCTGCATGCGGGGGCAATGTCCGGCGGGGCCCTGGCGGCCGCAAGCTCCCCGTGGTGCGAGGTCCCCACCGACTGTATGTTCCGCGCCGTCCTCACCGGGGCCAATCCCGCGCCGTGCCGACCGACACCGCCACCGTCCACGCCATCGTGCCGCTGAGCCTTCTCGAGGCGATGCGGAACCTGGACACGCCGATCGACGACGGGCTGAGCGAGCTGGCGCACGAGATGGTCGCCAAGCGGCTCGGATTGAGCCACACCGTGTCGTCCCAGATCGAGCGCTACCGGGGCAGCGCCGAACGGGGCGGGCGGCTCGGTCTGGAGGAGGCGGTGTCGGTGTTCCGGCTGGTGAGCCGCCGGCCCGACGCGGAGCTGGTGTTCGCCGACGCGGGCCGACGCACCGCCCGCTATGCCGCCCGGACGGCGCCGGGGCCCGGACGCGGCGTCCTGCGCGCCATGCCCAGGCGCCTGCGGCGCCACCTCGGGGTGCGGGCGGCCGCCCTGGTGGCCGAGCGGGTGCTGGGGGCCACGCTCCGGCCCGACGGGGTGCTGGCGGTGGCGGAACTGGAGGATTCGCTGGCCTGGCGCGCCGATGCCCTGGGCACCGGGTGCTATTACTACGGGGCCGCGCTGGCCGAGCTGCTCCGGCTGCTGGCGGGCTTCGAGGGGGCCATGCTGCACGAGCGCTGTCGCGCCGGCGGCGACGCCTCCTGTGCCTGGCGTGCCACCACCGTGGAGGGCTACGAATGACCCTGCTTGCCGACCTCGATCGCGACGCGCT
>JBFILX010000134.1:0-6445 GCA_041612035.1 Gemmatimonadales bacterium | reverse complement strand
GAGGCCCACCCGGTAAGGGTCGGGGTGAAGAGCGTGGCCGCGTTGAAGAGCTGGCCCGGGCCGATGTCGCTGACGAACCCGTCGCAGGAGCCGCTGGCGTAGCGCTCGGTGCCCTGGTCGAGGTGCCACCAGAGGTTCTGGTTCAGCACGTTCACCGTCACCCACTCGTCCAGGGCGGAGGCCGAGGGGTCGCTGTACCACTTCTCCCAGATCAGCTGGGAATAGACGAACCCGCCGCCGGTCAGCGGCTCGCGCAGCAGGAGCCGCAGCACCGGCGTCTGCGCCAGCCAGGGCGTGTCGTGGAGCCCTTCGTTGCCCAGGGCGGCCCGGTACCAGTCGAACTGGAGTCCGGCCACGTCGCCCAGCAGCCCCCAGTGGCCGTCGTCGTCGGCGACGCGGCGGTAGAACCCCCAGTCGAAGAGGCTGCCGGCGGTGTGCAGCTCCAGCGAGCCGTTGCCGGCCCGCGGGTTGGCCCCGGTGATGACGGCGGTGCCGCCGTCGGTGGTCCAGGGGGTCCAGGTCGGGTCGCCCGGGAACGGGAAGACCTTGGTCTGCGCCGCTGCCACGGCGGGGAGGCACGCGAGAAGGCCCGCCATCGCGAGGAGGGCGAGCACCTGCCGGGGATGGGGGACTGTCGGGTTCTTCGACATGACGTGGCTCTGCCAAGAATCTAGGCAAGGCGCGTGCCCCACCGGCCGCGGCGGCTTATGGGACGGGGAGGATTGGGGTTGACACCCCTCGATGGCGGGGCGGAATGTGGCGGGGGCGCCTCAACCTTGTCGCGCCCATGCCGCGCGCGGGTGTCCCGGTCAGGCGGCGGTGACGCCGCCTTCCTCGGTGACGATGTGACCGCAGACCACCACGCCCGGGGCGAGCCGCACCCGACGGCCGGTGACGGTGGTGGGGGTCACCAGGGTGCCCACGCTGGTGCCGGAGCCGATCTCGATCGTGCCTTCCGCGATGACCGGGCCCCCGACGGCGCACCCCGCGCCGAGGCGGATCCCGTCGCGGCTCACGACGCTTCCCTCGATGATCGCTCCCTGGTCCACCTCGAGCGGGCCGTGGGCCTTCACGCTTCCCCGGATCCGGACGCCCGGGCTCACGTGCAGGCGGCCCGCCACCACCAGGTGTCCCTCGACCAGGGTATGGGGCGGGAGGTACCAGTCGGTCTCCACCCGCAGGTGGTCGCCCAGGCGGCGCGAGCGTTCCGGTTCGTCCATGACGGCGTAGCTCGCGGCCGGGCTCATCGCCGGGAGGGCGGAGGGCGGCGTGCCCTGGCCCACGATCACGGCAGGGGCGCCCATCCGCTGGAACTCCACTCCGTCGCCCAGCCGGATCTCCCGCTCCGAGGACACCCGCCCGAAGAGCCGGCACTCGGGCATCACGTCGAGCACCCCGGTGGCGTGCACCCACCGGAGCACCGTGGAACGGGCCCCCAGCCGCACCCCGGTCTCGCCCAGCACCGCGCGGTAGGTGGCCGCGGGTCCGCCGTGGAAGGCGGCCTTGGCCCAGACCTCGAGCCGGAACCGCTCATGACCCCGCAGCTCGGTCGGGTGCTCGAGGATCACCACCCGGTCGTGGCTCCCGTCGGGGAGGGCGCCCCGTTCGAGCACGTGCGTGAGCCGGGCCACCCGGACGAAGTGGGTCCCGTCGGCCAGCTTCCCGAAGTAGTCGCCCCGGAGCGCCTCGGAGGGGAGCCGGGTGAGGTTGGCCATCGCGTACTCGCGGAAGTGCCGGGCGAAGCGGCTGATGTCGGCGTTGTCCCGGCCCACCATCACCAGGGGATCCACGTCGGTGGGCCGCACCAGTTCCAGCACGGCCGGCAGGAGCGGCAGCGCGACCCAGCCCAGGGTGCCGAGCAGCAGCAGGGCGACGGCCAGCGGCTCGCTCATCGCGGCCCCCCGGCGTCTGCGCTGGGCGGGCCGTTCCGGGGACCGTTGCCGGGCCGGTAGCGCTCGGTCTTCTCCCACCGGGGTCCGCCGGGGCCCACCTTGAGCCAGGACCGGCGCGACAGGGTGGCGCGGGAGATGGCCAGCAGGTTCACCAGGAAGCCCAGCGCCAGGAACGGGAGCAGCCGGATCCGGTTGCGGGAGCCGTCGAGCCGCGCGGCGGTGGCCACCTCGAAGAAGGCGGCGAAGTTGCCGAGGGTGGCGTAGCTCGCCACCGCGAACAGCACGATGATCCCCTGGTGGACCGGGTAGCCCATGAAGTAGAGCGCGGTGGCCAGGGCCCAGCCCAGCAGCAACACCGGCGCCACGGCGAAGACCCCCAGCAGCAGCACCCCGTCGAGCACCTGGCCCACCCGCAGGTGGCTGGGGAACCGCAGCAGCCGGAAGCCGTAGCGGCGGAAGCACTGGTTGTGGCCCCGGGCCCAGCGCTGGATCTGGCGGATCCGGGTGGGCCAGGTCTCCGGCACCTCCTCGTAGCACTCCGACCGGTTCTGGTAGACCACCCGCCAGCCCCGCAGGATCAGGCGGTAGGTCATGTCGGTGTCCTCGGCCAGGGAGTCGTCGTCCCAGTTGCCCACGTCCAGCAGGGCGGTGCGGCGGACCCCGCCCACCGTCCCGCCGTACTGCGGGATGAGGTCGAGGTTCATCCGGGCCTGCTGGTCCACCTGGTAGCCCCCCGAGCGCTCGAGGTCGAGCAGCCGGGTGAGCAGGGTCCGGTTCAGGTTGTGGGGCACCACCCGGCCCATGGTGGCCCCGACTTCCGGGTCGAGGAACGGCGCCACGAGCTGGCGGAGCAGGTTGGGCCCCGGCAGGTAGTCGGCGTCGAAGACCAGGAAGATCTCCGCATCGGACCGGGAGGTGGCATCGAGCAGGGCCGCCGCCTTGCCGGGCTTCCCCTCGTCCCGCAGGTGGGGCCGGACCCGGCCCGGGTAGCGGGTGGCGAAGTCCTCGATGATGGCCCGGGTGCGGTCGGTGGACCGGTCGTCGATGGGGACGATGTGGTAGCGGTGGGCCGGGTAGTCGGAGGCGAGCAGCGCCTCCAGCATCCCGGCGATCACCTGCTCCTCGTTGTGGCAGGGGACGAACACCGCGACCACCGGCCAGTCGGCCACGCCGATGTCCACGTACGGCTGCCGGTGCCGGCCGAACACGCGGTTGAGGGTGAAGATGTAGTGCCGGATGGTGTAGATGACGAGGATCGCCACCACCACCCAGAGGGCCAGCGCCACCACGTCGCGCGGCGTCACCGGTAGGTCTCGGGCGAGGCGCCCACCTCGGGGATCTCCTGCCCCTCCCAGCTCATGGCCCAGCCGTACAGTCCCACGAACACCACCACCTCGACCAGCAGCCCGAAGATGAAGAACAGCGGGGGCTGCACCAGCAGGGAGAGCCGCGCGGTCAGGTAGGCGTGGAGCAGTCCCTGGAGCGGGAGCAGCACCGCGAGGTGGCCCACGATCATCGCGGTGAGGGCCAGCTGGCGCGGCAGCGAGTGGTCGAAGATGTAGAACCCGAACCCCAGCGCCACGGGCACCAGCGCGAGCACCGCCATCCCCGCCGTGAGCAGCCCGGCGATGTACCCCGGCAGCGGGTAGGGGAAGGGGGGCGACGCGAAGGCGAAGTAGCCCAGCGACACGGCCTGCACCGCCGCCACGAAGCGGAGGAAGTAGCGGGCCGGGAGGAAGCGGGCCGGGACCAGGAACGACGCCAGCAGGGTGAGCACGGTGGCGCCCCCCACCACGACCCAGTGCCGGGGCTCCGGCCACGGGCCCTGGAACAGCGGATAAGGGACCCCGATCCGGAGCACGGTCCCCACGTCCACCGTGTGCCAGCCCAGCTCGGCGGGGCCCCCGATGGCCGGCACCAGCCAGCCCAGCAGCCGGCCCCACAGGCGGCCGATGACCGGCAGGCCGGCCACCACCGCCAGGAACCCCGCCAGCGCGAGCACCACGGCCCGGGCGGCCCGGCGCGGGGTCCAGGCCAGCTGGATCATGGCCCGGTGCTTGGGGATGATCGCGCCCCGGGCGCCGCGCCGCGCGGCCTGCGCCGGGCGGTCGGTCAGGCGGTCGAGGAGGCTACCAATGCCGGAAGACGCCAACCGTCACCCCCGTCCTGGTGTAGAAGGGGTTGTCGTACCAGACGCCCTCGAGCAGGAAGCCCACGCCGCCCCCCAGCCACTCGCGCCACGCGATGGCGGCCTCCCGGCTGTCGAACCGCCGGGTGATGGCGGTGGTCCCCGCGAGCTGGTAGCCCTCCTGCCCCGCGCTCCCGCGCAGGGTCACGTAGCGCTGCCGCTCCCGGCCGAGGGTGAGGGCGCCGTGGGCCCGGCCGGTGCGCACCGCGTCGGGCCAGCTCCAGTTGGCCCGGCCGCCGGCCTCGAGCACGGCGCCAGGGAAGTAGAACACGAGGCTCCCGCCCACGGCGAGGTCCTCGTAGCCCTGCTTGGCGTTCACGTAGGTGGTGGTGAGCATGGTGCCCACGGTGGGGCCCCAGGTCCGACCCAGGGTCCAGTCGGCGCGCAGGTCGGGGAGGACGAAGTCGCCGGTGCCGCCGCCCGCGCTCACCAGGGTGAACCAGCGGCCCAGCTGGTGGCGGTGCCCGACCGCGCCGTAAACCCCGCGGTCGCGGAACGCCTCCTGGGCCTGGGCGTCCAGGTACCAGACCGCCGAGCGGCCGGCCGGGGCGACCAGCCGGAGCCCGACCCCCTTCCAGTCGCCGAAGTTGTCGCTGACGCCGTGGTAGAACGCGTCGGCCTGCAGCCAGCCGGCCGGACCGGGGGACCGCTGGGCGAGGGCCGGGGCGGCGGCGCCCAGGAGCGCCGCGAGGAGCGCGGCCGCCGCCCGCGGTCTCATGCGCCGAGCGCGGCGCGCTCCGGGAGCGCGAGTCCGAACCGCGCCTCGAGGACGTCCACGATCCGCTCCGCGGCCCGGCCGTCGCCGAACGGGTTGAGCCCCGCCGTCATCCGGCGGTAGGCCTCGGGGTCGCCGAGCAGGGTGCCGGCCGCCTCGGCCACCGCCGCCGGGTTGGTCCCCACCAGCCGGCCGAAGCCGGCCTCCACCACCTCGGGCCGCTCGGTGACGGTGCGCAGGATGAGGATCGGCTTCCGCAGGGCCGGCGCCTCCTCCTGGATCCCGCCCGAGTCGGACAGGATCAGGTGGCAGCGGCGCATGACCTCGAGCAGGTCGGGATAGCCCAGCGGGTCGAGCAGGGTGACCCGCTCCACCCCGGCGAGTTCGCGGAAGACGACTTCGCGCACCCGGGGGTTGAGGTGGACCGGGAAGACGATCTCCACGTCCGGATGGCGATGCAGGATCCGCTTGAAGGCACCGCACAGGCCCGACAGCTCGTCGCCCAGGCTCTCCCGGCGGTGCACCGTCACCAGCAGGGTCCGGCGGTTGGCCCAGTCCACCGTGTTGAGGGCCGGGTCGTCGAACCGGGCGCGCGGGGCCACCGAGGTGAGCGCGTCCACCACCGTGTTGCCGGTGACGAAGACGTCGCCCGGCGAAATCCCCTCCCGCAGCAGGTTGCCGCGGGCCAGTTCGGTCGGCGCGAAGTGGAGGTCGGTGGTGATGCTGGCGATCCGGCGGTTGGCCTCCTCCGGGAAGGGCCGGTGCATGTCGCCCGAGCGAAGCCCGGCCTCGACGTGCGCGATCGGGACCCCCTGGTAGAAGGCGGCCAGCGCCGCGGAGACCACGGTGGAGGTGTCGCCCTGCACCATGAGCAGGTGGGGCCGCAGCTCCGCCAGGCACTGCGCCAGCGACAGCAGCGCCTGCGCGCTGAACTCCGCCAGGGTCCGGTTGGCGTGGGTGAGCCCCAGGTCGACGTGGGGCCGCAGGTCCATCGCCGCCATCGCCTGGGCCAGCATCTCGCGGTGCTGCGAGGTGGCGATCACCAGCGGCTCGAAAGCGGAGCGCCGTTCCAGCGCCCGGACCACCGGTGCCATCTTGATGGCCTCGGGACGGGTGCCCAGCACCACGGCGACCCGGAAGGGCCCGCGGGCAGGCGGGTCAAGGACCTGGAGCGACGTCACGGCGCGCTAGACCTCCGAACGAGGGCCGGAATTCCCCGGGGTGACGGGGAGCTGCCACAGGTGAGGGGGCAAGGATCAGGCCAGTGGCCTCCGCGCAACAGGCCGGCGCCCGCCCAGGTCGGGCCAATATAAGTCGCGTTCAGCCAAGGAGATAGATGGCATGACCGGGAAGCCGACCGCCGTCGGGTGCCGCCCTGCCTCCGGACCGGGGTGGGAGAAACACCAGAGGACTCGCACCCTCCTCGCCCTGCTGGGGCTGGTCCTGGCCCCCGGCACCCTCGGGGCCCAGGGGCCGGTCCGGGCCCGGGACCTGGGGGTCGCCCCGGGGGTCTTCGCCCCCGGTCCGCTCAACGCGATCACCGACGTGGCGGGGGTGCTGGTGGGACAGCAGACGCTGGTGGAGGGGGATTCGGTCCGGACCGGGGTCACCGCCGTCCTGCCGCACGGGGGCGACCTCTTCCGCGACCGG
>JBFILX010000133.1:0-6446 GCA_041612035.1 Gemmatimonadales bacterium | reverse complement strand
TCCCTGCATCACCTTGGTGATCGTCCCCGACAGCGGCCACGGATCGAGCGCGTCGTTGTTCCGGGCCGGCACCACCACGTTGGCCACCGCCACCGTCGCCGTCAGGTCATAGCTCCGGTCGGACGCGCTGGCGCCCGCCGGGAACCGGGCCCGGCTCACCTTGGTGAGCCCGCTCCCGTTCCAGGTCCGCTGCTGCTCAGTCCCCTGCAACCCCGACACGCTCTGGTCCCGGCTCCGCTCCAGGCTGGCCGTCCACCGGGTCCCCTCGTCCGAGGTCCGCTCGACCGACCCCTTGGCCGACTTCACCACGTGGATCCGCGCCGTCTGCTCTGCGTCGAAGGCCTCCATCGCCCGGCCCGCCGCGTCGAAGAATCCGTACCGCCGGTTGAACACGAACCCCCTGTCGGTCACCACCTCGGCGCAGACGTGATAGCCGCTCGCCGCGTCGAACGGACAGGCCCGCGCGCCGTCGCCCGGAGCCGCGTCGGGCGCCAGGAAGAGCCCGAACCCCATCCGGATGTCCAGGTTCAGGCCCCGCATCGCCTCCACGTCGCCCGCGACCCCGTCGGCCGCGATCTGGGCCAGGTCGGCGCTCATCCGGGCCGAAAGGAACGGCGACTCGGCCGAGGGTGCGGCGGGATCGCCGGCACAGGCCGCCACCACCAGGGCCGCGGCGCCGGCCAGGGAAAGGGACTTCGCAAGTCGGATCATGGGAGTGTCACTGGCAAAGGGTGAAAACGAATGCGGTCGAACGTCACCATGGGAGACGTCCGACCGCCCGATTCGTTAACGGCGAATTTCCGAACGCCGCGCTAGGACTGCGACTTGCCGGCCGTGGTGGCCACCCCGCCCGAGACGACGAAGGCCATCACGTCCCCGCTGTCCACCAGCAGGGGGCTCACCCGGTCAGCCCGCACCGTGAGCATCTGGCCCGCGAAGTTGTAGGACTGGGGGAGATAGACCGCCACGTACCCCGGCAACCCCAGGCGCTCCAGCGACTCGTCGGTCACGAACCCCAGCGCCCCCACCGCGCCGTCCTCGGTGAGCGACACCCGCACCGCCTTGGTGAACCGGCGCCGGTCCCCCACGAAGGCGTTGAGCAGGTCCTTGCTGGAGGTGTAGAGCAGCCGCACGAAGGGGAGCCGCTCCAGCAGGTCGTCCAGCAGGCCCAGCGCCGCCCGGGTCACGAAGGTCGAGGCCAGGGCCCCCACCGCGGTGATCGCCACCAGCGCGACCACGATCCCCACCCCCGGGATGTCGATCCCCAGGAGCCCGTCCACCCAGCGGATCACCAGCCAGCAGATGTAGACCGTGATCACCGCCGGCGCGATGATCAGGAGCCCCCGCGCGAACCAGGCCGCCACCCGGCGGCCCACCGAACGGGACAGGGGCCTGCCGGGCCCCACGGGCGGCGTCGACGTCGGGGTCGGATGGGTCATGTCAGAGCACCGAGCCCAGCTCGAGGAGCAGGGCGTCCAGGTGAGCGAGCTCCAGGTCGCCCATGTGGCCGATCCGGAGCACCCGCTCGGTGAGAGGCGCGAGCCCGGTGGCGACGAGCCAGCCCCGCGCCTCCAGCTCCGCCACGATGCGGGCCGGCGAGCGGCCCCCCTCCAGCTGCAGCGCCGTCACCGTGGGGCTCCGCTTCCCCTCCGGGGCCAGCACCCGCGCCTCGGGCCGCTCCGCCGCCCACTCCGCCATCCGGGCCGCCATCATCGCGTGCCGGGCATAGCGGGCCTCGAGCCCCCCCGCCGCCTCGATCCGGTCGAGCTGGCAGGCCAGGGCGTGATAGACCGGGAGCGCCGGGGTGGTGAGCGCCAGGTGCTTCTGCGCCGCCCCGTGCAGGTGCACCACGCTCAGGTACCAGCCCCGGTCGTCCAGCGCCCGGGCCCGCTCCAGGAACCGCTCGCTCGCCACCCCGAAGGCGATCCCCGGCGGAAGGGCCATCGCCTTCTGGGAGCCGGCGAAGACGAAATCCAGCCCCCAGGCATCGGTCTCCACCGGCATCGCCCCGACGGAGGTGACCGCGTCCACCAGGAGCAGCACCCCGGGCTTCGACCGCACCACCTCCGCCAGCTGGGGCAATGGCGCCAGCGCCCCGGTGGAACTCTCGGAGTGCACCACCGAGACGGCGTCCACCGCCGGCCCCTCCAGGAACCGCGCCAGCTGCTCGGGGGTGATCGCCTCGCCGGGCGGCACCTGGGCCCGGATGACCTCCTTGCCGCACCCCTCCGCCACCCGGGCGAACATCTCGCCGAAGTACCCGCCCCCCACCGCCAGCACCCGGCGCTTCACCCCGTTCCGCACCGCCGCCTCCATGAGCCCGGTGGCCGCGGAGGTGCTGATCATCACCGTCTGCTCGGTGCCGAAGAGCCGCTGCAGCCGGGGCTGGGCCCGGGCCACCAGCTCCTTCATCCGGTCGCTGAAGGTGAAATACATCGGCTCCAGCATGGCCCGCATGACGTCGGGATGGACGTCGGTGGGGCCCGGCAGGAACCCGCGCCCGAACGGCCTCACCCCCACCCCTCGACCACCCGGTCGGCGCTGGTGAGCACCACCCCCCGGTCCTCCCAGTCGTGCAGCAGGGCGGGGGCCCGGTCGGCGTGGATGGCCCGGGTGGCGTCGGTCACCAGCTCGATCGTGGCCCCGGGCCGGTGCTCCAGCAGGCCCTCGATCGCATACCGGTTGCACACGTCGAGCGCCACCCCGTAGAGCACGATCCGCTCGGGCTCCAGCGCGTCCAGCACCGGCACCACGTTGGGATTGGTGAAGACGTCGAACCAGTGCTTGTGGAAGAGGATGTCGCCCTCGTGCACCCGGAGCTGGTCCCGCAGGGTCTCCGCGTCCATCGGAGTGGGCTCGATGACCATCGGGTCGCGCAGCGCGGTCTCCGGGATCTTCGCCTGGCCCGGGGTGTCGCGCATGCAGTGCTCGGGGAAGGTCTCCAGGAAGTCCGGCGTGTCGCTCAGCTCGCGGTGACCCGGAATGTGGTCGTCGGCGCTGGCCACGATCCGGATGCGGTGCTCGTGCGCGAAAGCCGTGAGCCGGGCCAGGACCGGGATGATCTCCTCGCTGCCGGGGACGTACAGCTTCCCGTCGGCCTTCATGAAGTCCACCTGGGTGTCCACGTCCCAGAAGATGGTGGCCGGGTTCATGGCACCCGCTCCAGCCGGGGATTGGGGCGCAGGGCCCGGCCCACCTTGGCGCACGGCTTCCCCTCGTGCCGCACCACGTCGGCCGTGAAGTCGAACCGGCCCTGGAAGAGCGAACTGCCCACCCCGTACGCGTCCACCGGCACGCCGAGCGCCTCGAACTCGCGGATCTTCTCCACGCTGAAGCCCCCCGAGACCACGATCTTCACCCCGCCGAAGCCCCGGTCGTCCAGCGCCTTCCGGACGTTCCAGACCAGCTGGGGACAGACCCCGTTGGGCTTGAACCGGCCCATCTGCGGGATGACCGAGCGGTCCACCAGCATCTCGCTGGTGTCGAGCCGCACCCCGTACAGCCGGTCGCCCAGGGCGTCGGCCACCTCCAGCGAGGTGCGCACGCAGTCGTTCTCGAAGTCCACCAGGGTGATGAGCTTGATGCCGGGGTCCATCAGCTCGGCGAACTTGCGGCTGGCCTCGACCGTGTCGCCCGCGTAGGCGGCGATGAGCCCGTGCGGCACGGTGCCCACCCCCTCGCTCCCCCACCAGGAGGCCTGGGCGTCGGTGGAGACCCCGATCGCCCCCGCGATGTGGGCCGCGTAGCCGTCCCCGGTCTGCACCAGCCAGTGGTCGTGCCGCGCCGGGAAGAACATGATCTCCTTGGGCCGGGCCGCCTCCACCACCCGGTGGGTGTTGGTGCCCACCCGGGTGCGCCGGGCCAGCACGCCCAGGTAGAGCGTCTCCAGGTGGGCGAAGGCGTCGTAGGGCCCCTCGATGGTGAGCACCGTCTCCCAGGGCGCGATCTCGTCCCCGTCGTACAGCGCGTGCACCTCGAGGTCGGGCCAGTCCACGGCGCACAGCTTCAGGATGGCGATGGCCTCGTCGATGCCGCCCAGGAAGGCGTGGGCCTTCCCGAACACCTGCATGGTGACCCGGGGCCGGTAGCCGTCCCGCACCAGCACGTCGCGGGCCCGCACGAAGTACTTGTCGGAGTAATACCCGTCGCGCATGCGCTCGACGGGAAGGTTGAAGATCTGGGGGTCGAGCCGGGGCCGGCGGGTCATGCGTCGGGCCCGGGCGACTCCTGGCGGCGGATCTGCTCGGCCCGCGCCGAGGCCATGCGGGAGCGGAGCATGGGGCCGTGCCGGATGGCCTGGTAGGCGTCGGCCAGGCGCTGCAGTTCTCTCATCGCGCGGTCGGGGTCATCGAGCGGCCGGAAGTAGAGGTCGGCCAGCGCGATCCCCACCCGGACGTCGTCCGACTGGCTGAGCGGCGGGGGATGGGTCTTGAGCCATTCGAGTTCCTTGGCGGCGCGCTCCGGCTGGTTCATGGGGCCCGCCAGCAGGGTGGCAATCCGGAGCGTGGCCTCCACCCGGCTCCCGGGCTTCTTCGCCCGGACCCGGTAGCTCTCCACGGCCGCGGCGTAGTGGCCGCGCTGCACCATCAGTTCGATCTCGCCAAAGTCCTCGGGCCGCATCCGGACGGGCTGGAACAGGCGTCGCCAGGCGTTGGCCAGGGCTTGCAGGAACCTCGGTGCGGGCACCGTTCCCCCACGGGTAGGGATTGGCTGAAGGTAAAGACCCGCGGGAGAGGGGGGCAAGTTGACAGGCACCGGGCCGGGGCCTCAATTGCAGGGCCCGCTGGCACCCCCCGATCCCCGTCCGGAGCTTCCATGCCCGATCCCGTCTCCCGCCGGTCGTTCCTCGGCACCGCGGCCGCCGCCGCGGCCGGGGCCGCCGGGGCCGCCCTCACCCCGGCCGCCGCCCCGGCGTTCCCGGCCCCGGCCGTGCTCCGGCCCCGGGCCGCCCGCTTCGCCGCGGTGGCCTCGTCCAACGGGCTCCGGGCGGTGAACCGGGCGGTGGAACTGATGACGGGCGGGATGGACACCCTGGACGCGGCGGTCGAAGGGGTGAAGATCCAGGAACTCGACCCCGAGGACACCTCGGTGGGCTACGGCGGGCTCCCCAACGAGGAGGGCGTGGTCCAGCTCGACGCCTCCTGCATGCACGGCCCCACGAAACGGGCCGGCGCCGTGGCGGCGCTGGAGAACATCAAGACGCCGAGCGAGGTGGCCCGGCTGGTGCTCCGGTACACCAACCACATCCTGCTGGTGGGGGAAGGGGCCAAGCGGTTCGCGCTCTCCTACGGGTTCACCGAGGAGGACCTGCTCACCCCGAAGTCGCGCGAGCGGTGGCTGCGGTGGCGCGCCAACCGCGGGAAGGACGACGACTGGCTCGACATCCCCGAGGCGGAGCCGCTCGCGCTCCGGCCCACCGGCACCATCAACCTCGACGTGATCAACGACCGGGGCGAGATCTCCTCGGTCACCACCACCAGCGGGCTCGCCTGGAAGATCCCGGGCCGCGCCGGCGACTCGCCCATCGTGGGCGCGGGCCAGTACACCGACAACGAGGTCGGCGCGGCGGGCTCCACCGGCCGGGGCGAGTCGAACATCATGGTGTGCGGCGGGTTCCTGACGGTGGAGAACATGCGGCGCGGGATGTCGCCCACCGACGCGGCGCTGGAGACCCTGCGCCGGGTGGTGGCGATGACCCCGCCCCGGCTCCTGGGCGAGGACGGCCAGCCCCGGTTCGGGCTCAGCTTCTACGCCGTGAACAAGCGGGGCGAGACCGGCGCCGCCTCGCTCTTCCCCTCGCGCTACGCGGCGCACGACGGGAGCCGGGGCGAGCTGCGCGACACCGCCTACCTCTACCGCCGCGCCTGATGCTCCGCCGCGCCCCGCTCCTCCTCGCCGCCCTCCTCGCGGCGGTCGGCACGGCGCCGGCCGCGGCCCAGACCTGGGGCGCCAGCTACTACCCCTACGTGCTGAAGGGGCCCAACGAGAAGACCTCGCTGATCCTGCACTACCAGTACTCCCGGCCCGCGGAGTACGAAGACCGGGTGCCTTCGGTGGGGAGTCTCTCGCTCGAGGCCGGGATCAACGCCGACGGCGGCCGGTTCCTCACCAGCCGGTTCAAGGGACCGCTCCTGTCGGACGGCTGGCGGTTCTACGGCGAGGCCGGCTCGGTGCGCGAGGCCCGGCACGGGTACTTCGGGCTCGGCAACCGGACCATGCCCACCGAGGACCCCGCCGACCCCGAGTGGGACCGGGTGAACCGCACCAGCCACTACGGGCGGGCGGAAGTGAGCCGCCGGATCGCGGGGCGCCTGATGGTGAGCGCGGCGGGCGGGGTGACCGACGCCACCTACCGCGCCCTCCCCGGTCCCTCCAGCTACCTGGCCGACTGCGACCCCCGGCTGCTGGCGCTCCGCGCCTTCGACCCCGGCTGCGGCGGCGCCACC
>JBFILX010000132.1:0-6455 GCA_041612035.1 Gemmatimonadales bacterium | reverse complement strand
GCTCAGCGGCCTGGCACGCCGAGCATCGCCAGCACGAGGACGGTCCGGAGCGACCAGGCGGTGGTCCGGACCCAGTTGGTCGCCACCAGCCGGCGGTGGAGCACGGGGTCGAACCCGCCGGCGAGCCGGCGGTGCAGGGGGGCCTGCACCAAGGCGGTGGCCGCCCAGATCACGGCCAGCAGGGCGACCCCGGTCCATGGCTGCCAGGCGTGGACGCCGGCCGGCCTGATCCAGAGAAGGGCCAGGCCGGTCGCCAGTTCGACCACCATCGGGGGAACCACCACCCACCCGGTGCGGTTCATGTGCCGGCGCTGGTACGCCGGAAACCCGCCCCCGCCCACCGCTCCGAAGAGCGGGTAGTGCACCACCTGCACGAACCAGATGAGGCCCGTCATCCACAGCGTGGCCGCCGCGTGGGCCAGCAGCAGGGCGGTCACCGCGGCGGGCCCGGTCTCCTCCTCAGGCGGCCGCCGGCTGGTCCATGCCGGCCCACAGGTTCATGGTATTGAGCTCTTCCCGCCCGCAGGCCTTGAGGTAGAGAAACAGCTGGGTGCGGTAGGCGGCGTGGCCCGAAAGCACCAGGTTCACGAGGAACGCGCCGCGCGACATCTTCATGCCGAGCAGTTCCACGTCAGCCCGGAGGTCGGCATCGGAGAGTCCGCCCAGGGCCTCGGCATACCCGTCCGACATCCCGTGGATGTAGGCGAGCGTCTGGTCGAAGGCCCGCGCCGCCGCGGCCTTCTGTGCCGCGCCCCAGGCGTCGCCGTCGAACGCGCCCGCCACCGCCCCCTTCACCAGCTCGGGGCCCATGATCGTCAGGTACTGCAGCAGCTCCAGTGTGCTGCGCTGCTTGGGGGTTGGCCGGTAGTCGTGCATCGCGCGGTCCACCTTGCCGGCCAGGTGGAGTAGGATCCGGACTTCGTTCTGGAGCGAGCCGATGAGCTCGGCCTTGGTCAGAACCATGGGAAGCCTCCGGGTTGGAATCGGGATTGTCGGCCGTCGGGCGCGATACGCTATCCCGGGGCGCCCATCGGGGCAAGCGGGGGCCGGCTCAGGGACCGCCCGGCGGCGTCGGGCCCCTCCCGACCAGCCCGGCGCCGACGGCCACCAGCCCGCCGAGCAGGAAGCCCACGGCCCCGAAGAGGAGCGGCATCCCGACCAGGGCCATGAAGGCCAGCGCGGTGCCCGCGTTGAGTCCCACGGTGAGCAGGTCGATCACCAGCCCGCCGAAGGCGTAGAGCACGCCGGCCACGAGGCCCAGGGCGGCGCCCCACTTGGCGGCGCCGAGCGCCGCGGGGAGCACGGTCATGGTCGTCTCATTCCGGTGCGAGGAGCAGTTCGTAGTACACCAGCGGGTCGTCGCGGTAGACCACCCGGCCCCGCCCGGTGTACCCGCATCGTTCGTAGAAGGGACCGGCGCCGGCCTCGGCATCGTAGGCGTCGAGCCGGATGGCGTCGGCGGGCCAGGCCTGGGCCACGGTCCGGGCGTCCGCCATGGCCCGGCGGCCCAGCCCCTGGCCCACATGGGCCACCGAGACGGCCAGGTCGGTCAGGTAGAGCGGCCGTTTCACCGGCGTAAAGTACGCCACGTCGATCGCCCACGGCTTCTTGGTGGCGAGGCGGAGCACGGTGAGCAGGCGCTTGCCCGCGACACCCACCCGCACACGGCCGTGGCGCAGGGAGAGGAGGGCGGCTCGCTCGCTGGTGAGCGTGGACCAGTGCCCCGACCCGAAGCGGGCGGTCAGGGCGCCGGCTGCCGCGTTCCGGAGCGCGGCGATGCCGGGCGCATCCCGCTCGGTGGCATCGCGGAAGCGGACCCTCATGGGTCGGACGCCCCGCCCAGGCGATCCTGGTCCCCGGGGGAGAGCGCCTCCCGCACCCGGGCCGGGTCGTAATAGGAGCTGATCTCGCGGATCAGGTCGCCCTCGGTCCAGAGCCAGTCGCACGACTCGACCACGCCGCCCGGGGTGTGGTTCTCGAACCGGATGACGGCCTGGTCGCCGCTCGCCACCACGTCCAGGATGCGCAACGCCTGGACGGTCTTCCGGGCCATCGGCTCGACGGCGGCCAGGTAGGCGTCCCGCCCCTCCAGCCGGCCGAAGGGGCTGTTGTGGACGAAGTCCGGGGCCAGGTGGCGCCGGAGCCAGGCGAGGTCCATCCGGGTCCAGGCCTCGATCCACCCCACGGCGAGGTCACGGCTGCGGTCGGGGGTCATCGGCGCCTCCAGGGGTGCTTGACAGGATCCCGTCGGGTCCATAATAAGGGAGCATCCTGCTCACGATTGCCGGCGGCGCGTTCGCGCCGCCGGACGGGTTTCCGGCGCCTTCATGGGAGGTGTTCATGCGGTCCCTTGGCACCCGATTCCTCACCCTCGCGGCCGTGGTCGGCCTGGCCGCGCTCACGCTCGCCGCCACCGCCGCGCCAGCCCTCGCGCAGGGCCGGATCACCGGGGTCGTGCGGGACGCCCGGGGCGTGGCGCTGTCGGGCGTGAACGTCACCGTTACCAACCAGTCCACCAGCGCAGTCTCGCGCGCCAGCACCGGGGCGGATGGACGTTACACGGTCTCCGGCCTGGCCGCGGGACTCTACACCGTGCAAGCCGCCCTGGTGGGGATGGAGCCCGCCGTCCGGCGCGGGGTCCAGGTCGGCGCGGGCGACGTGGCGCTCGACCTGGTCCTCCAGGCGGCCCCCCTCCTGCTGGAACAGATCACCGTGACGGCGATGCTCCGCGAGCAGGACGTGTCGGACGTGCCGTTCTCCATCACCGCCCCCACCGCCCGGGTGATGCGGGCGCGGGGGGTGGACAACGTCGAGGCCCTGGCCGCGAACGTGGCCGGCTTCACCGTGCAGAATCTGGGGCCGGGCCAGAGCCAGCCGGCCATGCGGGGCGCCTCCTCGGGCCAGATCGCCCGCGACCAGCCCGGGGTGAAGGAGCAGGTGAGCACCTACCTCGACGATGCGGTGGTCTCGCTCTCCCTCTACACCCCCGACCTCGACCTGTTCGACGTCGGCCGGGTGGAGGTGCTGCGGGGGCCGCAGGGCACCCTTTTCGGGTCGGGCTCCCTCGCCGGCACCGTCCGCTACATCAGCAACCAGCCCCAGCTCGGCGCCCGGAGCTGGTTCGGCGAACTGGGCGGCAGCATCATCGACGGCGGTTCCCCGGGCGGGATCGCCAAGCTGGGCGTCAACGCGCCGCTGGGAGATCGCTCCGCCGCCCGCATCGTGGGCTATGCCACCCGGATGGGCGGCTGGATGGACGCGGTGCAGCCTGGCGGGGTCAACGTGGACAACAACGTGAACGGCGGGGTCCGGGCCGGTGGCCGCGCCGCGCTCCGGGTGGACGCCTCCGAGAAGGTGACCGTGACGCCGCGGGTCATGTACCAGCGCGTGAAGATGGACGGCTGGAACCGGATCGACGCGTACAACATCCTGGCCAATCCCTGGACCACCACGCGTCCCGCGGTCACCCTGGGCGAGCGGCAGCTCTTCCTCCAGATCGACGAGCCGTACACCGACGACTTCGTCATGGGCGACCTGAACCTGACCGCCGACCTGGGGAACGTCACCCTGACATCCGTCAGTGCCTATACCTGGCGCGACATCCTGGTGGTGCGCGACGCGGGCGCGCTGACCTCGAGCATTACCGGCGGTTCGATCGGCCTGCCCGAGAGCGTGTACGCCCTCAACGCTCCGCTCAACGATGCCACCAACGCCAACTCGTTCACCCAGGAGATCCGTCTGGCGGGCGGCACCAGCAAGGTGCAGTGGCTCTTCGGCGGCTTCTTCGCCACCAACCAGCGCGACTACGGCCAAAGCCTGATCGTGGCCGGGTTCGAGGACCGGGCCCGCCAGGTGGGGGCCAACATTCCCACCCGGGGGCTCCGGGCCCAGAAGGACGAACTCTTCTACAGCGACCTGAGCTACGACCTGCGTCAGGTGGCGGCCTTCGGCGAGGCGACGTTCGCGCTCACGGACCGGCTCAACTTCACTGCCGGGCTCCGGTTCTACGATTTCGAGGAAGACCGCGAACAGGTGTTCGACGGGATCTTCGGGAACGACGACAACGGCACCGCGCTGGTGCGGAACGTGGACACCACGACCGCCAACGGCTTCGCCCCCCGGTTCATGCTGAGCCTCAAGGCCTCGGAGATGGTGACCCTGAACGCCCAGGCGTCGCGCGGCTTCCGGCTCGGCGGGATCAACGACCCGCTCAACGTGCCACTCTGCACGGCGGCGGACCTGGCGACCTACAGCGGGCAGGATTCCTGGAAGGACGAGACGGTCTGGAACTACGAGGTCGGGGCCAAGACCCGCATGGCCGACGGCCGCGCCACCCTGAACCTCTCGGCCTTCTACATGGACATCCGGGACCTGCAGGTGGTGGTGACGGCGGGCTCCTGTTCGTCGCGGCTGGTGCTGGGGGCCCCCAAGGCGCGCAGCCAGGGGCTCGAGTTCGAGTTCACCGCGGCGCCCAGCGACCGGGTAGAGCTGTCGGCCTCCGCCAGCTTCACCGACTCGGAACTCCGGTCGGGGCTGGTCTCGGTGACCGGATCGCCCATCGCGATCCCGGGGATCGTCGCCGGAAACCGGCTGCCCAGCGTGCCCAGGTTCCAGGGGACGGCCGGCATCACGTACCGCTGGCCCATGAGCCAGGGCGCCACCGGCTTCGTCACGGGGACCTGGAGCCACATCGGCTCGCGGTTCACCCAGATGGATGACCACGCCACCGGGTTGGGCACGGTGAACCTCCCGGCGTTCGGCAACACCACTCCCGGCGCCCCGTACCGGTCCGGCGCGCCGAGCACCTTCCGGTTCGACCCCGAGCTGCCGGCGTACAACCTGGCCAACCTGCGCATCGGGATGATCCGGGGGGTCTGGGAAGTGGCAGTCTACGGGAACAACCTGACCGACGAGCGGGCCTTCCTGGCGCTCGACCGGGAGCGGGGGACCCGCGCCCGGGTCGGCTACCTGACCAACCAGCCCCGCACCGTGGGGGTGTCGGCGGCGTTCACCTACTGAGCCTCCCCGTCGCTCGAACCGAGCGCCTCTCGCGCCACCCGCGCGAGGGGCGCTCGCGCATTCCGGCCCCGAATCAGGGTGTGGAAAGCGTAACGCCACGGCATGGCCGCTGCCGGCAGCACGACCCAGAGGAAGGCCCCCGTCATCTCCTCGGCGGGTGACCCCGCCAGCCGGCCGGTGGACCAGAGGGGCCAGGCGACGACCCCCAGCCAGATGACCTTGTAGACGATGTCGAACGCCACGAGCGGGAGCATGCGCAGCGGGTGCAGGAACCCCAGGACGCCCATGACGGCAAATGCGGCCCACATGCTGAAGGCGGCCGCCTGCACGTGACCCGCCGGTGGCTCGTACCGCAGCAGGTAGCCCACCGCGTCGTACCCCACGAAAACCACGACGAGGAGGAAGAACACCCGCAGCAGGACGACGTTCACGGGGCGGACCCCTTCGTACCGTGCGGGGTCTGGGCGGAAGAAGGCGCGCAGGGTCATCGGGTCGGCTCCGTGGGAAACGCGTCTCCGGGCCAGGCCGAAGGCCCGGTCCGGTTGGGATCGGGCACGCTACGGCAGGAGTGGGCCGACGGTTTCACCGGCATGTACGGTGTCACATGGCAGGTCACCCACCCTCAGGGCGGCGGGCCTGCCCCCACGGGTGCGAGCGACCCGTCGGAACCCATCGTGAACAGCGGGCGGAGCGGCCCCCCCTCCTCGAAGCGGGCGGTGATCGTGTCCCGCTCCGTGCCATACCGGACATAGTTCCGCTCCCCCGGCCGTCGCGCCGCCATCTGTCCCGGGAGGCGGACATGGGCGGGCACCGCCGCCACCCGCTCGAGCTGACCCGACAGGGACAGCCGGTATACCGCGACCCGCCGGAGGGGCGGGTAGCACTCCCCGTCTTTCGGGCACCCGGTCACCCGGACCCAGGTCACCGTGTCCCCCTCCAGCCCGGCGAGGCGTGCCTCGAACGACTCCCACACCGCATCGTCCGCCGGTTCCCCCGCCAGTCGCGTCACGTCGAGCCGCTCCGCGTCAATGAGGTACACGACCCAGCGCCGGGCGGTGTACCGCCACCTGCCTCCGTCCGGGAAGGTGTTGACGCCCGTGGGTCGCCGGACGACGTCATGCCGGATCGTGACCAGCGCCCGGTAGCTGTCGCCCACCGGCAGGATCTGGATGACGTCCGCGCGGGGCTCCTCCGGCCCATACGTGCAGGCGGTGGCCAGGAGGGCGCCGACGAACGCCCGCCCGATCGAGCGCCCAGGGTCGCGGAGCACCGATCAGCGCTTCCGGGCCCGCAGGAGCCGCTCCGCCGGGTCGGAGATCACCCACTCTTCCGCGACCCGCCCGTCCCGGCACCGGGTGGTGCGCACGTCGCGCCAGACGATCTTCCGGCCGGCGGCGGGAGGCCCCATGAAGCTCGTCCTGTGCGTCTCGAGCAGG
>JBFILX010000131.1:0-6499 GCA_041612035.1 Gemmatimonadales bacterium | reverse complement strand
GGTCACCGAGGCGTGGGACCTCGGGGAGCGGACCTCACCGCCCGCCGCGGCCGCCTACCGGCGCCTGGCGGGCCGGGCGCTCTATCGCCGGGTCGAGGTGGGCTCCCGGGATGGCCGCCCGGTCATCCGCTACCTGGATGCCGACGTCGGGCTCGACCTCGGCGGAATCGCGAAGGGGTACGGGGTCGACCGCGCGGTCGAGGCGCTGCGGGCCGCCGGCATCAGGGACGCGGTGGTGAACGCCGGGGGGGACCTGTTCGCCATCGGCCGGTCACCCGAGGGTGACCCCTGGCGGGTCGGGGTCCGTTCCCCGCACGACCCGGCACGGATCGGCGGCACGATCGAGGTGGAGGACGCGGCGGTGGCCACCTCGGGCGACTACTTCCAGGGGTTCGATCACGAGGGCCGGCGGTATCACCATATCATGGACCCGGCCACGGCCGAGCCGGTGGTCACCGTGCGCCACAGCGTCACGGTCATGGCCGGCCGCTGCCTCGAGGCCGACGCCGCCGCCACCGCCGTGTTCGGCCTGGACCCGGCCGCGGCCGGGCTGCGGCTCCGGATGGCGGCCCCCGAAGCCCGGCTCGTCTCCACGGCCTGACCGGAGACCATTCTCCGGACACCGTCTGGCCAGCGGCCTCCCCGCTTCCCATGTTGGGAGTGGCGGGCTCTCCGCCCGCCCACCCCAACCGAACACCCAACGCAACCTGGGGCCGCAGCGCCGGCACCGGGGTCACCTGCACACTCGGGAGGCCCGCATGCCGATCGGCCGGATCCTCAAGACCGCAGTGATCGTGGGCATCGTCGTCAACCTCTTCGACTTCCTCGTCAACGGCCTGCTGCTCGCTTCGTTCCATGCCGCGCTGGCCAACATGAACCCCGACCCGCCGATGGCGCTGCTGGTGTTCGGCGACTTCGTGGCCGCGCTGGTGTTCGTCTGGGTCTTCAGCCGGGTCCGGTCCGCGTTCGGGCCGGGGGCCGCGGGCGGGGCCGCGTTCGGTCTCTATGCCGGGGTGCTGGTCAATTTCCCGACCTGGATCTTTCTGCACATCCTGATGACCGGGATCCCCTACTCGAGCGCCTGGCTGTGGACCGTGGTCGGGATCGCCTGGGCGGTGACGGCGGGCGCCGCGGCGGGCTGGGCCTGGGACCGGATGGGGAGCCCGGCCGCGGCCATGACCTGAGGTCAGCCGCTCCGGGCCCTCGCCGCCAGCACCGCCGCCAGGGCGACCAGGACGGCGACCGCGACCGCCGCGAAGGGGATCTCGAGCCGGCCGGTCACGCCGCCGCCGGTGAACCAGGCCACCGCCAGGCCGGCGACGAGGGCACCCACCAGAACGGCGGCCCTGGCCGCGGGGGGGCGCCGTTCCCCGTCCCCCACCGCGAGCCGGACCGCAGCCCGGATCTCCTCCCGGCTGGTGCCGGGGTACTGGCGCTCGAAGGTCTGGATCGTCTCCGTCAGGCGACGGCCCAGGTCGATGGCCCGGGGGGTGGGCGGGGCGTCCTGACGCTTCACGTCTGGCAACATGGCGGAATTCCTCGGCCGGAGACCGGGAAGCACGGGGGGGCCACGCCGAGGCCGGCCCCCCTTCACTGCGTCAACGGCTCACTTCGGCACGGTCTGCGCGTTGCCCCAGGCCCGCTCGTCGGACACCATCCCCATCGACGCCATCGCCTGCGACACCATCGCCTTGAGCTCGGTGGCCTTGGCCATCGCCTGGGCCAGGTTGCCCGACTGGAAGGCGGTGGAGGCCGTGCTCCACTCGGCGGCCATGGACGACATCGAGCTCTTCAGGTTCTCGAGCCCGGCGGCGTCCATCCCGCGCGGCATGCGGCGGGTGCGGGTCGCCTCGTCGATCTTCGACTGCACGGCGGCCATGTTCCGTGCCATCGCCGGCGCCAGGTCGTTCCAGGCCTGGGTGAGCTCGGCGGTCTTGGCGGGCACCTCCGCCGCCAGCCGCTGCGCCTCGGCCGGGACGCCCTTCACCCCGTCCAGCGCGGCCTGATACTCGCCGGCCTCGAGGCTGGCGCGCGCCGAGGCGATCGCCTCGGTGAGCTGGTTCATCTGGTCGGGCATCACCTTCGAGACCTCGGGGCCCACCGAGGCCACGGCCTGGTCGGCCGAGGTGATCGCCGCTTCGGCCATGCCCTTGGCCCCGGCGCACGAGGCGCCGAGCAGAAGGCCGAGGACGGCTACGCGAGACAGCGGGGTGGAGATGCGCATGGGTCGGTTCCGGCGTGAGAGTGCGAGAGGTGCAACCCATGGAACCTGCGACCCCGCCCCACCCGTTGCAAGCCGGCCGGCCCAACCGTGAACGGAGCTTTACGGAGTACCCCGACCGGGATTGGGCTTTCCCGGCCGGAGGCACGCCGCCGGACGGGCGTTCAGGCCCCCCCGGCCAGCCAGCGCCGGACACTCGTCCCGGCGAAGTAGAGGCCCACCGCGAAGGAGAGGTAGGTCCCCGCCCCGAACGAGACGGCGTCCCGGATCTCGCGCCGCATCTCATCGGCCATCGCCTGGGCATCGGGACCGAAGAAGGACCCGGTGCCGCTCACGGCGTCGCCGATGCCGCTGTAGATCTGCCAGAGCACCACCAGCATGAGCGCCAGCGGGAGCAGGCCGCCCAGGTGGGCCTTCCGGTCCGCCCAGAAGTGACGCAGGAAGGGGCCGGCCAGCGCCGCCACCGCCACGAATCCCCAGATCCCGGTACTGGCGCTGCCGCCCATGACCCGGCGGCCGATGCTCTCGGCGCCGGAGTTCACGTAGCCCAGGACCTGCCAGAAGGTGAAGCTGATCTCGCCCAGCATCCCGCCGCCGAAGGAGCCCACCTTGAGCACGAACCAGCCGAGCAGCAGGAGACCGAGGGCGGCCAGGTCCCGTCCCCCGAAGCGGCTCACCATCGCGCCGGCGAGCGCGCCGCCCCTGTCCCTGACCGCCCGCATGGCCTGGTCGGCCTGCTCCTTGGCGATGACCGACTCCGGCACCGCCCGGACCGCGGTCACGGCGCCGTACGGATCGAAGTCGACGTCCACCGCCATGCCGGCGCGGGGGACCGTGTCGGACTTCCACTGGTTCTCCAGCTGGAACGGGTGCTGGGTCCCGTCCACCACCAGCAGGCCGGGGCCCGCGCTGGTGTCGCGCAAGATCTTGCCGCGCCGTGTCATACGGCCTCCCTGGGTCGAGGGCGTCGGGGCCCGGGAGGACCCCTCACGAGGCAATGCGTGAAGCGGCAGCCAGGACCGTCATCCGGGGTGGAAAACGAAGACGCCGCGAGCGGACTCGCGGCGTCTTCCGTATTGCCCCTCCTGGGATCCCGGCCGGAAGTACGTCAGCGGAGGGCGCTCAGGCGCCTCCGGCCAGCCAGCGTCGGAGGCTCGTCCCGGCGAAGTACAAGCCGACCGCGAACGCCTCCCGGATCTCCTTTCGCATCTGGTCGGCCATGGCCTGGGCATCGGGGTCGAAGAAGGACTCGGTGCCGGTCACGACCGGACACGGGCAGCTTCCGGGGAGGAACGGCGATGAACCACCAAGTGGGGTGGCAGACACCAGTGCTACCTATCGCGGGCAGCCTTCGTCCCTCCGTGACCGGACCGCGTGAGCGGGCGCCCGAAGGGACGGTTGACCCGGGAGTCCTTATCCCGTATTCTGCGAACCCAAAACTAGTTGAAACTTCTTCTCATCTACAACCGACCCTACCCGTGGACCAGCCCCTCCGTTCGATCCACGCCGTCCTCCTCGCCATGTGGACCCTGATTCCGCCCTTGCCCGCCCTGGCCCAGGAGGCCGGGCCACGGACGAGGGACACCCTGGAGCTCACCGAGGTCAGGGTCGTGGGAAGCCGCGCGCTGCGGGAAGCGATCGCCGGAGCGGCCACGGTGGTGGACAGCGCCTCGATCGCCGGCTGGCGCCCCCTCACGGTCAACGAGCTCGCCCGCCGCGTCCCGGGCGTGCAGGCACGCGACGAGGAGGGCCTCGGCCTCAGTCCCAACATCGGCATCCGCGGGCTCGACCCGACGCGCAGCCGGAAGGTCCTTCTCCTCGAGGACGGCATCCCGCTCGCGCTCGCGCCCTACGGGGACAACTCCAGCTACTACCACCCCCCGGTCACGCGGTTCACCCGGGTCGAGGTGCTGAAGGGGTCGGGCCAGATCCTGTTCGGCCCGCAGACGATTGGCGGGGTGATCAACTACGTCACCCCCGCCATTCCGAAGGCGATGGCAGCGTCGTTCACGCTGGCCGGCGGCACGCAGCGGCACGCGCTCGGCCAGGTCAACCTGGGCGGGACCTGGGGCCGGGTCGGGCTCGATCTGAACGCCTCACGGCGTCGCGCCGACGGGGGCCGTGAGAACACGGGCACGCTGCTGGACGACGTGACGGTCAAGTCCACGGTCGCCGTTGCCCCGGGGCATTCCCTAACGGTCCGTGGCAACGCCTACAACGAGCGATCCAACGTGACGTACTCGGGCCTCACCGAGGCCGAGTGGGCGATCGATCCCCGGGCGAATCCGTTCCGGCACGATTCCATGTTCATGCGCCGCTGGGGCGCCTCGGTCACCGACCGGCTCGACCTCGGGCAGGGCGTCACCCTGCTCACCACCGCCTACGCCTCCGGCGTGTCGCGCGACTGGTGGCGCCAGTCGAGCAACTCCAGCGAGCGCCCCAACGACCGGAAGGACCCGGCCTGCGGCGGCATGGAGAACCTCGCGACGTCCTGCGGCAACCAGGGCCGGCTGCGCGACTACGCCGTCTGGGGGCTCGAGCCGCGGCTCCGGGCCCCGTGGACGCCCTTCGGCAGCCAGGCCCTGCTCGAGTTCGGCGTCCGGGTCCACGACGAGCGACAGGCGCGACTCCAGCTGAACGGCGATTCGCCGAACGCCCGCGGGGCGGGCCCCGCTTCGGACCGTGGCTCGGGGACCGTGGAGGACAACGTGCGGACGACCCGGGCGTACTCGGCGTTCGCGCAGAGCCGGTGGTTCCTGGGCTGCTGTACGATCACCCCAGGCTTCCGGCTGGAGCACGTGCGCCACGAGCGGGAAAACCGGCTCGCGAGCCCGGTCGTCACCGGCGGCGGGAGCCTCACCCAGATCGTACCGGGGCTCGGCGTGACCTGGGCGGCGGCCGAGGGCGTCACGGTCTACGGCGGGGCTCACCGCGGCTTCGCCCCGCCCCGCGTGGAGGACCTGATCGACAACGCCACCGGCACGGTGGTCGAACTCGACGCGGAGCTGAGCTGGAACTGGGAGCTGGGCGTGCGCACGACCGCGGTGCACGGGCTCGACCTGGAGGCCACGCTCTTCCGGCTCGATTTCGAGAACCAGATCGTCTCGGCGAGCGTCGCCGGGGGGGCAGGCGCGACGCTCACGAGCGCGGGTCGTACCCTGCACCAGGGGCTGGAGCTGGCGGCACGGATCGACGCCGCCTCCCTGCTCGGCATGCGGCAGGGACTCTTACTGGACGCCGCGTGGACCTGGGTTCCGACCGCGGAGTACCGCGACGAACGCTTCGCGTTCATCGGGGCCAGCGCCGCCGAGGTGATCGGCAAGGTCTACGGGGCCCAGAACGCCGCGGGCACCCGCCGTGCCGTCTCCGTGGCTGGCAACCGGCTGCCTTACGCCCCCGTGACCAGCTTGACGGTGGGGATCGGCTACCGGCACGGCAGCGCGCTGGACGCGCGCCTGGAGGCCGTGCACGTCGGACGGCAGTTCGGTGACGCATTGAACTCCACCGTCACCGTCGCCGACGGCCAGCAGGGCGTGCTCCCGGCTCACACGATCTGGAACGCCACCGTGAACCACGCCGTGACCGCCACCGGCGGCACGGTCTTCGTCGCAGCCAAGAACCTCTTCGACCGGCTTTACGTCTCCGACCGGACCCGCGGCATGCTGCCCGGCGCGCCCCGGTCCGTCCAGGTCGGCATCACCCAGCCCTTCTGAGCCGCTGGACGCCGCACCCGGCTGCGGCTTCCAGCCACTCAGGCCTCGGGACGCTCGCCCTCACCCTCGCTCTGGCCTGCAGCGATTCGACGTCCCCCGACGACGTGGACATCACCGGGACCTGGAACGCCACCCTGGTGCAGTACACGAGCACGGCGGACCCGTCCAAGTCGGTGGACCTCATCGCCGATGGGGGCACGCTCTCGATCGTCATCACGGCGGGCATGAACTACACCCTGACGGTCTCCTTCCCCGGCGAGCCGGTCGAGGCCGAACAGGGGACGGTCAGCCTCGCCGACGACGTCGTGACCATCGACCCAGCAGGCCCCGACGTCCAGTTCGACTTCGACTTCGCGCTCAGCGGGGACACCATGACCCTGACGAGCGACGACGAGGAGTTCGACTTCGACGGGGACGACATCGACGAGCCCGCGATGCTGCTCGTAGTGCTCCCACGGCAGTAGCCCGCGAACCGACTGCAAGCGCTCCGGGCGATCCCAGGAGGGGCAACGCGAAAAGGCCGCGGCGGATGAACCATAACATCGCGGCCCCCGTCGCCAGCGCG
>JBFILX010000130.1:0-6500 GCA_041612035.1 Gemmatimonadales bacterium | reverse complement strand
GCCGCCCGCAGCTCCCCCATGGCCGGCCGGACCTTGTCGGCGATGTGCCGGGCGTGGCGCAGCGGATCCTCGTCGTGGTGCACGGCCGCCTTCTCCAGCGCCTGGATCGCCTTCCGGCACCGGGCCACCATCGGCACGAAGTCGGTCAGGGCGGCCCGCGCGTCGGGCGCCTTCACGCCGGCGCCTTCGGTGGCCGCCGTGGCCCCGGCCAGGACGGTCTGGTGGCGGAGCGCCGCGGGGAGGATCATGGTCCGGGCCATGTTCACCATGGTCTCCGCCTCGATGGTGAGCTGCTTCACGTACTTCTCGACCGCGATGCTGGTGCGCGACCCCAGCTCCGACTTGGAGAGCACGCCGTACTTCTTGAACAGGTCCACCGTCTTCTTGGCCCGCAGCGCGGGGAAGCTGTCCACCGAGTTGGTGAGCACCGGGAGCCCCCGCCGGGCGGCTTCCTTGTGCCACTCCGGCGAGTAGTTGTCGCCCCCGAAGAGGACCCGCTTGTGCTCGTGGATGACCTTCTTGAGCACCGCGAGCACCGCGGCCTGCTGCTTGGCTGGCGCCGGCGACTTCCCGGCCGCCTTCTCCAGCGCGCTGGCCACGTAGTCCAGCGACTCGGCCACGATGAGGTTGAGCACCGTGTTGGGCCAGGCGATCGTCGCCGAGGAGCCCACCGCGCGGAACTCGAACTTGTTGCCCGTGAAGGCGAAGGGCGAGGTCCGGTTGCGGTCGCTCGAGTGCCGGGGCAGCTGCGGGAGGGTGTGGGACCCCAGGTCGAGGGTGCCGCCCCGCAGGGTGCGCTTGGGCAGGCCCTTCTCGATCTGGGAGAGGATGTCCTCCAGCATGTCGCCCAGGAAGATCGAGATGATCGCGGGGGGCGCCTCGTTGGCGCCCAGCCGGTGGTCGTTGCCGGCCGAGGCGATGGAGGCCCGCAGCAGGTCGGCGTGGAGGTCCACCGCGCGCACCACGGCGCACAGGAAGACCAGGAACTGCATGTTGGTGTGGGTCTCGTCCTGCGGGTCGAGCAGGTTCACCCCGGTGTCGGTGCTCATCGACCAGTTGTTGTGCTTCCCCGACCCGTTGATCCCGGCGAAGGGCTTCTCGTGCAGCAGCACCTTCAGGCCGTGGTGGGGCGCGACCCGGCGCAGGGTCTCCATCATCAGCATCTGGTGGTCCGACGCGATGTGGGCCAGCTCGAACAGCGGGGCGATCTCGTACTGTCCCGGGGCCACCTCGTTGTGCCGGGTCTTCACCGGCACCCCCAGCTTCCACAGCTCGTGCTCCACCTCCGCCATGAAGGCGAGCACCCGGGCCGGGATGGTGCCGAAGTAGTGGTCCTCGAGCTGCTGCCCCTTGGGCGGCCGGGCCCCGAACAGGGTCCGCTCGCAGGTCATGAGGTCGGGCCGCTCCGACCACATGTCGCGATCGACCAGGAAGTACTCCTGCTCCGGTCCCACCGTGGTGTAGACCCGGGTCACCCCCTCGTCGGTCCCGAAGAACCGGAGGATCCGGAGAGCCTGGCGGCTGAGCGCCTCCACCGAGCGGAGCAGGGGGATCTTGGTGTCGAGCGCCTCGCCGGTCCACGAGACGAAGGCGGTGGGGATGGTGAGGGTGACGTTGCGGTCGCCCTTCATCAGGAAGGCCGGGCTGGTCGGGTCCCAGGCCGTGTAGCCGCGCGCCTCGAACGTGGCCCGCAGCCCGCCGGACGGGAAGCTCGACGCGTCGGGCTCACCCTGCACCAGCTCCTCGCCGGAGAAGGTGTACACCACGCCGCCGGTCCCGTCCGGCGCCACCAGCGAGTCGTGCTTCTCCGCCGTGGCCCCGGTGAGCGGCTGGAACCAGTGGGTGAAGTGGGTCGCGCCGTGCTCCACCGCCCAGTCCTTCATGGTGGCCGCCACCACGTCGGCCACCGCCGGGTCGAGCGGCTCCCCGCGGTCCATGGTGCGGACCAGGCTGCGGTAGACCTCCTTGGGCAGCCGCTGGCGCATGATCCGCCGGGTGAACACGTTGGCGGCGAAGATGGTATCCACGGGCGCGAAGGCGGTGGAACCGTTGGTCGGGAGGGCGGCGTCGGTCACGGGCACCAGTCCGGGAAGAAGGGAACGCGGGCCCCGCGGCCCGCTGACGGGCGGAAGGGTACAAGACCCGGCCCCCCCGCTCCAGTCTTCCCCCTAGTCGCTCTAGGGGTAAACGGGTATCTTGCCGGCTTCGTCGCCCCGGAGCCCGCCCTGTCCGACGCCCCCCTCACCCTGCTGCCCGGCACCCTCGAGCTGCTGATCCTCCGCGCCCTCCGCTGGGAACCGACCCACGGGGCCGGGGTGGGGGAGTGGATCCGGCTGGTCACCGACGGCGCCTTCGCGGTCGAGGAGGGGACCCTCTACCCCGCCCTGCACCGGCTGGCCCGGCGGGGGTGGATCGAGTCGGAGTGGGGCCGCTCCGACCACGGGCGCCGGGCCCGCTTCTACCACCTGACCGGACCGGGCCGGCAGCAGCTGCCCGCGCTGGTGGCCGAGTGGGAGCGCTACGCCGATGCCGTGGACCGGGCCATCCGCTACGGCAACCCGCGCGGCCTCTGGGCCGCCCGTTCTCCCTCCGCTCCCGCCTCCCACACCTCTCGACCGGACGGTCCCCGATGAGCCTCCCGATCCACGGCACCGGCCCCGCGCACCCCCTGCCGCAGCACGGCGCCGACCCGGTGGTGCGGCCCCCGTGGCTCCCGGTCGCCTGGTTCGCCACCACCGTCGCCTGGCTCCTGCTGGGGGCCGTGGGCCTGGTCTCCGCCGCCCCCGACCTCGCGCTCGGCCTCGTCTTTTCGCCCAGGGTCGTGACGGTCACCCACTGCTTCACCCTCGGCGTGCTCACCGGCGCCATCTTCGGAGCCCTGCACCAGTTCATCCCCGCGGTGACCGGGGTGGGGCCGCGTCACCCCTGGGTCGGGGTCGCCGGGTTCTGGGCCTTCCAGGCCGGGCTGGTCCTGCTGCTGGCCGGGTTCTGGACCTGGCTCCCCGGCTGGCAGGCGGCGGGCTGGGTGGTGCTCTTCGTGGGGGTGGGGGGCGCCAGCTGGAACACCCTGCCCGCCCGCCGGCACGCGCACCGGAACCGGCAGGTGGCGACCTACGTGACCCTCGGTCACTCGGCCCTGGGCCTCGCCATGGCGCTCGCCCTGGTCCGCATCGGGGACGGGCTCGGGTGGTGGGTGACGAGCCGGGAGGGCCTGGTGGCCGCGCACTTCCACCTGGGCGCGCTCGGCCTGGGCACCCTCACGGCGGTCGGGGTGGGGAGCAAGATGCTCCCGGCGTTCCTGGGCTCCCGTCAGCCGGACGACCGCCCGATCCGGTGGATCGGGTGGGTGGCGAGCGCCGGCCTGCTGCTGTTCTCCGCCGGGGCGATCGCCCCGGTGCGCCCGCTCACCCTGGCCGGAGGCCTCCTCATGCTGGCCGCGGCGGTCGGCCACCTCGGCGCCCTGGGCTCCTACTTCGCCACCCGGACCAATCGGTTCGACCCGGCGGCCGGGTTCCTGCTCGCCGCCACGGTGTGCTACGCGCTCGCCATCGGAGCGGGCGCGGCGGTGCTGGCCCTCCCGTCGCTCCGGGGCCGCGGGTGGGCCGCCTACGCGATCCTCGCCCTGCTGGGCTGGCTGGTGCTGCTGATCGCCGGGGTGATGCACCGGGTGGTGCCACGCATCCTCACCCTGCGCGTGGCCGGGATGGGCCGGCGCCTCACGCGGGTGGACCAGCGGCTGGAGTTCATCCTGACCCCCCTGGCATGGGCCTGCCTGGTGCTGCTGGCCGGGGCGGCGGTGCTGCTCGCGCTGACGGTGGGACTGGGCAACCCGACCGGGGCCCGCCACGCCGCCACGGCCTACGCGGCGGGCGCGGTGCTCGCCACCGCACAGGCGCTCCACGTGGTCCGCCTGGTCCGCCGCTCCTCGGCGGAGCCGGGTCAGACCTGACGGTCGTAGCGGACGATGGTGAAGGGGTGCGGGTGGCGGTCGTCGGCGGGGTGCACCTCTTCGTCCACCACCTTCCAGCCGACCGCGTCGAAGTCGGGGAACCGGGTGTCGCCCTCCACCGTGGCGTGCACGTGGGTCAGGTACATCCGGTCGGCGATCGGCAGGGCCTCGCGGTAGATCTCTCCGCCGCCGATCACGAACACCTCGGGCTCGTCCGCGGCCATGGCGAGGGCCGCGTCGAGGCTGCCCACCGCCTCCGCACCCGGCGCGGCGTAGCCCGGGGTCCGGGTCACGACCAGGTTGCGGCGGCCGTCCAGCCCGGTGCCCAGCTCCTCGAAGGTGCGGCGCCCCATGATGACGGTGTGTCCCAGGGTGAGCCGCCGGAAGTGGGCCAGGTCCGCCGGGAGTTTCCACGGGAGACCGCCGTCCCGGCCGATGACGCCGTTGTCGGCCACGGCGGCCACCAGCGAGACGATCACACCGCCACCGGCGCCGGAATGTGGGGATGGGGGTGGTACTCCTCGACCGCCACGTGCTCGTAGCGGAACTCGAAGAGCGAGGTCACGGCGGGGTCGAGCCGCAGCCGGGGCAGCGGCCGGGGCTCGCGGGCGAGCTGCAGCCGGGCCTGCTCCAGATGGTTGAGGTAGAGGTGGGCATCGCCCAGCGTCATGATGAACTCGCCCGGGGCCAGCCCCGACACCTGCGCCATCATCGCCGTGAGCAGGGCGTAGGAGGCGATGTTGAACGGGACGCCGAGAAAGACGTCGGCGCTGCGCTGGTAGAGCTGGCAGGACAGCCTGCCGTCCGCCACGTAGAACTGGAACAGCACATGGCAGGGAGCCAGCGCCATGCGCGGGATGTCGGCCACGTTCCAGGCGCTCACCAGCAGCCGGCGCGAGTCGGGGGTCTCGCGGAGGCCCCGCAGCACCTCGGCGATCTGATCCACGTGCCGCCCGTCGGGCGTCGGCCAGGAGCGCCACTGGTACCCGTAGATCGGCCCCAGCTCGCCGTCGGGCCCGGCCCACTCGTCCCAGATCCGCACCCCGGCCTCCCGCAGCGAGCCCACGTTGGTCTCGCCCCGGAGGAACCAGAGCAGCTCATGCACGATCGAGCGCAGGTGGAGCTTCTTGGTGGTGACCAGGGGGAACCCGGCGGCGAGGTCGAACCGCATCTGGTGCCCGAACACGCTCAGGGTCCCGGTGCCGGTGCGGTCGTCCTTCCGGTGTCCGTCGTCCAGGATGCGCTGCATCAGGTCGAGGTACTGCCGCACGCGTCGCCTCCTCCCCGGCCCGTGCCCGGGGCCGCCCGGGCCGAAAGGTACCGGGCGGACGCCGAGGGCAAAATCCCTACCGGCACGCTAAGTTATCCACCCATGGCGACGCAACGCGCCCAGCTGATTCATCTCGAGACAGACCGCCGTCTGGGCCACGAGTGGGACGAGTGGGACGGGACGCCGCTCCCCAACGGGGGCGATTTCGACACCCCCCCGCTCCGCTTCTTCGGCTGGTCGCTGGGCGCCCTCACGGCGGCGCTGGCCGCAGGGTGGCTGGTCCTCTGGCTGCTCGCCCCCCACCTGGCCCGGCTGCACCAGGCCATCCCCGTCTGGCTCGAGCGGCTCTGGCTCGCGGTCGCCGCCGTGGCGCTCCTCTGGTGGGCCCTGCTGGCCCTCTCCTTCGCGGTTCGCCGGCCACTGCTCCCCGAGCGGCTGGCGGAGCGGGGGCCGTTCCTTCGACTGATGCGGCTCTCGTCCCGGCTGGCCGACCGGTTCGGCCGGCGTGACTGGGTGGAGAACGCCGCGGTGAAGGTCTTCAACACCCTGGCCCGGATGCGCGACCGGAAGGTGGCCCAGGGCGAACTGCTCCTGCTGGTCCCGCGGTGCCTCTCCCGGGAGACGCTGGAAGGGGTGCTGTCCATCGCCGGCAAGTACACCGTGCCGGTCTTCGTCGCCACCCGCGGCCAGCTGGCCCGGCGGGTGATCCGGGAGCGGCGCCCCCGGGCGGTGGTGGCCGTGGCCTGCGAGCGGGACATGGTGAGCGGCCTGCACGACGTGGCGGGCCGGGTCCCGGTGCTGGGACTCACGATGCAGCTGCCCCAGGGGCCCTGCCGGGACGCGGTGGTGGACCTGGGCCAGCTCGAGGAGTGGGTGAAGGCCTACGTGGCGTAACGGTCGCCCCACCCGACCTTCTCCGCACGGGCCGGCTGCTGCCGGCCCGTCGCGCGTCAGGTGGTGTCGCGGGTGACCGGGGTGGTGGGAGTGGTGGGAAACGCCAGCCGCGGCAGCGTCGCGGGGTCGCCGTGCCGTTCGGCCACCCGGATCAGGGCGCCCAGCACCCGCTGGTACACCGCGTGGGCCTCGGGCAACAGCCGCTCGGTCTCGCGGGGGTCGCGCGAGGGGTCCGCGTAGGCCCGATACGCGGTCTCCACCGTGATCCGGCTGCTCGACGGCGGGCCCGGCTTGCCGGGATCCACCCAGGCCCGGACCCGGCCTGTCTCCTGGCCCAGCTGCGGGCGGCCGGTGGGCCGCAGGCCGGCCGTGTCGAACCAGGGGCTC
>JBFILX010000129.1:0-6505 GCA_041612035.1 Gemmatimonadales bacterium | reverse complement strand
TCCCGGGTTACTTGATATTCGCATGATGATATGATATTTTTGCCTTCCCGACAAGGGCGCCCCCCGGGAGTCCGACCGTGAACGACGCTTCACGTAGAGTTCATCGGACCTCGATCGGCGACCGGGTAGGATGCCCGACCGAAATGATTCCCATTGCCGGGCGGTGCGGTGGCCGCCCCTGACCTCGAGGACGGACGATGTCTGCACGCACAGGCTGGATTGGGATCGGAGCCCTGCTGGCCCTCGCCGCCTGCGGCGGCGGCGAGGCCCCCGCGCCCGCCGCCTCGGGGGGCGGGGCCGCGCCGGGGAGCGACCTGACGGCCTTTCAGCTGGAGCACGGGATCGGCCCGGTCACCGAGCCGGTGACCCTGGGGCCGATCGACCGGGGGATGGCCGCGGCGGGCCAGGCGGTCTTCGAGGTGAAGTGTTCCGCCTGCCACAAGATGGCCGAGCGGTACGTGGGGCCGGCCCTGGGCGAGATCACCACCCAGCAGAGCCCGGCCTTCATCCTGAACATGATCCTGAATCCGCAGGAGATGGTGGAGCGGCACCCGGTCGGCAAGGCCCTCCTCGCGGAGTACATGACCTTCATGCCCAACCAGGGTCTCACCCAGGACGAGGCCCGGCAGGTGCTGGAGTATCTGCGGACCCAGGCGAAAGCCCCGTGAGCGGTCCCGGTCGATTCACGTTGACGGAGGGTACCATGGCGAGCAGGACAGCGAAGTGGATGCGGCTGACCGCGGCGGCAGCCGCGTTCGGCATCGTCGGCGCGGGGTGCGGCCCGGCCGGCCAGGCGGGGTCGCAGGCGGCGGACGCCGCCGGCAAGGTGTACGTCTCGCCCGGGACGTATGACGAGTTCTACTTCTTCACCTCCGGGGGGTACAGCGGCAACCTGGGGGTGTATGGCCTGCCGTCGGGCAGGCTGCTCCAGCAGGTCCCGGTGTTTTCCCAGTATCCCGAGAAGGGCTACGGGTACAGCGAGCAGACCCGGGCCCTGCTCAACACCAGCTACGGGTTCATGCCGTGGGACGACGCCCACCATCCGAAGCTGTCCCAGACCGACGGGATCCCCGACGGGCGCTGGCTGTTCATCAACGGGAACAACACCCCCCGGGTGGCCCGGATCGACCTCAGCACCTTCGAAACGGTCGAGATCATCGAGGTCCCCAACACCGGCGGCAACCACGCCTCGCCCTTCCTGACGCAGGGCACCGAGTACGTCGTGGCCGCCACCCGGTTCAGCGTCCCGACTCCGCAGGCCGACGTCTCCATCAAGGAGTTCGCCACCCGGTTCGGCGCGATGCTCACCTTCATCCGGGTGGACCCGACCACCGGCCGGATGGCGGTGGCGTTCCAGGTGAAGATGCCGGGCTACCAGTACGACATCGCGCATGCGGGCAAGGGCCCCTCGCACGGCTGGGCCTTCTTCACCACCTACAACACCGAGCAGGCGTACTCCCTGCTGGAGCGGGGCGCCTCCCAGAACGACAAGGACTACATCGCCGCGGTGAACTGGCAGCGGGCCGAGCAGTGCGTGACCGAGGGCCGCGGGCAGCGGACCCCGGCGCGGTACGCGCACAACTCGATCAATGACCAGCACATCGCGGAGACGCGGTGGCAGACCGAGGTGACGGTCCTCGATCCCGCGACCTGCGCCGACCTGGTCTACTTCCTGCCCACGCCCAAGTCGCCCCACGGGGTGGACGTGGACCCGACGGGCGAGTACATCGTGGCGGGCGGCAAGCTGGCCACCGCCCTGCCGGTGCACTCGTTCGCCAAGATGCAGGCCGCGATCCAGAACCAGGCGTTCGAGAAGACGGTGGACGGCATCCCGGTGATCCGCTACGAGGAGGTCATGAAGTGCGAGGTGCAGAACCCGGGGCTGGGGCCGCTCCACACCGAGTTCGACGCGACCGGCCACGCCTACACCTCGGTCTTCATCTCCTCCGAGATCATCAAGTGGAACCTGGAGCGCTGCGAGGTGGTGGACCGGATCCCGGCCTACTACTCGATCGGCCACCTGAGCGTGCCGGGGGGTGACAGCCGGCAGCCGTGGGGCAAGTACGCGATCGCCCTCAACAAGATCACCAAGGACCGCTACCTCCCCACCGGGCCCGAACTCACGCACTCCGCCCAGCTGTACGACATCACCGGCGACAAGATGAAGCTGCTGCTCGACTTCCCCACGGTGGGCGAGCCGCACTACGCCCAGGCCCTGCCCGCGTCGCTCATCAGGGACAAGCAGGTCCAGACCTTCTCCCTGGCCGACAACAAGGACCCGTACGCGGTGAAGAGCGAGCGGGAGACCAGGGTGGTGCGGCAGGGCACCAAGGTGCACGTGTACATGTCGAGCATCCGGAGCCACTTCATGCCCGACAACATCGAAGGCATCCAGGTGGGCGACTCGGTGTTCTTCCACGTCACCAACCTGGAGCAGGACTGGGACGTGCCCCACGGCTTCGCCATCATGGGGATGCGGAACGCGGAGATCCTGGTGATGCCGGGCCAGACCCGTACCGTCGCCTGGGTGCCCGACCGGGTGGGGGTCTACCCGTTCTACTGCACCGACTTCTGCTCGGCGCTGCACCAGGAGATGTCCGGCTGGGCGCGGGTGTCGCCCCGCGGCTCCTCGGTGCCGCTCAGCTGGAACAAGCCCGGCGAGTAGTCCCGCCGGAGCCCCGGTGGGGGCGGGTCGGTCACCGCGGGATCGGTGACCGGCCCGCCGCCCCTTGCCGGCACGGAAAGGCCTGACATGATGACGCGCACGACCCGATGGGCGGTGGGGCTGGGGGCGCTGCTCCTCGGCGCGCTGTACCTGCTCCCGCTCTGGCACATCGCCCTCAAGGCCCCCCAGTACCCGGAAGGGATCGGGATGTACATCTGGGTGGACCAGATCACCGGCCAGAAGCCGCACGACCTCCAGAACATCAACGGGCTCAACCACTACATCGGGATGAAGCCGATCGACCCCGACGCCATCCCCGAGCTGCGGTTCATGCCGGTCGCGCTGGGGGCGCTGATCGCCATCGGGCTGGGCGCCGCGCTCTGGGGCCGGCGCCGGGGGCTCTACCTGTGGACCGCCGCCTTCACCGCGGGGGCCCTGGCCGGGCTCGCCGACTTCTACCGCTGGGGGTACGATTACGGCCACTCGCTCGACCCCACGGCCGCCATCAAGATCCCCGGCATGAGCTACCAGCCGCCGCTGCTCGGCAGCAAGCAGATCCTGAACTTCATCGCCACCTCGCTTCCCGCCGCCGGGGGCTGGATCGCCTTCCTGGTGCTGGCCCTCGCCATCGCGCTGACGATGCGCGAGTGGCGCCTGGGCCGGAGCCCCGCCCCGGCATGAGCCGGGGGCGGGGCCGGCGGGCGGCGGCGGCCCTCGGGCTGGCGCTGCTCGGGGCGGGGGCGGGGGCGGGGTGCGGTGACCCCGCCCCGCGTGCCTTGATGCTGGGGCAGGAGGAGTGCGCCCACTGCCACATGAGCCTGGCGGAGGCGCGCTTCACCGCCGCCCTGGTGACCACGACCGGCCGCACGGTGCCGTTCGACGATCCGGGCTGCCTGGCCCGCTACGTCGCGTCGGGGACCCTCGACCCCGCCCGGATCCACTCGACCTGGGTGGCCGACTTCCTCACCCCCGACGGGCTGCTGCCCACCGGCCGGGCCCTCTTCCTGGCGACCGACCAGGTCCGCACCCCGATGCACTACGGAGTCATCGCCGTGCGTCCGGGTCCGGCCGCCGACAGCCTGGCCACGGCGCTGGGGGCGGAGCGGCTGACCTGGGACGGGGTGCTGGCGCGGGTGCGCGCCGGGGACGGCCCGTGACCCCCGCCGCCCTCCTGGCCCTGGCCGCCGTGCTGGTGGTCTCGCCCGCCGGCCCCTACCGGACCCTGGGCGAGGCGCTCCGCGACGCGCGCCCCGGCGACCGGATCGTGGTCCGGGGGGGCGAGTACCGGGGGGCCGGGATCGTGGTGGACCGGCGGGTGGAGATCACGGGCGAGGGATGGCCGGTGCTCGACGGGGGCGGGGCGGGGACGGTGCTCCGCATCACCGCCGACAGCGTAGTGATCCGGGGGCTCGTGGTGCAGGGGACCGGCGCGGTGGGGAGCGAGGACCGGGCCGGGATCCGGCTCGAGTCGGTGCGCGGGGCCCGGGTGGTGGGCAACCGGGTGCGCGACGCCTACTTCGGGATCTACGGCGAGCGGGCCCGGGACGGGGTGATCAGCGGCAACGAGGTGTACGGGCCCGGCACCCCGGAGGGGGTGAGCGGGAACGCCATCCACTGCTGGTCGTGCGAGGGAATGACCATCGCCGACAACCTGGTCACCGGCCACCGCGACGGGATCTACCTCGAGTTCACCGACGGCAGCCAGGTGACCGGCAACCGGGTGGTGGAGAACCTGCGCTACGGCCTCCACTTCATGTTCTCCAACGACTGCCGCTACGCGGGCAACCTCTTCCGCGCCAACGGGGCCGGCATCGCGGTGATGTACTCCCGCCGGGTGACGGTGGACAGCAACCGGTTCGAGGCGAGCCGCGGGGCCTCCGCCTACGGGCTGCTGCTGAAGGAGATCAGCGACAGCCGCATCCGCGACAACACGTTCCTGGACAACACCGTGGCGCTCTACCTCGAGAACGCCAACCGCAACGCGGTGGAAGGGAACCTGTTCCGCGGCAACGGCCGGGCGGTGCGGGTGCTGGCCAACGCCACCGGCAACGTCTTCCGCGACAACCGGTTCGAGGGGAACTCCTTCGATGTGACCACCAACAGCCGGAGCGCCTCGAGCACCTTCGAGCGCAACTACTGGGACCGCTACCGCGGCTACGACCTCGACGGCGACGGGTTCGGCGACGTGGCGTTCCGGCCGGTGCGGCTCTTCGGTCTGCTGGTGGAGCAGAACGACCCCGCCATCATCCTGCTCCGGAGCCCCTTCGTGGACCTGCTCGACGTGGCGGAACGGGTCTTCCCGGTGCTCACCCCCGAGGCGCTGGCCGATGCCCGGCCCCGGATGCGGCCGGAGGCCCGCCCGTGACCGCGGCCGACCGGGCCCCGCTGCTGTCGGTCCACGGGCTGGACAAGCGGTTCGGCCGGCTGGAGGTGCTGCGCGCGGTGAGCGTGGACTTCGCGCCGGGGCGGGTCACCGCGGTGGTGGGGCCCAACGCCGCCGGCAAGAGCACCCTGCTCAAGTGCATCCTGGGCCTGGTCCGGCCCGACGCGGGCGAGGTGCGCTTCGAGGGCCGGCCGGTGGCGGGCCGGCACGACTACCGGGCGGCGGTGGGCTACATGCCCCAGCGGGCCGCGTTCCCCGAGAACCTGACCGGCCGCGAGGTGCTCCGGCTGGTGCGGGGGCTCCGCCCCGGCGCCCCCGAACCCGACGACGAGCTGCTGCACCGGTTCCAGCTGGGGCCCCAGCTCGACAAGCCGGTCCGCACCCTCTCGGGGGGCACCCGCCAGAAGCTCAACGCGGTGGTGGCCCTGCGGTTCCACCCCCGGCTGGTGATCCTGGACGAGCCCACCGCGGGCCTCGACCCCCTGGCCAGCAGCATCCTCAAGGAAGAGGTGGCGGTCCTGCGGGAGCGGGGGGCCACGGTGCTCCTCACCTCCCACGTCATGAGCGAGACCGAGGAGCTGGCCGACATGGTGGTCTTCATGGTGGACGGGGAGGCCCACTTCCAGGGCACCATGGAGTCGCTGCGCCGCACCACCGGCGAGCAGCGGCTGGAGCGGGCGGTGGCGCGGCTCATGCGGGCGCGGGTGGCATGAGGACCGCCGCGCGGATCCTGGGCTACGAGCTCCGGAACCTGTTCCGGAGCCGCTGGGTGCTGGTGTACGGCGCGCTCTTCCTGGTCCTCACCGACGCCCTCTTCCGGTTCGGGGGCTCGGGCGACCGGGTGCTGCTGAGCCTCACCAACGTGGTGCTGCTCCTGATCCCGCTGGTGAGCATGGTGCTGGGCACGATGCACCTCTACCACGCGCGCGAGTTCGTGGAGCTGATGCTGGCCCAGCCGGTGAGCCGGGGCGCCCTCTTCACCGGGCTCTATGCCGGGCTCGCCCTCCCGCTCGCGGCCTGCTTCGTGATCGGGGTGGGGGCGCCCTTCCTCTGGCACGGCGCCGCCGCCACCCCGGCGGTCGCGGTGCTGCTGGCCGCGGGCATCCTGCTCACCCTGGTCTTCACCGCGGTGGCCTTCCTGGTGGCGCTCCGGTTCCAGGACCGGGCCGTGGGGCTCGGCGTGGCGATCGTGGTCTGGCTGGTGGCCGCGGTGCTCTACGACGGGGTGGTGCTGCTGGGGATCGCCCTCTTCGGCGACTGGCCGCTGGAGCGCGCGGTGCTCGCGGCGACCTTCCTCAACCCGGTGGACCTGGGGCGCGTGCTGCTGCTGCTCCGCTTCGACCTGTCGGCGCTGAGCGGCTACACCGGGGCGGTGTTCGCCCGGTTCTTCGCCGGCGGGACGGGCCTCCTGCTGAGCGTGGCGGGGCTGGCGCTCTGGGCCGCGCTGCCGCTGGCCT
>JBFILX010000128.1:0-6542 GCA_041612035.1 Gemmatimonadales bacterium | reverse complement strand
GGGGTAACCGGGCGCCGGCCGGATCCCCTGGTAGCGCTCCCGGATCAGGTCGTCGTTGTCGAGCGCCTCGTCCGGCGCATAGCCCCAGTACTCGCGCCGCACCAGCTCGTGCAGCCGTTCCGCGAACGCCTCGGCCAGGCGATCGGCCAGGGCCTTGGCCATGATGGCGCCGTAGTCGTCGTGGTCCCGTTCGAACGCCGCCACCAGGTCGTCCAGCCCGTGGCCCGCGGTCACCGCGAACAGCCCCAGGTAGTCGGGGATGCCGCCGTCCCGCGGGGCGACGTAGTCGGCCAGGGACCGGTTGGGGCGATCGTCGGTCCGGGCCATCTGCTGGCGCAGCATGTGGAGCACCGCGCGCACCGTGCGCCGGGTGTCGTCGGTGTACAGCTCGATGTCCTCGCCCAGCCGGTTGGCCGGGAAGAACCCCAGTACGCCGCGCGCCTCCAGGAGCCCGTCGCGCACGATCCGGTCGAGCAGGGCCTGGGCGTCGCGGAAGAGCGACCCCGCCGCATCGGCGGTCTCGGGAGCGGAGAGGAGGTCGGGGTAGCGCCCGCGCATCTCCCAGCTGTGGAAGAAGGGCGTCCAGTCGATCCGCGGGACCAGTTCTCCGAGCGGGAAGGCGTCGAAGGACCGCACGCCGAGGAACGAGGGCACCGGCGGCGGGTGCGCGGCCCAGTCGAGCACCGCCCGGCGGCGGCGGGCTTCGTCCCACGGCACCAGCCGATCGGCCGACCGCCCCTCGCGCTCCGTCCGGATGGCGGCGTATTCCTCCCGCACGCCCGTGACGAACGGTTCCCGCTGGCCGTCGCTCAGCAGGGCGCTGGCCACGCCCACCGCGCGCGACGCATCGAGCACGTGCACCACCGGGCCCGAATAGCGGGGCGCGATCCGGACCGCGGTGTGGGTCCTGGAGGTGGTGGCGCCGCCGATCAGGAGCGGGACCCGGAATCCCTCCCGCTCCATCTCGCTGGCCACGAACACCATTTCCTCGAGCGACGGGGTGATGAGGCCGCTCAGCCCGATCAGGTCGGCCCCCTCCGTGCGGGCCCGCTCCAGGATGGTGGCGCAGGGCACCATGACGCCCAGGTCGACGACCTCGTAGTTGTTGCACTGCAGGACCACGCCCACGATGTTCTTGCCGATGTCGTGGACGTCGCCCTTCACGGTGGCGAGCACGATCCGGCCGCTCGACTGCGGGGCCCCCGAGGCGCGCTCCGCCTCGAGGAACGGCACCAGGTGGGCCACCGCCTTCTTCATGACGCGGGCGCTCTTCACCACCTGCGGCAGGAACATCTTTCCGGCCCCGAACAGGTCGCCCACCACGTTCATCCCGGTCATGAGGGGCCCCTCGATCACGTCGAGCGGGCGGGCCATGGCCAGCCGGGCCTCCTCGGTGTCCTGCACGATCCAGGCGTCGATCCCCTCGACCAGGGCGTGGGTCAGGCGCTCCCCCACCGGCAGCGCACGCCACGCGGCGGCGTCGACCGGTGCGGCGCGCGCCCCGTCGCCGGCCCAGTCGGGGGCCGCCTCGAGGAGGCGGTCGGTGGCGTCGGGGCGGCGGTTCAGCAGCACGTCCTCCACCAGCTCGCGGAGCTCGCCGGGGATGTCGTCGTATACGGCGAGCTGGCCCGCGTTCACGATCCCCATGTCCATCCCGGCCTGGATGGCGTGGTAGAGGAACGCGGTGTGCATGGCCTCCCGCACCGGTTCGTTGCCGCGGAAGGCGAACGAGACGTTGCTCACCCCGCCGCTCACCAGGGCGTGCGGCAGGTCGGCCTTGATCCGGCGCACCGCCTCGATGTACTCCACCGCGTAGTTGGCGTGGGCCTCGATCCCGGTGCCGACCGCGAAGATGTTGGGGTCGAAGATCAGGTCCTCCGGCGGGAAGCCGACCTCCTCGGTGAGCAGCCGGTAGGCCCGTCCGCAGATGGCCGCCTTCCGCTCCGCCGTCTCCGCCTGGCCGGTTTCATCGAAGGCCATCACCACCACGGCCGCTCCGTACCGCCGCACCAGCCGCGCCTGGCGCAGGAACTCGGCCTCGCCCTCCTTGAGGCTGAGCGAGTTGACCACACCCTTGCCCTGCAGGCAGCGCAGGCCGGTCTCCAGCACCGACCAGCGGGACGAGTCCACCATGATCGGCACCCGGGCGATGTCGGGCTCCGCCGCGATCAGGTTGAGGAAGGTGCGCATGGCGTGCTCGGAGTCGAGCAGGCCCTCGTCCATGTTCACGTCGAGGATCTGGGCCCCGTTCTCGACCTGCTGACGCGCCACCTCCAGCGCCTCCCCGTGCCGCCCCTCCAGGACCAGGGCGGCGAAGCGCCGTGACCCGGTCACGTTGGTCCGCTCGCCCACGTTCACGAAGTTGGTCTCCGGCCCGATCACCAGCGGCTCGAGCCCGCTGAGCCGGCAGCGTTGCTCGGGCCGCGGCGGCACCCGGGGCGGCAGTTCGCGGATGGCGTCCGCGATGGCCCGGATGTGGTCGGGGGTGGTGCCGCAGCAGCCGCCCACGATGTTGACCATCCCCCGTCGCGCCAGGTCGCCCACCACCCCGGCCGTGGTCTCCGGGGTCTCGTCGTACCCGCCGAACTCGTTCGGCAGCCCCGCGTTGGGATGGACGCTCACCGGCACGGGAGCGGCCCGCGCCAGGTCCTGGACGAAGGGCGCCAGGGCCTGGGCGCCGAGCGCGCAGTTGAAGCCCACCGAGAGCGGGCGGGCGTGCATCACCGAGTGCCAGAACGCCTCCACCGTCTGGCCCGACAGGGTGCGCCCGCTCCGGTCGGTGATCGTGCCCGAGATCATGATCGGGAGCCGGACCCCCGTCTCCTCGGCCACCTCCGCCAGCGCGAAGAGCGCCGCCTTGGCGTTCAGGGTGTCGAAGATGGTCTCCACCAGGAGCAGATCGGCCCCACCCTCGATGAGCCCGAGCGCGGCCTCGGCGTACGCCGCTCGCAGCGCCTCGAAGTCCACCGCGCGAAAGCCGGGGTCGTTGACGTCGGGCGAGAGGGAGGCCGTCCGGCTGGTGGGGCCCAGGACCCCGGCCACGTAGCGGGGCCGGGAGGGGTCGCGGGTCTCGGCCCGGTCCGCCGCATCCCGGGCCAGGCGCGCCGCCGCCCGGTTCAGCTCCGGAACCAGCTCCTCCATCCGGTAATCCGCCATCGAGACGGTCGTGGCGTTGAAGGAGTTGGTCTCCAGGATGTCGGCCCCGGCGTCCAGGTAGGCGTCGTGGATCCCGGCGATGAGGTCGGGGCGGGTGAGGCAGAGCAGGTCGTTGTTGCCCCGCAGGTCCACCGGCCAGTCGGCGAAGCGCTCCCCCCGGTAGTCCGGCTCCTCCAGGCCGTGGCGCTGGATCATCGTCCCCATCGCCCCGTCGAGCAGCAGGATGCGCCGGGCCAGGAGCCCGGGCAGCAGCCCGAGGCGCCAGGCCCGGCGGTCGGCCGGCTCAGCGGGACGCAGGGGAATGCGGGTCATGGACCTCCAAGCACGATGCCCGAAGCCAAAACGGCCCCGGGCGGCGTTTTAGCTGGTTGTTTTACGTGGCCGCAAGCTGCGCAAATCACCACGGATACGATTGTCCCTCAAACCTACACGGGCCCGGTCCCGATTGCCCAGGCCGCGGGCCGGTCAGAACACCATGTACAGGCCCGCACGGGCCAGCAGCAGCACGATGTAGGCCACGAAGGGGCTCCAGTCGAACGGCCCGATCGCGGGCAGCCGCTTCCGGATCGGCAGCACCAGCCAGTCGGTGAGCCGGTGGGCCCACATCGCCACCCGCAGGAACCGCCCCGCCCCCAGCCACGAGGTCAGCACCCGGATGATGAGGGCGAGCAGCAGGACGTTGGTCGCGAGGTCCAGCACGAACACCGCGATCACCCCGGGCCCCTGCCGCGGCAGCGCGGCGACCGTGTAGGCGAACCCCACCAGCCAGCGCGACAGCGAGACCACCAGGATTCCGCCGAAGACCGCGAGGCCGAGCAGCCAGTACGGCGCGTCCCCCGGATTCCGGCCCGCCCGGACCAGACGCCGCTCGAGCGGTCGGAGGGCCGGGTCGCTCAGCCGGCGCACGGTCCGGGCCCAGCCGCCGAAGGCCGGCAGGTGGCCGGCGTGCACGGCCCAGTGGGTGAGCGCCACCAGCGAGGCCGCGCCCAGCGCCGCCAGGGTCAGCCCGCGAAGGAAGTTGTCGAGATAGAGCGCGACGGCTCCGGGCACGGAGGGCTCAGGCCGGGACGGCGAGTGCCTTTTCCAGCAGGTACCAGGTCCGGCCGCCGATGTAGCCGGGACGGGTCGCCACCCGCTGCCACCCGTTCGCGGCCAGGATCAGCTCGAGGCCGAGCCGGTCGGTCCAGAACTCCAGCAGGTGCGCGCCCGAGGCCCGGGCCGCCTCCTCGAACCCCTCGAGCAGCCGGACCGCGTGGCCCTGGCCCCGCTCGACCGGGGTGACCCCGATCTCGAGGATCGACGCCACGCCGCCGCGCACCGTGTACCGGAGGCCGCCGATCCAGTCGCCGACCTCGTCGCTCAGCAGCAGGTGACGGTCCTCCAGGACGAGATCGGGCGAGATCGGATAGTCGTGGGTGAGCTCGCTCAGCCACACGCCGAACTCGTCGTCATCGTCCATCGCGCGGACGGTCAGGTTGCGATCCTCATGCACCATGCTCACGAATCCTCCTCTACTGCCCGAACACCGAAAGCCCGTCGCAGGTTTCACCGCAGGCCGAAAATCGGTCACTTCGCGGAGCACTGCTGCAGGACCGGCGGGGTCCGGTCACATGCAATCGCATCGTTCATGCCACTCGCCAGGGGCCCGCATGCGGTGTTCTGGGCCGATCGGGCGGCCTCCTCGGCGCTGGCGGCCGTGGCGGTGGCGCAATTCTGCCGTCCGTTGAACTCCACGCAGACCCGGCATTCCACCGCCTGGGCGGCGATGGTGGACCACATGAGGACCGCCACGAACCCGGCGGTCAGCAGGATCATGATGATGGTGTTGCGCTTGGAGGACATGGGCGGGCCTCAGGAGGACGGCGGCGAGCCGCCGGTGGCCTCGGCGACCCAGGCCAGGTACTGCGGATCGCCGGCCACGACCGGGGTGGCGAGGATCTCGGGAACCTCGTAGGGGTGGAGCGCCTTGAGCCTGGCCATCAGCGCCGCGTGCCGGCCCTCCCCGGTCTTGCATTGCAGCACCCACTCCCGGGCCACCTCGGTCCGGCCCTGCCAGCGATAGGTACTGGTCACGGGGGAGGAGATGTGGACGCAGGCCGCGAGACCTTCCTCCACCACCGTCCGGGCGATCCGCTCGGCCACGGTCAGGTCGCCGACCGAGGTGGTGACGAGGACGGCGCGGGGGGCCGCGCCGGTCACTGGCGCGGAGGCAGGTTGGCGGTCTGGTCCGGTGCGACGCCGTCGTTGATCGGGACCACGGCCTTCTTCCACCCGCTCCGGAAGGTGACGGTCAGCAGGGCGGCCGCGCTGTCCACCCGGATCGAGGCGACGTCGGGCATGGTCCGGGCATAGGCCAGCGCGGTGGCCACCTGACGGCCCGCCTCGGCCAGGCCGGGCCCCGTGTACGCGGCGCCGAGGGCGCGGCCGATGGCGACGGCCTGGGCCTGCTCGGCGCCGTACCGGGCGAACTGGTCGGCGGGGACCAGGCCGGCCTGGTCGGCCACCGGGGAGTAGCGGTCATAGCTCGGGCACCCGGTCGCCAGGAGGGCGAGGGTCGCCAGGCTGAGCAAGCGGAGCATCGGCCGTCCTCGGGAGTGAGCGCTGGTGTGCCGGCGTCTGACGTGACCGGCGCGGTGGAATATAGTCCGCCGCGGTTACTTTTTCCCGGGCATGCCGTCCCTTCTCCGACCCCGCAACCCGTGGCCACGCCGCGCCGTCCGGGGGCTGGTCCTGGCGGCCCTGGCGGGGCTGGGGCCGGGCCACGCGGGGGCCCAGGGGGTCCCGCTGTCGGGCCGGCTCACGGTGTTCAACGCGGGGAGCCTGGGCGCGCCGTTCCGGGACCTGCTCCGGGCCTTCGCCGCCGCCCACCCGGGGCTCGAGGTGGCGCAGGAGAGTGCCGGCAGCCTCGAGTCGGCCCGGAAGCTGACCGAGCTGGGCCGGGTGCCCGACGTCATCGGGGTGGCCGACTACGCCGTGATCCCGACCCTCCTGGTGCCGCGGTACGCCACCTGGTACGCCGGGTTCGCCCGGAACGCCATGGTGCTGGTGTACACGGACCGGTCGGTGGGCGCGCGCGAGGTCGGACCCGACACCTGGTGGCGGGTGCTGCTCCGCCCCCGGGTCCGCACGGGACGATCCGACCCCGCGCTCGATCCCAACGGGTACCGGACCCTGATGGTGTATCAGCTGGCCGAGCGGCACTATGGCCAGCCCGGGCTGGCCGCGCGGCTGCTGGCGGCGTCGCCGCCCAAGTACGTGCGGCCCAAGGAGGCCGACCTGGTGGCGCTGGTGCAGGCCGGTGAGCTCGACTATGCCTGGTCGTACCGGTCGATCGCGACCACCGTGGGCCTCCCCTTCGTGCCGCTGCCCGCCGCCATCGACCTGAG
>JBFILX010000127.1:0-6613 GCA_041612035.1 Gemmatimonadales bacterium | reverse complement strand
TCCCACCGCGAAGTGGAACGTGAACCCGGCCGACCGCGGCTTCACGTAGCCGCGCTGCACCAGCGTCAGGGTCCCGTCGGCGCGCGAGGCGAAGAGATCGCCGGCCGGGAGACCGTAGGGGTTGTAGGCCAGGTCGAGCCGGGCGGGCCCGAGCGGGGTGTCGAACCGGAGGCCGGCCCCGGGAGTCAGGCGGGCGCGGATGGGGCTGCCCTGCTGGCTGTCATCCTCCCACACGGCGCCGGCGTCGAGGAAGGTCACCAGCCGCATCCGGCTCCGGAACACCGGCGAGGGAAACCGCAGCTCGAGGTTGCCCACCAGCACCCGGTTGCCCCCGATGGGCGACACGCTCACCCGGTCGGGGTCGACCTGGGCGGGGTCGGTCACCGCGGCGGTGTCGAAGATCACGTAGACCACGGGCCCCAGCTGGTTCCCGTCGAACCCGCGGACGTCGTTGGGCCCGCCGGCGTAGAACCGCTGGTCGGGCGGCACGTAGCGGAAGGCGGCCCGGCCGCCGGTGGGCTCGAAGAGGGGCGCGATCAGCAGTCCGGCCCGCACCCGGCCGGCCAGCACCGTGTTCCGGGAGACCGACTGGTAGACGGCCGCGTCGCCGGAGACCCGGAGGAAACGCTGCAGCTCCTCCGATCCCGTGACGGCGCCCGAATAGGCCACCTGGAGCCCCACCGAACTGCCCCGGGTCGGGTCGAGCAGGTTGTTGACCCGGAGGCTCGAGAGGGTGACGCTCAGCATCCCCTGCCGCTGGCGCTCGCGCAGGACGACGATGTCGTCCGGATTGCAGGCGTTGAAGTAGGCGCAGAAGTTGACGTCGTTGGCCCGGGTCTCGCCGAACCCGAGCCGGTAGCCCACGGTGACGGGGATCCGGCTCGCGGTCTCGCGGGTGAGGGTCACGCTGCCGCCGAACTCCTGCCGCGCGAACACCCCGAACTGGGATCCCAGCTCGGCGAACAGGGTGACCGCCAGGTTGTTGGCCGGGCCCAGGAAGCCGGGGCGGCGGACCGCGGCGCTCACCGAATAGTTGAGCTCGCGGGACCCCACCGAGTCGGCCTCCAGCCGCGGGCATACGCTCCGCTCGAAGCCCAGGGCGGCGGGATCGCCGGCCCCGATCTTGGACGCCCGGGCGGAGAGTTCAAGGATGCGCCCCTGCCCCAGGGCGTTCCGTCCGGTCCAGCCAAGCGAACCGCGGAAACAGTCGTCGGTGCCGTAGCCCACCGAACTGGTGATCCGCTGCTGGGGTCCCGGTACCACCCGGACCACCAGGGGCACCCGTTCATCCTCCGGGGTGAAGCTGGCGCTGTCGATGTCCACGGAGGCGAAGCGGTACAGGTCCGACAGCGCGAGGTTGCGCTGCGACCGGAACAGGTCGGTCTGCCGGTAGAGCCGGCCGGAGCGGGTGGCCAGGAAGTTCCGGACGAAGACCGAATCGCCCTCGTCCCGCGCCCCCTCCACCCGGATCGCGCCCACGGTCATCCGCCGGCCCGGGGCGACCTCCAGCGATACGTCCGCGACGTACCGGGCGGAGTCCACCTGGCGCCCGGCCAGGAAGACCGCGGCCAGCGGGTAGCCCTGGTCGCGCAGGCGGTCGGCGAGGGTGTCCGCCGTCTCCCGCAGGCGATGGCGGTTGAAGGGATCGCCCACCTCGAGCGGCAGGTCGCGGCGGAGCGCCTCGGGATCGGGGAGCGAGTCGAGCCCGCCGATCTCCAGCCGGCGGACCAGCACGGGCCGGCCCTCGGTGATGTGGAACGTGACCCAGGCGTCGGTGTCGGTCCGCCGCACCGTGGTGTCCACCGCGACCTCGAGGAACCCGCTGATCCGGTAGAAGAGCCGGATCCGCTCCACGTCCCGCTCGAGGGTCCGGTCGACCAGGTAGCGCTTGGAACCGAGCCCCAGCGACCGGACCAGCGGCAGGGTGGCGAAGGCGCTGGAGGTCGTGGTCTCGATGGCGTTCGCGAGCGTCAGGTCATCGATCGACCGGTTGCCGCGGAACGAGAGTTCGCGGACGACCAGCGGCTCCTGGCCTGCGGCGACCCCGGGCAGGGCGCCGAGGAAGAGCACCGCGGCCAGCACGCAGAAACATGCCGGAAACGTCCTGGGTCGGCAGATTGACGGCACCTGCTAAATCTAGTAGTATGGCGACCTTACGCCACTCCAGCACCATCCCGCCGGCGGGGTGGTGTCGGAAAGTTCGGCACCTGTTCGACAACCCGGTGCCGCCCCCGTTCGCTGGGTCCCGGCATGCGCCTGCGGTCCATCGTCCCCTTTGCCCTCGTGGCCCTGGCCACCGCCGGCGCCGCGGCCTCCCCCGCCGCCGCGCAGACCTGGCGGCGGCCGCTCGAGGCGTTCCTCGACCGGCCTCCGCTCGACCGGCACCTGTGGGGAATCGCGGTGGCCGACTCCACCGGGCGGCTGCTGTGGGGCCGGAACGCCACCCGGCTCTTCATCCCCGCCAGCAACACCAAGCTCATCGTGAGCGCGGCCGCCGCGGTGCTGCTGCCGGCGGAGTGGACCGTGCCCACCAGCGTGTACGGCACCGGGCCGGTGCGGGACGGCGTGCTGCAGGGCCATCTCGTGCTCTACGGGCGGGGCGACCCGACCATGGGCCGCCGGTGCTTCGCCAGCGACACGCTGCAGCCGGGCGTCTGCGCCCGCGACCCGTTCGAGCCGCTCCGCACCCTGGCGCGCGGGCTCCGGGCGGCGGGCGTCACCCGGGTGGCCGGTGACCTGGTGGGCGACGGCAGCTGGTTCGAGCCCGAGCTGATCCATCCCACCTGGGAGCACGGCGACCTGCCGTGGCGCTACGCCGCGCCGGTGAGCGGGCTCGGCTTCCACGAGAACAGCCTGGAGGTGGTGGCCTCGCCCGGGGCGGTGGGCGGCCCGGCCGCGCTCTCGGTATGGCCCGACCTGGGCGACGTGGTACTGGAGAACCGCACCGTCACCTCCGCGCCGGGCACGGCGCGGACCTACGAGGTGGTGCGGGAACCCGGATCGCCGCTGCTCATCGCCCGGGGCGACGTGCCGGCCGACCGCCCGCCCCGCACCGAGTACGTCACGGTGACCGACCCCGGCCGGTTCGCGGCCGAGGCCTTCCGCCGGGTGCTGGCCGAGGAGGGAATCGCGGTCGCGGGCGCGACCGGCTCCACCACCGACTCGCTGCTCTATCGCGCGGCCCGGGCCACGCCGCCCCTCGCCGAGGTGCGCTCGCGCCCGGTACGGGACTGGATCTTCCCGGTCCAGAGCAGCAGCGAGAACTGGTACGCGGAGATGCTGTTCAAGACCCTGGGCCGCCAGTTCGGCACCGCGGGGAGCTGGGCCGAGGGGCTCGCGGTGACCCGCCGGTTCCTGATCGACTCGGTCGGGGTGGACTCGACCCAGGTGCGCCAGCGGGACGGGTCGGGCCTCAGCACCGTGAACCTGGTCACCCCGGCGTCGTTCGTGCGGCTGCTGGCGTGGATGCGCCGGCACCCGGCGTATCCGGTCTTCTCGGCGGGGATGCCCGTGGGCGGGGAAACCGGGACCCTGCGGAACCGGTTCCGCGGCACGCCGCTCGCGGGGCGGGTGATCGCCAAGACGGGCACCCTCACCTCGGGCAACACGCTGTCGGGCTACCTGGAGCGTCCCGGCCGGGGCACGCTGATCTTCTCCATCCAGGCCAACCACCACGCGCTCACCAGCCAGGCGATGGTGGCCGCGATCGACTCGATCGTGACCATCCTGGGGCGCCGCTGAGCGGCGGGATATCTTCCCGGCGATGAAGATCTACACCAGGACCGGCGACCGCGGCGAAACCGGGCTGTTCGGCGGCGGGCGCGTCCCCAAGGACCACCTCCGGGTGGCCACCTACGGCGACGTGGACGAACTCAACTCCGCGCTCGGCGTGGCGCGCGCCACCGAGCCGACCGGATTCCACGACGCGCTGCTGGAGAGCATCCAGCGGGACCTGTTCTCGATCGGGGGCCACCTGGCCACCCCGGACCCGGCCAAGGTCCGGGCCGCGCTGGCCAAGGCGAACCTCGAGACCGAGCGGGTGGCGGCGATGGAGCAGGCCATCGACGAGGCCGACCGCGAGCTCCCGCCCCTCACGGCCTTCGTGCTCCCGGCCGGAACGCCCAAGGCGGCGGCGCTGCACCTGGCCCGCACGGTGTGCCGCCGGGCCGAGCGGTCGGTGGTCGCGCTGGCCCGCGAGGAGGACGTCCCGGAGCTGTTCCTGGTCTATCTCAACCGGCTCTCCGACCTGCTCTTCACGCTCGCCCGCCTGGCCAATCACCGCGCCGGCGCAGGCGACGTCACGTGGTGAGCCTCGAGCCGACCCTCCAGATCCGGCACGGGGCGGGCGCCTGTCCCGTCTACATCGGGCGCGGGCTCCTCGCCCGGCTGGGCGAGCTGGCGGGGCGGCACTGCCCGGGCCGGCGCCTGGCGGTCATCTCCGACGACCGGGTGGCGGCGGCGGTTCCGGTTCCCCTGGACGCCCCGCGATTCACCTTCCCGGCCGGCGAGCAGTCCAAGCACCGTGACCAGTGGGCCCGGCTCACCGACCTCCTCCTGGAGGCGGGGTTCGGGCGGGACTCCGCCCTGCTGGCGGTGGGGGGCGGGGTCACCGGGGACCTGGCCGGCTTCGTGGCCGCCACCTACCTCCGCGGCGTGCCGCTGATCCAGGTGCCCACTTCGCTGCTCGCCATGCTGGATGCCTCGATCGGGGGCAAGACCGGCGTGAGCACCCCCGCCGGGAAGAACCTGGTGGGTGCCTTCCACCAGCCGGCCGCCGTGGTGGCCGACCCCGACGTCCTCGCCACCCTGCCCCCCGCGGAGCGGCGCCAGGGGCTGGCCGAGGCGGTGAAGGCGGGGCTGGTGGCGGACGCCGCCCAGTTCGGCTGGCTGGAAGAGCATGCGGCGGAGGTGTCAGCGGGTGACCCCGACCGGCTGGAGGACCTGATCCGCCGGAGCGTCCCGATCAAGGCCGCGGTGGTGGAGGCCGACGAGCGGGAGACCGGGTTGCGCGCCATCCTCAACGCGGGGCACACGGTCGCCCACGCGATCGAGGCGGCCACCGGCCACGCCGTCCCGCACGGCGAGGCCGTGGCGATGGGCCTGGTGGTCGAGACCCGGCTGGCCGAGCGCCTGGGCATCGCCGCCGACGGCACCGCCGCCCGGGTCGAGTCCCTGCTGCAGCGGCTCGGCCTCCCGGTGCGTCCGCCGGCCGGGGTCGGTTCCGGCCAGCTCCTCGCGCTCATGCGGGCCGACAAGAAGAACCGTCGCGGCACCGTCCGCTTCTCCCTGCCGACCCGGATCGGGGCGATGGCCGCCCCCGACGATGCATGGACGGTGCACGTCCCGGAGGCCGAGTTTTCGGCCGAATTCTCGCGCCTGCTGTAGATCCCTCCGACTTCTCCACATTCGACACCAAGTTCATGATACCCTGAACTCCCTGCCAACAGCAGGGATAGTGTGTCTTTCCACATACTGTTGAAAAGTTGGTCGGTGGAGGACGTTTACAATTCTATCAAGCTATTGAAAATAAAGAACTTGTGGTGTGGATGTGAATCATTGATTGACAGTCCGAATTTCGATCCCAATATTGCCGATGCTGGGTCGTCCGGCGGCGTCATTCGGACGGTCCTGTCGCTACACTGTTTCGAATCAAACCGAACGCACGAACTGGAGATCCGTATGGGCCAGGCCGCCAAGACGGTGCGCGGGCGTCAGCGTGACGGGGCCGGAGGCGCGTTCGACCAGTACCTCCTCGACATCCGGAAGCTGCCCCTGATCACCGACCCGCGCGAGGAGCGCAAGCTGGCGCTGAAGGCCCAGCGGGGCGACCGGGAGGCGGCGGAGAAGCTGGTCACCTCGAACCTGCGGTTCGTCATCTCGTACGTGAAGCGGTTCCAGGGCCACGGCCTCGACCTGTCGGAGCTGGTCGCCATCGGCAACGAGGGGCTGCTCAAGGCGGTCCGCAAGTTCGACCCCTCGCACGAGGTGAAGTTCATCAGCTACGCGGTCTGGTGGATTCGCCAGTGCGTCCTGAAGGCGCTGGCCGAGCAGACCCGCACGGTGCGCATCCCGGTCAACCAGAACGCGGCCCTGGTCAAGCTCGGCAAGGTGCAGAGCCTGTTGGCCCAGGAGCTGGGCCGGACCCCCACCGACGCCGAGACCGCGGTGGCCATGGACGAACCGGTCGAGGCGATCCGCGCCGCGCGCCGGATGACCTCGACCGAGTTCTCGCTGGACGCGCCGGTGGAGCGGTTTGACGCCGGCGCGATCACGTTCGGGGAGCGGGTGGCGGGGACCGTGGCGACCGACATCGAGGACGGCACCGACCTGGGCCTCCGCCGCGATTTCATCCGGAAGCTGTTCCAGCGTCACCTGACGCCCCGGGAACGCAAGATCCTCACTCTCTACTACGGCCTGGAGGAAGGCACCGAGCCGCTCACCCTCGAGCGGATCGGCGAACTGCTCGGGGTCACCCGGGAGCGGGTGCGGCAGATCCGGGAGCGCGCGTTCGAAAAGCTGCGTCGCTGCCCGGAGATCAAGCATATGCAGGGGATCTGGGCCGCGGCGTAGTCCCCCTTCGCCGCCGGCTCCAGCGTGCCCCCTCGCCGCCTTC
>JBFILX010000126.1:0-6625 GCA_041612035.1 Gemmatimonadales bacterium | reverse complement strand
GACGGTGGCCGCGGTCCGGCTCACGCTGGACGACGTGCACCTCCCCCAGGGCGACTTCACCACCACCCTGGTGGGGCTGAAGCTGGCCTACTCGTTCACCCCGGGGATGTACCTGCAGTCGCTGGTGCAGTACAGCAACCAGGCGCGCACGGTGCAGGGGAACGTCCGGTTCGGCTGGCTCAGCCGGGCGGGGACGGGGCTCTTCCTGGTCTACAACGACATCGAACGGACCGGCGCGAACCGCGGGCCCGAGCAGCGCGCCTTCATCGTCAAGTTCACCCGGCTGCTCGACCTCAACTGACGCCGGGGGCGGGCCACGCGGCCCGCACCAGCGCGGGGAGGACCTCGCCGGCCTTCCCCCCCAGCCACCGGATCCCCGCGCCCCGCCGCTGCCCGTCGGCGGTGGGGTTCACCACTACGACGGTGGCCCCGGCCCGGTGGGCCATCCAGGGGAGCGACGCCGCGGGCTCGACCAGGTTCGAGGTCCCGACCGACAGGAAGAGGTCGCAGGACGCGGCCTCCGCCCAGGCGGTGCGCAGGCCCTCCTCGGGCAGCAGCTCCCCGAACCAGACCACGTCGGGCCGGAGCCAGGCGCCGCAGTCGGGACAGCGGGGCGGGGGCTCGCCGGTCTCGTCCCAGGTGTCGAACGGAGTGCCCTCCTCGAAGCACTTCACCCGGCGGATGTTGCCGTGCAGTTCCACCACCCGCCGCTGACCCGCCGCGGCGTGCAGCCCGTCGATGTTCTGGGTGACCAGGGTGAAGGCCGGCACCCGTTGTTCGACCTCCACCAGCGCCCGGTGGCCGGGGTTGGGCTCTACCTCCGCCATCTTCGCCCGCCGTTCGGCGTACCACTCCCAGACCATGCGGGGCTGCCGGCGGAACGCCTCCGGGGTGGCGAGTTCCTCGGGGTCGAAGGTGGCCCACAGACCGGTCAGCGCGTCGCGGAAGGTGGGGATCCCGCTCTCCGCCGACACCCCGGCCCCGGTGAACGCCATGACCCGCCGGGCCCCGCGCAGGAGCGCCGCAACTTCGTCGAGCGCGACCGGTTCCATCAGGGCAGGGCGGGCCAGTTGGGCTGGACCAGCCCGGCGGCCCCCCGGTAGAAGCCGAGGTCGCGGCCGGTCCGGGCCTTGGTGAGGAGGATGATCTGGCCGGTGTGCATCGAGAAGTGCTCCACCACGTGATAGATGGCGCCCAGCACGGTGGTCTCGTAGCCCTGGATCCGGCGGGGCTCCGCCAGCTGCGCGCCGTCGAGGGGGTCCAGTACCGCCACCGCGTCCTCCACCGCCTGGCGCAGGGTGGCCAGCAGTTCGGCGCGGGGGAGGGGGTCGCGGCGGTCGAACTCCTCCTGCCGCCGGCGGACGTCGGCCGCGCCGCCCACGCCCGACACGATCCACTGGCGCACGTTGCCGGCCAGGTGAAGCACGAGGTTGCCGATGCTGTTGGAGGCCTCGTTGGGCCGCCACCAGAGGTCGGCCTCCTCGACTTGGTCGAGACAGGCGGCGATGCGGGGAAGCAGGTCGTCCCGCAGGTAGTGGCGGGAACGTTCGAGGAAAAACGGGGACGTGTCGGTCATCGAACCCTCCATGGAATCCGAAGATGGCCCGCCCCAGGCCGCCATGCCAGCGCGCCCGGCGCGTGCCGCCGGTATCTTGGAGGCCGGGACGCGCTCCCCGGACAAGGACCCAGCCCATGGCACGCCAGCAGGTCACCGTGTGGTTCCTCGAACTGGCCGACGCCTCGGCCTTCACACCGAGCGCGCAGGCGCCCCGGTTCTCGCTGACGCAGGTCACCGCGCCGGCCCCCGAGTTCGCCCGGTTCCTCTACGCGGGGGTGGGGGGGGCCTACGCCTGGGGTGACCGGCTCCGCTGGACCCGTGAGCAGTGGCTGGAGCGGCTGGCCGACCCCGCCCTGGAGCTGTGGGTGGCCTGGGAGGGCGGCGCCCCGGCGGGCTACTTCGAGCTGAGCCGACGCGACGGGACTCGGGTGGAGATCGAGTACTTCGGGCTGCTTCCGCACGCCGTGGGGCAGGGGCAGGGGGGCGCGCTCCTGAACGCCGCGGTGGAGCGGGCGCTGGCGATGGGGGGCCGGCCGGTGAGCGTCAACACCTGCTCGCTCGACCACCCCGCGGCGCTGGACAACTACCGGGCCCGGGGGTTCCGCCTGGTGCGGGAGGAGACGCGCGAAAAGGACGTCGTGCGGCGCGCGGAGTTCCCGGGCTAGCGGCCCGCGATCGCCTTCCGCGCGAAGTCGGTGAGCACCAGGGCGCCGCTCATGGCGGCCCGCTCCGGCAGGAGCGCCTCCCAGTGGTCGGTCCCCTGCCAGAGGACCCGCTTGAGCCGGGCCATCGCCTCGGGGCTCGAGCCCGCGAGCTCCCGGGCCAGCGAGTCCACCGCCGTGTCCAGCGCCTCGACCGAATCGTGAGTGTCGGCGAAGAGCCCCCGGTCACGCGCCCAACCGGCGTCCCGCCAGCCGGTGGCGTGCACCGCCAGGGCGCCGAAGGCGGCCGGCCCGATCTTCCGCTCGATCACCGGGCCCACCACGAAGGGCCCGATCCCGACCGCCAGCTCGCTCAGCTTCACCGCGGCGCCCGCGTGGGCCAGCGCGTAGTCCGACGCGGCGATCACCCCGACGCCCCCGCCCACCGCCTTCCCCTGCACCCGGGCGATCACGAACTTCGGGCAGCGGACCATGGCCAGGATGAGTCGGGCGAACCCCATGAAGAAGGCGGTGCCCTGCTCGGCCGTGGTGATCGCCTGCAGCTCCTGGAACGATGCGCCCGCGCAGAACGCCCCCTCCCCCTCGCTTCGGAGCACGATCACCCGGGCCCGGGCGTCGTTCCCGGCGGCGGTGACCTGCTCGGCCAGCAGGGCCAGCAGGGCGCCCGGCAGGGAGTTCCCCTTGGGGTGGGAGAAGCTCACGGTCGCGATCCCGCCGTCGAGACGGGAGGTCACCGTGCCGGAGACGGGTTCGGTCATGCCGGATCCTCAGGTGCGGGGCGGCGGTAAGATAACCGTCCGGCGCGTCGCCAAGCGCCGGAAACGCGTATAATTCCTGCATTCGACCGGGTTCCGGTCACGAGACGAAGGGACAGGCATGACGACGGCAGAGCGCACAAAGGCCACCCGGGACGACCCGGTCCTGGTCGAGGGCTTCAACCAGCGGGTCGAGGCCGGCGAATCGGTCGAGCCCAAGGACTGGATGCCGGAGCGGTACCGGAAGCAGCTGATCCGGATGATGTCGCAGCACGCCCACTCCGAGGTGGTGGGGATGCTGCCGGAAGGGAACTGGATCACCCGGGCGCCCACCCTGCGCCGCAAGATGGGCCTGCTCGCCAAGGTGCAGGACGAGGCGGGCCACGGACTCTACATCTACTGCGGCACCGAGACCCTGGGCGTGGGCCGGGACGAGCTGGTGGACCAGCTCCTGGCCGGCACCGCCAAGTACTCCAGCATCTTCAACTATCCCACGCTCACCTGGGCCGACATCGGCGCGATCGGCTGGCTGGTGGACGGCGCCGCCATCGTGAACCAGACGATGCTGGCCAAGGCGAGCTACGGCCCCTATGCCCGGGCGATGATCCGGATCTGCAAGGAAGAGAACTTCCACAAGCGGCAGGGCTACGAGATCATCGCCACCCTGGCCCGGGGCACCCCGTCCCAGAAGGCGATGGCCCAGGACGCCATCAACCGCTGGTGGTGGCCCTCGCTCATGATGTTCGGCCCCCCCGACGACGCCTCGCCCAACTCCGCCGAACTGCTCCGCTGGCGGGTGAAGCAGAAGACCAACGACGAGCTGCGCCAGCGGTTCGTGGACCTCACCGTGCCCCAGGCGATCGCCGTGGACCTCACCCTGCCCGATCCCGACCTCCGTTACAACGAGGAGACGCAGCACTGGGAGTTCGGAGCGATCGACTGGGACGAGTTCTGGACCGTGATCCGGGGCAACGGCCCCTGCAACCGGGAACGCCTGGCCGCCCGCCGGAAGGCGCACGAGGAGGGGGCCTGGGTGCGCGAGGCCGCCCTGGCCCACGCGGCCAAGCAGCGGACCCGGACGCGCTCCCACGCCGCCTGACGGGTCCCCATGGCCAAGAAGAAGGCGAAGACAAAGGCGAAAACGGCCGGGCGCGGAAAGCCGAAATCGAAGGCGGCCCCGGCTCCGGCGCCCGCTCCGGCGGGGAGCCGGGACTGGCCTCTCTGGGAGGTGTTCACCCAGCCGGAGGCCGGCAAGCCGCACGAGCACGCGGGAAGCGTGCACGCCCCCGACGCGGAACTGGCGCTGCAGAACGCCCGCGACGTTTACACCCGGCGCGGCGAGGCGGTGAGCCTCTGGGTGGTGCCGGCCGAGGCGATCGTCGCCTCGAGCCCGTCGGACGCGGGGCCCTTCTTCGATCCCGGCAACGACAAGCCCTACCGGCATCCCCAGTTCTACAAGGTGCCCCGCGGGGTGCGCGGCGTATGACCGACCGCGACGCGGCGCTGTTCGACTGCCTGCTCGGCCTGGGCGACGACCGGCTGGTGCTGGGCCACGTCCTGAGCCAGTGGTGCGGGCACGGCCCGGTGCTGGAGGAGGACATCGCCTGCGCCAACATCGCCCTCGACCTGATCGGCCAGGCGACCCTCTTTCTTGGCATGGCGGGCGACGTGGAGGGCAAAGGGCGCGACGCCGACGCGCTCGCCTACTTCCGGGACGCGGTCGACTTCCGGAACCACCCGCTGGTCGAGCTGCCCCGCGGCGACTACGCCTTCACCATGGTGCGGCAGTTCCTCTTCTCCAGCTTCGCCTTCCAGGTGCTGGGCGGGCTGGAGCGGTCAAGCCACCAGGAGCTGGCCGGGATCGCCGCCAAGGCCGCGAAGGAGAACCGGTACCACCTGCGGCATGCCGCGGAGTGGGTGGTCCGCATGGGAGACGGGACCGAGGAGAGCCACTCTCGGGCCCAGGCCGCGCTGGACGAGGCTTGGCGCTGGACCGGGACGCTGTTCATGCCGGGGCCCGGCGAGGACCTGCTGACCGCGGAGGGGATCGCGCCGTCGCTCCCCGAACTGGAGCCCGCCTGGCGGGCGATGGTCGCCGAGGTGACGGAGCGGGCCACGCTCGCCCTGCCCGAGGAGCCGGCGCCCACGGGGGCCGGGTACCGCCGGGCCGACCAGACCGAGCACCTGGGCCTCCTGCTGGCGGAGATGCAGATCGTCGCCCGGTCGCACCCGGGGGCCGAATGGTGACGCTCTCCGGCCGCGCGGCCGAAGTGATGGAGTGGCTCCGCGAGGTGAAGGACCCCGAGGTGCCGGTGGTGGACATCGTCGAGCTGGGGATCGTGCGGGGGGCGGAAGTGGAGGGCGACCGGGTCCGGGTGGACGTGACCCCGACCTACAGCGGGTGCCCGGCGATGCGGGTGATCGAGGAGGAGATCGTGGCCGCGCTCCGGGCGCGGGGCATGGGGGAGGTCACCGTGCGCACCGTGTTCCAGCCGCCCTGGACCACCGACTGGATGACCGACGAGGCGAAGCGGAAGCTGGCGGAGTACGGGATCGCCCCGCCGGGCCCGGCCACCGAGGAGGACCCGATCCAGCTGGGGCCCACGGTCCGGGCGCTCGCCTGTCCCTTCTGCGGCTCCGACGACACCGAGGTGCGGAGCCGGTTCGGCTCCACCGCCTGCAAGTCACTGCACTACTGCAACGCCTGCCACCAGCCGTTCGAGCACTTCAAGGCCATCTGACGGGGCGCCGGACGTCGGTCAGCTCCACCCCTCGATGGCGCTGACCCACCGGGTGAGAAACGCGTTGGCCCGGTGCCCGTCCAGCACCCGGTGGTCGATGGTCAGGGTGACGTAGACCATCGGCCGGATCACCGGCTCGTACCCGCCGTTCCCGCCGTCGCGCTCCGCCGCCACCACCCGCCGCTGCAGCTTTCCGACGCCCAGGATCGCCGACTGGGGCTGGTTGATGATGATCGGCGCGGCGATCAGGCTCCCGCTCACCCCGTGATTGGAGATGGTGAAGGTGCCGTCCCGCACCTCCTTCGGAGTCAGGGTCCCGGCCCGGGCCCGCTCGCTCAGGTCCTGCACCCGGCGCGCGGTCTCGACCAGGTCGAGGTCGTGGGCCCCGCGCACCACCGGCACGATGAGGCCGCCGTCCTCCAGCGCGGTGGCGATCCCCAGGTTCACCTCGTCCCACAGCTCCAGCGCGTCGGCGTGCCAGCGGGCGTTGGTCTCCGGCACCGCGCGGATCGCCTCCACCGTGGCCCGGGCGAAGTACGCGGTGAGGGTGAGCCGCACGCCGTCGCGTTCCAGCGCCTCGCGCCGGCGCTCGCGGTCGGCCAGCACGGCGGTGAGGTCGGCCTCGAAGACGGTGGTGACGTGAGGCGCCGCGCGCAGACTCTCCGTCATGTGCTGGGCGATGCTCTTCCGCATGGTGCCGTGCGGCACCCGCCGGCCCGCCGGCCCCCCTGCCGCCGCGGGCTTCGCGCTGCCGGCGAGGTGGGCCTCCACGTCGGACACCGTGATCCGGCCCCCGCGGCCGGTGCCCGCGATGGCCGCGGGATCGAGCCCGTGCTCGGCGACCAGCCGCCGCACCGCGGGGCTCAGCTCCTCCGACCGGTCGGCCGTCTCGCTGCCGCCGCCGCCCGT
>JBFILX010000125.1:0-6645 GCA_041612035.1 Gemmatimonadales bacterium | reverse complement strand
GGACCGGGATTCGGTGCCCGACGTCCGGCACGCCATCGACCTGCTCCCCGCCATCGCGGAGGTCTGCGTCCGGCTGGCGGAGCACACCGCCCGGGCCGTGCGGGAGGGGGCGGCGCCGCTGGTCCTGGGCGGGGACCACTCGCTCGCGGCGGGCTCGGTGGCGGGGGTGGCGACCGCGTTCGCCGAGCGGGGCGAGCGGATCGGGCTCGTCTGGCTCGATGCCCACGGCGACCTGAACCTGCCCGAGACCTCGCTGACGGGGAACGTGCACGGCATGCCGGTGGCCCACCTGCTGGGCCACGGCGACCCCCGCCTGGCCGGGATCGCCCGGCCCGGACCGGCGGTGCGGCCCGGCAACGTCGCCATCGTCGGGGCCCGCGACCTCGACCCCGCCGAGCGGGAGCTCGCCCGGCAGTGGGGCCTCCGGGTGTTCACCATGCGGGACATCGACGAGCGCGGGCTCCGGGCCGTCATGGCCGATGCGCTCGCGCGGGCCGGCGACGGGACGGCGGGTTTCCACGTCTCCTGCGACGCCGACTGGGTGGACCCGCGCGAGGCCCCCGGGGTGGGCACCCCGGTGCGCGGCGGCGCCACCTTCCGGGAAGCGCACCTGGCCATGGAGATGATCGCCGACACCGGGCGGATGGTGGGGATGGACCTGGTGGAGATCAACCCGGTGCTCGACGACCACAACCGCACCGCGGAGCTGTGCGTCCACCTGGTGACCAGCGCCTTCGGGCTGCGGATCCTCTAGGGCGCTACCGGTTGAACAGCCCGGTGGTGGAGAAGACGAGCCCTTTCCCGATCACCAGCACCCAGCCGCCCGGTTCCCGGTCGCTCCCCACCCGGCGGACCAGGTCGATGCGGTTGAGCAGCAGGTCGGTCGAGCGGCTGGTGCCCACCCGGAGCCCGACCCCGTAGTCCCAGCCCAGCCGGCGGCGCGAGCCGCTGTACCAGGCCCCGCCGTAGTCCACGAACGCCGCTACGCCCACGTCCACCAGCTGGGCGAAGTCTTCCGCCAGCATGTAGCGGTACTCGGCGGTGGTGAAGAGCCCGCGGTCGCCCGAGAAGGAGTGGAGCCGGTAGCCGCGCGGCCCCACCCCGAGCCCCAGGTCGAACTCCCCGCCCGGGCGGGGGTTGTGGAGCCATCCGCCCCAGGCGTGGACGACCGCCGCATGGGAGGGAGCGGGCAGCACCACCACCGTGGCGCCGGTCTGCACCATGCCGGAGTCGAGCCCCGCCCCGGTGAAGCGCCCGTGGGCGATGAGGTCGATGTAGGCGAACGCCTTCCGCCCCATGATCCCGCCGGTCCGCGCCACCAGGCTCGGCACGACGCCGTTCCGTTCGTACCCGAAGGCGGCGGGCGTGAGCGCCAGCCCGCCCCGCACGGTGGTGCTCAGGTCCACGTCCTCCTCGCGGTTGGCCCGGAAGCCGCGGGTGAGCACGTAGCGGGCGTGCCGCCACTCCAGGGTCCCGGTGAGCGCGCCGTACGCGACCCGCGACCCCTCGATGACCGAGTCGCGCCGCAGGAAGTCGTCCTGCCAGATCCGGCCCGCGAGCCCCAGCCGCAGGTACCCGCGCCGGTCGGCCCGCAGGGCCCACCCGTAGCCCACGCCCACCCCGTCGAGCAGCCGACGCACGGTGTCCGACGCCACCGTCTCGCCTTCGAAATACCGGAGGATCCGCTCGTCCCGGGTCTCCACCGTCCCGCCCCAGGCGTTCCGCGACTCGAGCGACACGTAGGGCTTCACGATCTGGCCCGAGAAGAGATACCCGTCCGACCGGTCGTCGTAGAACACGCCGAGCCCGATCCGGCCCGCCACCAGCCGGGGCTGCCGGAACCCGAACAGGGTGGCGGTGCGGTCGGGGTCCTTGGTGTAGCTCACCGAGAGCCGTGACGCCGTGCCCAGCAGGTTCTCCTCGAACAGCGAGAGCCGGTAGGCGATCTGGCCGCCCGTGGTGCGGAAGGTGAATTCGGGCTTGGTGCTCCAGCCGTCCTGGGTCACCACCCGCACCACGAGCCCGGCCTCGGTGTGCACCGTGTCGACCGAGACCTCGGAGAAGATCCGCAGGCTCCGGAGGTTCCGCTCGGTCTCGGTCACCGCGGCCGAGTCGTACCGCTCGCCCACGGCGAACAGGACCTCCCGTTCGATCACCCCGGGCTGGGTCCGGACGTGCAGCCGGTTGATCAGGCGGGGCACGAAGCCCCGGGCCTCCGACTCGCGGAAGACGTTGTGCCGCTCGAACTGGATGGCCTCGATGACCGGCGGCACCGCGATGCGGGCCGTGTCGAGCTGGGCCCGGGCCATGCCCGGCAGGGCGGCGAGCAGCGGGAACGCGAGGACCAGCGGGCGGACCGCCGCGGCGCGCGGCCGCGGCGCATCGCGGGGAGGGGTCAGGACAGGCTTTCCAGGATCTTCCAGAGCTCGATGGGGCTGAACTCGTTGAAGCGGTTGGTGGTTTCCTGTTCGCTCCATTCGAGGAAGATCCAGGTGGAACTCCGGGCGCCCTCGTCGGACACGAAATGCACCCGGCCCCGCACCAGCTCGCCGTGGGGCCGGGTCTCGAGCAGCACCCGCCAGTTGGTTCCCCCGCGTGACAGGTCGCCCATGTGGCGGCCGGTCGGGGCCTCGGAAGCCGTCGGTCGGGAGGTATCGGTCGTCATCGGCGGTCCCGTACAGAGTAGCCGGAACCGGCCCGCCCCGCCAGCGTGGCGGGCCCGTGACAGGCCCCGAACCGCGGGCGGACCCGGTTATCTTGCCCGGCGACTCATGACCACGCCCGCCGTCCCTCCGTCCCGGGGTCCCGACTGTGCCGCGTGCGGGAGCCCGCTCACCCCGGGGGCCCGCTTCTGCCACGTGTGCGGCGCCTCGGGGGGCGCGGCCCGGCGGGAGCGGTGGGTCTGGGGCGTCACCGCCGTGCTGGTGCTCGCCGTGGTGGCCCTCGGCGTCGTGCTGGTGCGGGGCGAGAGGCCGGCCCCGCTCCCGGCGATGGGCAGTGCCGCCGCCGGCGGCGCCGACCCCTCGGGGCTGCCCGTCCGGGCGCCCGACATCAGCGCGATGACGCCGCGGGAGCAGTTCGACCGGCTCTTCGACCGGGCCATGACCGCGGCCGAGGCCGGCGACACCGGCATGATGGTGATGATGAGCCAGCACGGGCTCGAGGCCTACGCCCAGCTCGACGCGCTCGACGGCGACGCCCGGTACCACGCCGCCGTCCTGCTCGTCCAGCTCGGCCGCTATGCCCCCGCGCTCGCGCTCGCCGACTCGATCCTGGGGGCCGAGCCCGGGCACCTGTTCGGCCACCTGATCCGCGGCACCGTGGCCGAGCTGACCGGCGACCGGGCGGCCCTGGCCCGCGCCCGGGCCGACTTCCTGGCGGCGTGGGACGCCGAGCAGGCGCGGCCGCGGACCGGCTATCTCGACCACCCGACGGTGCTGCAGGAGTTCCGTCGCGCCGCCCTGGCCGCCCGGGGGGCCCCGTGACGCGCACGATCCAGGTGGCCCACAGCCCCGACTCGGACGATGCGTTCATGTTCTACGCCCTCTCCGAGGGGCTCATCGACACCCCGTTCACCTACGTCCACGAGTTGTGCGACATCGAGACCCTGAACCACCGGGCCCGGCACCGCGAGCTCGAGGTCTCCGCGGTCAGCATCCACGCCTACGCGCACCTGGCGGCGGACTACGCCCTGCTGGGCTCGGGGTCGTCCATGGGTGACGGATACGGGCCCCGCCTGGTGTCGCGCACGGCGCGACCCGCCGACCCGCGCGCCGCGCTGGCGGGGCGGGCGGTGGCGGTCCCCGGGCTCCTCACCACCGCCTTCCTGGCGCTCCGGCTGTACCAGCCCGCGATCGAGCCGGTGGTCATGCCCTTCGACCGGATCGAACGGGCGGTGCTCGACGGCGAGGCCGAGGTGGGCCTCCTGATCCACGAAGGCCAGCTCACCTACGCCGACGACGGCCTCTCCCTCTGGGAAGACCTGGGCGCGTGGTGGAAGGCGGAGACCGGGCTCCCGCTCCCCCTGGGCGGCAACGTGGTGCGGCGTGACCTGGGACCCGAGGTGGTGGCCCAGGTGGCCCGGGACGTCCGCGCCAGCATCGAGTACGCCCTGGCCCACCGCGCTCCCGCGCTGGCCCACGCGATGCAGTACGCCCGCGGGCTCGACCCCGACACGGCCGACGAGTTCGTGGGGATGTACGTGAACCAGTGGACCGTGGACTACGGCCCGGTGGGCCGGCGGGCGGTCCAGCACCTGCTCGACCGGGCCGCGGACGCGGGACTCCTCCCCGCCCGGGTCGTGGTCGATTTCGTCGGCTGACCGGTGACCGGGACAACCCCCGCCGGCCCCCTGCGCGAGCTCGACCGGGTCCGGAGCGCCGTGCTGGTGGTGGACGACGACGAGGCCATCCGTCACGCCCTGAGCCGTTTCCTGATCCAGGAGCGGCTGGAGGTGCACACCGCGGCGACCGCCGCGGAGGCCCTCGACGCCATCGCCGCCCACCAGGTCGGGTGCGTGGTGCTCGACATCCGGCTGCCCGACGGCCAGGGCACCGACCTCATCCCCCGCCTGCTGCAGCGGAGCCCCGCCACGGCGATCGTGATGCTCACCGCGGTGGCCGATGCCGCCACGGCCGCCCGCTGCCTCGAACTCGGCGCCCTGGACTACCTGGTCAAGCCGGTGGACCTGCAGGACGTCCTGGGCGCGGTGCGCCGGGCCCTGCGCCGGCGCGAGGCCACCGACGAGAGCCGGCAGATCAACCAGTGGCTGACGGAGGAAGTGGCCCGGCGGACCGCCGAGCTGCACGAGGAGCGGGAGCTGCTGCGGCGGCACACCATCGCCACGCTGGAGACCCTGGTGAACGCGCTCGAGGCCAAGGACCGGCACCTCCGGGGCCACTCCGCCCGGGTGGCCGACCTGGCGGGCCGGGTGGCCGAGGCGTACGGGCTCGACCCCGACGGGGCGGCGGCGGTGCGCATGGCGGGCCGGCTGCACGACATCGGCAAGATCGGCGTGCCCGACGCCATCCTCAACAAGGAGGGCGCGCTCAGCAACGAGGAGTTCGACCACATCCGCGCGCACCCCGCCATCGGGGCCCAGATCCTGGCGCCACTGTCGCACCTGGGCGAGGTCATCGCCTTCGTCCGCGGACACCACGAGCGGTGGGACGGCACCGGCTACCCCGACGGGCTCGCCGGCGAGGCGATTCCGGTGGGCGCCCGGATCCTCGCCGCGGTGGAGGTGTTCGACGCGCTCACCACCTCCCGCCCCTACCAGGCGCGGATGACGCCGGTCGAGGCGGTGCGCCGGATGAACGACCTGGCGGGCACCGTGGTGGAGCCCGCCGTGGTCCGGGCCCTGGCCCGGGTCACGGGCGGTGACGGGCCCGGCGCGGTGACCCGGTGACCGAACGCGCCGACGTCCGGGTGGTCGTGGTCGAGGACGACGCCTCGATGGCCCGCCTGCTGCGCCATCTGCTGGAGCTGGACGGCTACCGGTCGGTGGAGAACGTGTGGAGCGGGGAACAGGCCCTGGCGGCCGCCGACCGGGCGGAGATCATCCTGCTCGACCAGCAGCTGCCCGACGGCCGGGGCCTCGACCTGCTCCCCGAGCTGCTCGACCGCGCCAACCCGCCCAGCGTGGTGGTCATCACCGGGCACGGCAACGAGTCGCTCGCGGCCACCGCGCTCCGCGCCGGGGCGGACGACTATCTCACCAAGGACCACACCCTTCCCGAGCTGCTGCCGCGCATCATGGAGCGGGTCCGCCGGAACCGGGCGCTGTACCAGGCCCTGCGGGAGGCGGAAGAGGACCTGATCCGTTCCGAACGTCAGGCCGCGGCCGGCGAGATGTCGGTCACCCTCCACCACGAGCTCAACAACCCCCTCATGGCGGCCCTGGCCGAGGTGGACCTGGCGCTCGGCGACCCGGCCCTGCCGGAGCAGCACCGCACCGGGCTCGAGCTCGCCAAGACCGCCCTCCTCCGGATGCGCGACACCATCCGGCGCGCCAGCGAACTGCGCCGGGCCCAGTCCACCGAGTACCTGGGCGGGGTCCAGATGATCGACCTCGAGGGGGGAGCGGCCGAGGACGCGGAGTACCGGGGCCGCGCGGTGCTGCAGGTCGCCGACGCCCGCGCCGGGCGGGTGCTCGCGCTGCTGCTCCGGGCGGCGGGGTTCGAAGTGGAGCGGAGCCCCTCGCCCGCCGACGCGCAGGACGCCGCCGCCAAGGTGGACGTGTCGCTGGTGGTGCTGACCGCGGGCGCCGACCTGGCCGCCCCGCTGGGCGGGTTCACCCCGGCCGCCGACCGCACCTACACCCTCGTGGTCCTGGGCGACGAGTACGCCGTGCGGGCCCGCGCCGCCGGGGCCGATCTGGTCCTGGCGATGCCGTTCGATCCGGCCACGGTGGTGAGCGAGATTCTGGGGGACGGGCGGGAGGAGACCTCCCCGGGCTGATCAGCCGTCCAGCCGACCCACCAGCGCGTCGAGGGCCTCGGCCACGTCGCGGGCCACGGTGCCGTCGGTGCCCACATGGCGGAAGAGGGGATGGGTGGCGTCCAGGGCCAGTTCCGCGCCGGGGGCCACCCGCACCCGGCGGACCAGCACGCTGCGGACCTCCTCCGACCCATCCCCGTCGGCCCG
>JBFILX010000124.1:0-6746 GCA_041612035.1 Gemmatimonadales bacterium | reverse complement strand
GCGGCCGGGGGAACGGAAGACGGCGGGCCGTTCATCTGGCCGAATTGTAGGAATGTGGAGGAGGGCGGTCAACGAAAACTGCCGCCCCCCCGGCCCGCGATGGTAGCTTGCTCGCGATGCGCGCCGCCGCGACCCTCTCCTGCGTCACCGTCCTGGCCATTGCCTGCGCCCGTTCGGCCGCACCGCCGGCCGAGCGACCCGCGCCCGAGCCGATCCCCGGCCTCGAGCCCGCCCGCCCGCTGCCCCCGGCCCTCGAAGTGGAGCCCTCCCGCCTGCCCCCGGTGCCGGCGGTGGACGGTCCCCTCGCGATCCGGGTGGTCTATCCGCCGGCGCGAGCGGTGGTGTCGGTGCGCGATTCCAGCTTCCTCTTCGGCTCCGTGGGGAGCGGGCGGGCGTCGCTGGCCATCAACGGGCAGCCGGTCCGGGTCTGGCCCAACGGCACCTGGCTCGCCTGGGTCCGGTTCCCCGAGGGCCCCGCGATGCGGTTCGAGCTGGAGGCGCGGCGGGGCGAGGAACTGATCCGGGCGACCCACGAGGTGCAGCGCGCGCCCCGTTTCACTCCGCGGGGCCGGCTCTGGGTGGACACCACCTCGTTCACCCCTCGGGGCCTCGTCTGGTGGCCGCCCGACGAGCCGCTCCCGATCGCGGTGCGGGCCACCGAGGGCGCCTCGGTGCGCCTGCTCCTCCCCGGCGGCGGGGTGGTCCCCCTGTCGGCCGTGCCCGACTGGGGGCCGGTGGACGAAGGGCTCCGCGCCTTCGACCGCGACACGGCCAACCTGGCGCGTCCGCCGCGGCGCGATCGGTACGCGGGCGCCCTCCGCGGGATGCGCCTGGGGCCCGACCTGGGCTCGCCGTTCGGCTCGCCGCGCGACCCCGCGACCCCGGAGGCCACGCTGGAGGCGGTGCTGGGGGGCGACACCGTCCGGGTCCGCTGGCCGCTGTGGGTCACCCTCCTTTCCGACCCGCCGCCCGCCGCCCTGCTCGACGACGACCGGGAGCGCACCGGGCGCACTGACGGCATCACGGTGGGGCGGGCGCTGCCCGGCGGGACCTACCACTGGTTCTTTCCGAACGGGACCCGTGCCGCGGTGGCGGGCCGCGTGAACGGCGACCTCCGGCTCCGCCTCTCCGAGCGGAACGAGGCCTGGGTCGCGGCGGCGGAGGCGGTGGGGCTCGGTCCGGGCGCCGCGGCCGGGCGGGCGGTGGTGGGCTCGCTCACGGCCACCGCCCGCCCCGGGCGGGTGCAGGTCCGGATCCCCGTCTCCGCGGTGATCCCCTACCGGGTGGACGAGGACGAGGACGGTCTCGTCCTGACCCTGTATGGCGCCGCCGCCGACCCGAACTGGATCCGCTACGGCGAGACCCCCGGGCTGCTGCGTCCGGTCACCTGGCGCCAGGCGTCGCGCGACGAAGCGGAGTTCCGTCTCGCGCTGGCCAGGCCGCTCTGGGGATACCGGGTGCGCTGGGAGCGCTCCGACCTGCTGATCGACCTGCGGGCCGCCCCCGACGTGGACGAGAGCCGTCCCCTCCGCGGGCGCCTGATCGTGGTGGACCCCGGCCACCCGCCGGGGGGGGCCACCGGGCCCGGCGGGCTCACCGAGGCGGAGGCCAACTACGGGATCGCGGAGGAGCTGCAGGCGCTGCTCGCGCGCGCGGGCGCCGTCGTGGTCCTCACCCGGGGGCCGGGCGAGTCGCTCGAGCTGTGGCCCCGGGTACGACTGGCCGACACGCTCGACGCCGACCTGCTCGTCTCGATCCACAACAACGCGCTGCCCGACGGCGTGAACCCGTTCGGCAACAGCGGGAGCAGCGTCTTCTACTTCCACCCGCGCAGCCTGTCGCTGGCGCGCGCGGTGCAGGCGGCGCTGGTCCGCCGGACGGGCCTGCGCGACCTGGGCGTGGCGCGGGGCGACCTGGCGCTGGTCCGCGGGACCTGGATGCCCTCCATCCTCACCGAGGGGATGTTCATGATGCTCCCCGAACACGAGGCGGCGCTGGCCTCGCCCCCGGGCCGGCGCGCCTACGCCGAGGCGGTGTTCGAGGGGATCCAGGCGTTCCTGCGGGAGGTGGCGCGGGGCCCGGCCGGAAGGGAGGGGGGGCTGTGAGGGTGGAACGCCCAGGAACGTCCACTTCCATGATGAGCATCCCCTTCGCTCGCGGCCTCCGGTGGGGTGGGGTGGGGGCCTTCGCGGCCCTCGTCCTGGCACCGCCCGCACCGGTGCAGGCCCAGACCTCGGGCCAGCGGACGGTCCTCGAGGCGTTCCGCGACTCGCTCGACCACGCCGCCGACTCGACCGCCCTCGCGCGCCTGGAGACCGGCCTCATGCGCACCGTCCGGCGGGACCGGACCGATGCCTGGGAGCGGCTGCGGCTGGGCTTCGTGGCGATGCGGCTGGGGGAGGTCGTCTCCGCGCGCTGGTTCGAGGACGCCGCGATGGAGTTCCAGACCGTGACCCGGCTGCGGCCCGGCTGGCCCTACGGCTGGTACGGGCTCGGCCTGGCGGAGCTGGGACTGAGTCGGCGGGCCACGGGCCTGGCGGCCCGGGCGGGGCTCAATCCCGGCAGCGCCTTCGAGCGCGCGGCCGATGCCTTCGCGGGCGCCGTGGCGGCCGACCCCGGCTTCGCCCCGCGGCTGGTGGACGAGGCCCACTTCGGTCGCCTGGCGCGGCAGGCCGCCCGCAGCCACCTGGCGCTCGAGGGACTGCGCCGGGCGGCGGTCCGGCTCCCCCGCGACCCGGGCGTGCTCCAGGCCCACGGCCAGCTGGAGCGCGAGTTCGGCGAGCCCTCGGCGGCACTCCGGGCCTTCGAGGCGCTCCTGGTGGCCCCCGGACGAAACCGGAGCGTGGCGCTGCTCGAGATCGCCCGCACCCGGCTCATGCTGGGTCAGGCGGACGGGACCGTGCCCTACTTCGAGGCCGCGGCCCTCGACGACCGCTCCGCCGTCCTGGGCTTCCGCGCCGACCTCGCGACCATCGCCTCCGAGCAGGAACTCCGTGCCTTCGACGAGCGGCGCGGGCCGGCCCGGGCCGAGTTCCTGCGACGGTTCTGGTCCGCGCGGGACGAGGCGGAGTTCCTCGCCGAAGGCACCCGCCTGCGGGAACACTACCGGCGGCTGTACGAGGCCCGGCAGCGTTTTCCCCGCTACCTGCCCGTGCGATCGCGCGACGTCATCGCCACGGTGGCCCCGCACGAGCAGGTGGACGACCGGGGCCGGGTCTACGTCCGGCACGGCGAGCCCGACGACCGGGCGGAGCTGAACACGCTGGGCTACGAGCCGAACGAGTCGTGGCGCTACGTCCGCGCGGACGGCGATCTGGTGCTGCATTTCCAGGCCCGGCATGGCCCCGACGACTACCACCTGGTGGAGAGCCTGTTCGACCTGGATGCGCGGGGCGGGGCGGGGGTCGAACCGCAGGTGACCCTGACCGTGGACCGCGAGGAGGAGCTGCTGCTCCGCAGCCGGGCGGGGCTCTCGCCCCTCTACCGCGGCGACCGGGTCCGCTCCGCCGGCGGGGAGCGCGAGCTGCGGGTGGCGGAACGGGCGATGAGCCGGGCGAGCCTGACCCGCGCGCTGTCCACCGACAGCCACCGTCCCCCCTACGCCCGACGGCTGACCGCGACGACCGACCTGGCCGTGGTGGGTCGGGAGCCGGGCGAGTCGGGCCGTGCCCTGGCCCACCTGGCGGTGGGGGTCTCCTTCCCGACCCTGGGCTCGGTCTGGCTGGGGGAGGGGATCGCCTTCCCGCTGCGGCTCCGGCTGGTGGCGCTCGACCCCGAGGGGCGCAAGGCGGCCTCGGCCGACACGGTGGTCCGGCCGGTGGCGGTGACCTACCGCGGGGAGCGCTGGCTGGCCGGCGTCGTGTCGCTCCCGGTCCCCGAGGGCCGGCTGCGGGTCCGGGTGGCGGTCGAGGACGGCGAGGGCGGCGGGGCGCTGCTCCCGTCGCGGTCACTCGAGGTGGGGTCTCCCGCGGCCGGCGCGTGGTCGGTGAGCGATCTCACGATCGGCGCGGTGGGCGGTCCCTGGGCGGTGCCGGTGGCCGGCACCCCCGTCGCCCTCGATCCGGTGGGGGCCGTGGACCGCGAGCAGCGCGTGGGGCTGGCGTACGAGGTGCTGGGCCGGGCCGGGGCGGAGGTCACCTGCCAGATCACCGTCATCCGGACCGACGACGAGCCGGGCGTGGCCTACAGCGAGAGCTGGCGCCAGGTGATGGCGACCGACGCCGAGGTCATGCGGCACGACCTGCAGGTGCGCCGGCTCAAGCCCGGCATCTACCGGCTCGAGCTGACGGTGCGCGGGGGCGACGGCACCCTGGTGCGCCGCTGGCGGGAGTTCGCGGTCGCGCGTTAGCGATCGGCAACCCGCGGCCCCCGCCGTGATCCCGGTCACTGGACCGGGCCCCTTCCCCAGAGCAGATTTGTGATGTGCAAACCGGCGCGGCGCGTCATGCGTGCGCTCGCCGCCGTATTGCCCGCGGGTGGGTCGTCTGCCTAGCTTCACCCTCCCCCGCACGAGACGCCGGCCCGACCCTGTCGGTCCCCCGGGTTCCGCGCGACGGGTCGGTTCTCGCTGACAATCACCTCGCCCCGAACTGGCAAGGAGTCGTCCCATGGCCGCTGCCGCGCCGCGCAGCCCGTTGCGCCTGTCCCCCAACGCCATGACCGTCCTCGAGAAGCGGTACCTCATCAAGGACGAGCAGGGCCAGCCGGCGGAGCAGGCCACCGATCTGTTCTGGCGTGTGGCGCGGACCATCGCCGAGCCCGACCGGAGCTACGGGGCGTCGGAGGGGGCGGTCGAGGCGCTGGCCGAGGCGTTCTACGACGTGATGGGGCGGCGGCTGTTCATGCCCAACTCGCCCACCCTGATGAACGCGGGCCGGCCCCTGGGCCAGCTCTCGGCCTGCTTCGTCCTGCCGGTGGAGGACACCCTCTCCAACGGCCGGAGCGGCATCTACGACACCCTCCGGGCCATGGCCCTGGTGCACCAGTCGGGAGGCGGGACCGGGTTCGGCTTCAGCAGCCTGCGGCCCAAGAACGACATCGTGCGGAGCACCATGGGCGTGGCCTCCGGGCCGGTCTCCTTCATGTCGCTCTACGACGCGTCCACCGACGTGGTCAAGCAGGGGGGCACCCGGCGCGGCGCCAACATGGGGATTCTGCGGGTGGACCACCCCGACATCCTCGACTTCATCGCCTGCAAGGACGACACCACCAAGATCACCAACTTCAACATCTCGGTGGCGGTCACCGACGCGTTCATGCAGGCGGTGGAGACCGACGGCGAGTACGACCTGATCCACCCGGCCACCCGCCGGGTCGCGGGGCGGCTCCGTGCGCGCGAGGTCTGGCAGAAGATCATCGCCGGCGCCTGGCGCACCGGCGAGCCGGGGGTGTTCTTCATCGACCGGGCCAACCACTACAACCCGGTGCCGCACCTGGGGAGCTACGAGGCCACCAACCCCTGCGGCGAACAGCCGCTGCTCCCCTACGACGTCTGCAACCTGGGCTCGATCAACCTGGGCGAGTTCGTGGTCAACGGGCAGATCGACTGGGCCCATCTCCGGCGGGTGGTGCACCTCTGCACCCACTTCCTGGAGAACGTGATCGACGCCAACCACTACCCGCTGCCGGAGATCACCGATCTGGCCAAGCGGATCCGCCGCATCGGGCTCGGGGTGATGGGGCTGGCCGACCTGTTCATCCGGCTGGGCATCCCCTACGACAGCCCGGAGGCGGTGGAGCTGGGGACCCGGATCCAGAAGTTCGTGGACGACGAGGCCAAGAACGAATCGGAGCGGCTGGCCGAGATCCGGGGGGTCTTCCCCGAGTGGGAGCGGAGCATCTGGGGGCCCGACGCCACCTGCGCCCGGGACGCCGCGGGCGACCGGGTGCGCCCGATGCGCCGGCTCCGCAACTGCAACGTCACCACGGTGGCGCCCACCGGCACCATATCGATCATCGCGGGCTGCAGCTCGGGGATCGAGCCGCTCTTCGCCGTGGCCTTCATGCGGAACCAGGCCGGCGTGCTGATGCCCGACGTGAACGAGGACTTCGTGCGCCTCGCCCGCGAGGAGGGCTGGTACAGCGACGCCCTGATGCAGGCCATCGCGGAGGCGGGCCACATCCGGATGCCCGAGGTGCCCGAGCGGTGGCAGCGGGTGTTCGTGACCGCCAACGAGATCTCGCCCGAGGCCCACGTGCGGATGCAGGCCGCGTTCCAGGCGGCCAACGACTCCGCCATCTCGAAGACGGTGAACTTCGCCAACGCCGCCACCGAGCGTGACGTGGAGGAGATCTACCGGCTGGCCTACGCCCTGGGCTGCAAGGGGGTGACCGTCTACCGCGACGGCAGCCGCGACATGCAGGTGCTCTCCACCGGGACCACCGCCAGGAAGGTGCAGGAGCAGGCCGTGACCACCGGCCGGGCCGAGGCCCGCGACGACCTGGGTGCCGTGGTACAGGCGGGGGCGGCGGCGGCGGCCCCGGCGGCGGCCGACCTGCACGGCGAGCTGGCCGAACTGCACGCCGAGAACGAGCGGCTGCGCAAGCTGGTGCACGAGCTCGAGTCGGAGAACCTGCAGCGGCGCCAGAAGCGCTCGCGGCCCGAGCTGCTGCGCGGCACCACCCGGCGGATCGAGACCCCGCTCGGCACCCTCTACGTCACCGTCACCGAGGACGACAAGGGCCAGCCCTTCGAGGTGTTCATGAGCCTGGGCAAGGCCGGCGGGGCCCTCATGGCCGACGTCGAG
>JBFILX010000123.1:0-6760 GCA_041612035.1 Gemmatimonadales bacterium | reverse complement strand
CGGCCGGCGAGATCGAGGAAACTGGCCCACCGGGTGAGGGTGGGCACCGCACCGGGCGGCAGGCGCCGCAGCAGCGCCTCGGCCCGCGGGTACTCGCCCCGGGCCAAGGCGGCATCGGCCGCCGCGCCGATCGCCTCATGGTGGTCCGGCGCCAGGACGAGCGCGGAATCGGCGGCGGCGGCGGCGTCGGCGAACCGGTGCTGCATCAGCAGCAGACCCGACAGCGCACTCCAGGCGCTCGCCGGCTCCGGCGACGTCTCCGTCAGCCGTCGGGCGATCGATTCAGCCCGATCGACGTCGGCCAGATTGGCGGAAAGTCCGAAGCGCGTCACATACCGGCCGATCAGCTGGCGCCCTGCGAGGTAGTCCCGGTCGTCCGCGGTCCAGCGGGCTTCGAAGAACTCGATCCCGGCCGTCAGCCGGGTCGGGTCCGCCGGGTCGGGACCGGCCGGTCGCCCGGCGGTCCCGAAGGCGAACCACAGTCCGCCGGCGACCAGCCCGACACCGGCGAGTCCCACCTGCCATGAGGCCCTCATGGCAGGTGGGGTCCGGCGAGATAGGGGAACGTCGGCAGGAATGCCCGATCGTTGGCGTCCACGTGGTCGTCGTTCAGGGCGGCGTTCGCGCCGAAGATCAGCCCAAGCTCTGCGGTGATCACGTCGTCCTGGAGCCGGCGGCCATTCAGGAACCCGGTGGCCTGGGTCATGTCGATGGGCTGGATGTCCGGCAGCAGGGCATCGGCCAGCGCGGGGTTCGCGCCGAAGGCGGCCAGCACCGCGAGCACGTCGGACCGGAACGTGGCCACGTCGGCTGCTGGCGCCCCCTGGTTGTAAACGTCCTTCTTGGCCGTCGGGATGAAGACGGTGGCGATGGCCGGGAGGCCGAATCGCTCGACCTGGATGAGGTCGAGCCCGTTCAGCGCCGCGCGCTCGAAGTCCGCGCCGGGACCGGTGGGCTCGTCCGAACAGCCCGCGAGTCCTCCGACGAGGAGAGCGACCAGCGCGACGCGTAGCCGGGAGGTTTGCATGGTGTCGTGTCCTTGGATTTGGGAGGTGGAGAATCAGTTGGCGGGGACGTTGACCGTACCCCAGACGCCGAGCGAGGTGGCCCCGCCCAGGAGCGCCACCGGGAATTCGATGACCAGAGCGAGCACGTTCGTGCCCGCGAAGGTGTCCACTCCCGGATCCCTGAATCCGGACGCCGTGCCGCCGAGAATCGCCTGGAACTGGACGAGATCGAAGAAGAACGGGTCGTCCCGGACCCCGGCGAAGACGCTGATGCCGTTTCGGCTCTGGATTCGCGTCTGGGCGTCATAGCTGGCGGGGACCGTGATCCCCGGGCCCATCACGAGCCGGTTGATGGTCCCGGCGACCGCCGGTCGTTCGGGGCCAACGAACTTGATGACCTGACTGCGGCCGGCCCCGACCGCGTACGCCTGAATGACGTAGTCCTCCATGGCGTCGCCGTTTGTGTCGACCTTCCACTGGTACACGACCCCCGTGGGGAACGTGACGGTACCCAGGTCAGACGGGGCCTGGAGCCCGGCGACGGTCATCGCGAGGACGAGGTTGCCGGGGGAGCTGGGGCTGCGAAACGCATAGACATCCGCGATGTCCTGCCCGGGGTTGGCGGTCAGGAACGCGCTGTCCCGGTGATCAGCCGCGGCCAGCCAGGCGGCGCCGGCGGTGACGCCCCCCAGCAGCAGGGCGGCGACGGCCGGCCAGGATCGGAATGCACGAGGTGCCATCGGTGGTTCTCCCGGAGTGAGGGTGTGCCAGCACCGTCCGGCGACGCCGGGGGGGCTGTCACTTTCTCTACGCCTGTCGCGGGAGATCGGATTGGTGACGGCGCGGGTCCAGGGGACGTGAGGCCCGGCCCGCCCCGGATCAGGGCTCGGCCAGCAGCGCCTCGATGGTGGTGCGGTACTCCGCCACCTCCTGTTCGTGCAGCGGCCCGGCGGAGGGCCCCAGGAACCCGGCCCGCACCAGGCGGATCCGGCCGTCCCGACCCAGGAAGATGGTGGTGGGATACGCGGTGAACCCCTGCAGCTGGGGCAGGGTGGCCTGGGTGGCCTCGGTGTCGTTGAGGCCCGCCAGGAGCAGGGTCCACCCGATGCCGAACTTGTCCCGGAACCGGCGCACCTGGCGGTTGTCGATCGCGGTGTCCCCGGTCACCTCATAGGCGAGCCCGATGATCTCGAGTCCCTGGCCGCGGTAGTCGCGGTAGAGGGCCGCCAGGGTCGGGGCCTCGTCGTGGCAGGTCGGACACCAGCTGCCGAAGATGTTCACCATCACCACCTTGCCCCGGAAGCGCGGGTCGGCCTCGGTGACCACTCGGCCCTCGAGGTCGGGGAAGGCGAACCGGAAGGCCTCGGTGGTGTCGAACCGCGTCACTTCGAGCGGCGGCGTCAGGTGCGGACGCCCCGTGCTCCGCACCGCGGTCCACGGCGTCTGGGTGCGGAGGCCGGCGTGGAAGATGCCCCGCAGGGTGTCGCCCTCCAGCCGGCCGGTCAGCCGGTAGACGAAGGCGCCGTCGAAATGCCCGATGTCGAAGCTGTCCGACGGGGTGGCGCTTCCCCAGAAGAGGCCGTAGCCGCCCGAGTTGGCGAGGAACGCGGCCTCGATGCCGGTGGGGCCGTTCCGGATCCTGAAGACCCGCGGACTGGTGCGGGTGCCGTGGTCGAAGGTGGCGTCCCACGATCCTTCGAGCCGGGGGCCGGCGGGTGCCACGGGCCACGTCCCCCGGTCGGCCCGGAACGGGATCACCCGGGGCCCCCGGTTGCCGACGTTCCGGTAGTAGCCCAGCAGGGAGTCCCCGCGCACGACGGCGGTGATGGCGGCGTCATAGTCGGCCATCTCGAACGTCAGGCTGTCTCCCGAACCGGTAACGGCGCTGAACGCATCGCAGGCGGGCCCGTTGCAGAGTCGGCCGCTCCACGCGCCGGGCATGCCCTCGAACTGCATCGCGAACCGCAGCGGACCGCCGGCCAGGTCCACGACTCCGCGCCAGGCGCCGCCCAGGTCGGCGCCGCCCGCGATGGCCGAGAGCTGCCCGAGGAGGACCAGCGCGCCGGTCATCGGGCCGGGTCCAGGCCGCCGCCGGCGTAGCGCTCGCCGGCGGTGACGGCCACGGGCAGGCTGTTTCCGCGCCACGGGAGCGGGCAGGCGAACGCGGTGTTGTAGGCGCAGAAGGGATTCCGGGCCCGGTTCAGGTCGAGCCGGTACCGCGCCCCGCCCAGCGGGATGAGCGAGACGAAGCGGCCGGCCGGATAGGTCCCTTCACCCGGCGGCAGGTCGTTGGTGAGGTCCCGGAAATAGATCTCCAGCTCGGATTCCTCCCCCGCGGGGTCCGGAATGCGGAACACCTGCAGCGTCGTAACGGATCCCTCGAACCGTGCCTCGACCGTTCCGGCGTCCACCGCTTCCACTTCGAGGCCGTCCGCGGCCAGCAGGCGCTTCGTGGCCGGACGCGCGGGCGGGCGCAGGACCACCGGGAGATCGAACGCGGGGTCGTAGTCGTGGTAGACGGGCGGCTTGGCGCGGCGCGCCTCGGGGCCGTACACCGTCAGCATCGCCCGGCCCGCCCGACCGCTGACCATCAGGCGGTAGTCCTCCACCGGCACCGGACGGAACCGTCCGATCGGCCGGTCGAGCCCGCCGACCGAAAGGTAGGGAACGCCTCTCCGCTCGGTGACCGTGACCGCCGAGAGGCCGGGCAGCGGGATCTGCGCCCCGGCCGGGCCCAGCGTCAGGCCCGGGCCCACCGGCCGCTGCACCAGGACGGCGTAGGGCGAGGTGGCGCCGGTCATCAGCCAGTCGGCATAGGCGGCGCGTTCCCGGAGTGCCGCGTCGCGGGCGGACTGCGCCGGGAGCGTGGCGGTGAGCCCGATGGCGAGCGCGGCGACGAACGCCGCGATCCGGCGGAGGGAGGCGTAGGCCATCATCGCCGGCGGGTCAGCGGCTCCAGAACCGCTCGGGCCGGAAGGCCAGCACCGCGTCGAGCGGAGGCTCGCCGGCCATCATCTGCTGGAGAATCACCGCCGTGATCCCCGCGAGCAGCACCCCGTTCCGCCCATGCCCCGTGGCGTACCAGAGCCCCTCCGCCCTCGGCTCGGGACCGATGATGGGGAGGCCGTCGGGGGTGCCCGGCCGGAGCCCGGCCCACGAGCGTCCGACCGGGATGCTCCCCAGCGCCGGGCAGATCGCCTCCGCCGCGGCCTTCACCTCTGCGAGGCCCTCCTCGGTGACGTCCGCCGCGAAGCCGGCGTGCTCCATGGTGGCCCCGGCCAGGACCTCGTCGCCGCGGGTGAGCACGTAATGGTGCTGACCGAAGGCGATGAAATCCTGCAGCGAGCGGGGTCGCTGCAGCGCCAGCATCTGCCCCCGGACCGGCTCGACCGAAACCGGCCGGGGCAGCCCGTCGAGCCGGCCGGACCAGGCGCCCGCGGCCAGCACCACCCGCCCGGAGGGATAGCGCTCGCGCCCCACCGCGCCGATCACGTGGTCCCCCGCGAACTCGAGCCGCTCGATCCGGTCCTCCACCCGGCGCACGCCGAGCCGGTTGCCGTCGAGGATGAGGGCCTGGACCAGTTTCGAGGGGTCGAGCGCGCCGTCGTTCGGCGCGAAGAGGGCCCCGTCGCACTCGCCGAGCCAGGGCCACTGGGTCCGCACCTCGTCGGCGTCCAGCCATTCGCAGTAGAGCCCGTGCTGCCGCTGCCACGCCACCCGGGCGCGCAGCCGTTCGGCCTCCGCGTCGTCCGACGCCAGGTTCAGGATCCCTCCCAGGAGGAGTCCCACGCTCAGGCCGGACGACGCCTCCAGCTCCTCCACCTGCGTGGTGTAGTACTCCCGACCCGCGAGGCCCAGTTCGAGCATCGGGTCCGCCGATTCCGCCTCCACCTGGGGCGACAGCAGCCCCGCCGCCGCCTGCCAGCCCTGGCCCTGCGCGCCGCCCGGGTCCACCACCAGCACGTTCATCCCGCCCCGGGCGAACTCCCGGGCGCAGGCCGAGCCGATGACCCCCCCTCCGACGACCAGAACATCAGGATTGACAGGCACTTATGACTCCAACGAAACTTTCTGAAACATGGGCCGTACTATCCCCGTGACTGCCGGCGGCAGGCGCCGGGCGTCCCTCAACAGAAGGAGTGAGGCAATGGTCCGCACCGTGGCTGGCTACGCCGTCTTTGCAGCGGTCGTCATCATGGCGCTGCGACTGCTCGGATTCGTGTGGGGCATTCTGGGCACGCTGATCTGGCTCGCCTTCCTGGGCTTCGTGTTCTACCTGATCCTGCGGCTCTTCGCGCCCTCGACGGCCGACAGGGTCCGCGACACGATCAAGGGCAACCAGCACTGAGCGGGGCCTCACCCCTCCGGCCGGGGCCTCATCCCCAGCTGAGTGGGGCCTCACCCTTCCGGTGAGGACGAGTGGGCGTGGCGGATGCGCCACGCCCCGTCCCGTTCGGCCACCAGCACGAAGGTGACCTGGCCCTCCCGCACCTTTCCCTCGTCGGTCGACATCCATCGGTACTCTACTCGGGCCCACGCCATCCCGCCACGCACTTCGAGGCGGCTGGCGGCGATGGCCACGGCGCCTCCAGGCTCGATGCCGGCGTAGCGCGGCGGGGCGAACCGGGCGAGGCCGTTCGCCACCACGATCGCGTCCTGGCTATAGAGCCGCTCCGCCGGCTCGAACCGGGCGTCCGCGTCGAGGGCGTCCTGCAGCAGGTCGGCCAGCTGCTCGTCCGGGGTGACCAGCGGGAGCGGGGTCGCGGGCGGCGGGCCGGGTCCGCCCCCGCAGGCGACGAGGCCCAGGAGCAGGACCAGGCTAGCCCGCATCGAGCGCCTCCAGCACGGACCAGATGAGCAGGGGAAGCATGATCTCGTGGTGCCCCGTGAGCTGGACGCCCACGCCGCCGGCGTGGGTGGGGCGGCGCACCACGTTCATCGTCGGCCGGTAGTGCCGGATCATGTCGAAGTCCGCTGCCAGGAAGTTCCGCGGCCGGCCGTCGCCCAGGTTCCGCGCGATGGTGAGCGCCTTGAGGAAGACCTCGGGCAGGACCACGGCGCTTCCCCAGTTGAGCACGACCCCGCCGCCGTCGAGCCCCTCGAGGCCGCCCGCGAGACGGTGGAAGTCCTTCAGGGCGCCGGCCCCGATGGCGGCACCGTCGGCGGCGGGGTGCTGGTGGATGATGTCGGCGCCGATGGCGGGATGGACCGTCACCGGGACGCGGCACTCGTGGCATGCCAGCAGGAGGGAGGCCGAGGACAGGGCCAGGTCACTCCGGCGGGCCAGGGCCCCGGCCAGCCCTTCCCCCAGCCCCGCTCCGGCGGCATGCGCGGCGGTCATGGCGGCGTTCATCGCCGCGCCCGTCTCGTCGGCCATGCCGAACGACCCGTCGTCGAGCCCGGCCTGCACGTCCTCGCTGGTGCCGCCGAAGGCGGCCAGTTCGAAGTCGTGGATCGCGGCCGCCCCGTTCATGGCCAGGTGGGTGACCACCCCGCGCTCGATCCAGGTGCGCACCAGGGGTCCCAGCCCGACCTTCACCACGTGGCCCCCGACCAGCAGCACGACCGCGCGCCCCGCGCGGCGGGCCCGGGCGACGGCGTCCACCACGGTCCGGAAGTCGCGGGCCGCGAGCACCTCCGGGAGGGCCGCGACGAACGCCGCCAGGGAGCGGTCCGTTTTCGGGGTGCCGGCGAGCTGCGCCTCGGAGGCCCGGTTCAGCCGCTCGTGCACCGGGACCGTCGTCAGTCGCTGG
>JBFILX010000122.1:0-6816 GCA_041612035.1 Gemmatimonadales bacterium | reverse complement strand
CGCGGCCTGGATGAACCACTGCCGGGCAGGCCGCGTGGTGGCGGGCGCCGGCGAAGGCGGTGGCGGCGGGGTGACCACGACGGGAGGCGCGGTATCGCCGCGGGCGAGCGCGCCGCAGCGCTGCTGCTGGTACTCCAGCTGATGGCGGAGTTCGAGGTCGTCTCCCACCGCCTGCAGGCCCAGCGCGGTCCACTGGCAGGCGCGGGCGGTCTCCCGTCGGTCGAGCGCGGCCCGGGCGCCCCAGAGCGCCGCCGCGGCCCGGAGCGGGGACAGCGGGTAGTCGGCCAGCAACCGCTCCACCTGGCGCACCGTCCCGGCGGGGTCCCGCTCGGCGTAGTCGAGCTGGGCCAGTTCGAGCCGCGCGTCGTCGGCCCAGGCGGACTGGGAGAACTCCACCGCCAGCCGCTGCAGGTGGAGCCGCTTGTCCTGGGCGGTGGCGGACACCATCGCCACGGTGTACAGCGCCTCGGCGTGAAGCGGGTCGGCGGGGGCGGTGACATTCAGCAGCCGGCCCGCCACCGCGCGGGCGGAATCGCCCAGGCCCTCGCGGGCAAGGGTCATCGCCGTGACCAGCCGCGCATCGGTTTGGGCCGACAGGGGGGCGGCGGCGAGGAGGCCGAGGAGCGCGAGCCGGCGGATCACGCGGCCTCCCGCTGCTCGAGCGCCAGGCGCAGCACCAGGTCGGTGACGATCCCCTCCTCGCCCGAGATGGTGGTGCTCTTGAGCGCCTGGTCGGCGGCCAGGGTGGCGGCCAGCGCCGCCTGCAGCCGGGGCCGGGGCCAGGCCGGGGCCCAGGCGGCCCAGGCCCGGGCGCTGGCCTTGTAGTCGATCCCCCAGAGACGGATCCGGCGCAGGGCGTCGAACACGCCGCGCTCCAGGGTGGAGCCCCGCTGCCTGCGGTCGTACAGGGTGCGGGCCAGGCCCACCCCGACCAGGCCCTGCCCCAGCAGGGTCACGAGCTTCACGCCCGACATGCCGGGCTGCTCGAGCAGGTGGGGGAGCATGGCGGCGGCGCGGGCCGGCTCGTCGCCCAGCACCGCGTCCCGCCAGTCGAACTGGGTTTCCCCGCGCCGGACCCCGAGCAGGGTCTCCACCGCCTCCGCGGTCACCGGATCGAGGCCGAGGCCCGCCAGCTTGGCGAGTTCCGACGCGGCGGCCCCGAGCCCGCCGTCCACCGCCGCGAGCAGCAGCCGGGCCGCTTCGGGCTCCAGGGTGAGCCCGAGGTGCTCGGCCCGGCGGACGACCCAGCGGAGCGCGTGCTCGGCGCGCATCGCCCCGAACTCCACGGCGAAGGTCGGCTTCACCAGCTCCGTGTCGGGGTCGGGCTCGCCGCTCCCCTGGATCAGCACCACCACGGTCTCGGGGGACGGCCGCTCCAGCTGGGCCAGCATGAACGACTTGGCGCGGGCCTTCCGGCTCCAGCTCTCCACGTCGCGCACCACCACCACGCGCCGCTCGGCCATCATGGGCAGGGTGGTGCAGAGGGCCTCGACGTCTTCCGGCGCCAGGGTGGCGGCCGAGCGGGTGTCGAGGTTGAAGTCCCGGAGCCCCGGGTCCAGGGCCTGGTCGAGCAGGGCGGCGAGGGCCTCGTCCTTCAGCACGTCCTCCGCGCCGAAGAAGTAGTAGGCCGGGGCCAGGGTCTGCTGCTTGAGGGCGGACCAGAAGTCGGTATACGAACGCGCGGCCATCCCCGAATTCTATCAGCCGCGCTCCCCGCGGGCATCGCGGCCGCGCAGGAAGCACTGCACGTACATGAGGGCGACCAGCGACTTGGCGTCGCGCACCTCGCCGCCCCCGATCAGCCGGCCGACCGCCGACCAGCGCACCTCGTGCACCTCGAGGAACTCGTCCCGCTCGGGCGAGGCGCCCACCCGGCGCAGCCCGGTGGCGGCGTACAGGTGGATCCGCTCGTCGGTGAAGCCGGGCGTGGTGAAGACGGTGGTCAGGTGCCGAAGGGCGTTCGCCTCCACGCCGGCCTCCTCGCGCAGCTCGCGCCGGGCGCAGCGCTCGGGCGCCTCGCCCGCGTCGAGGGTGCCGGCCGGGACCTCCCACAGCACCCCGTCGGCCGCGTGCCGGAACTGGCGGATGAGCAGGACCCGCGGGTCGGCGGCGCCGGGCGGGTCCAGGAACGGCACCACCGCGGCGGCCCCGGGGTGGCGGACCATCTCCAGCGTCCCGGTGGAGCCGTCGGGGAACCGCACGGTGTCGAGGTCGAGGCTGATCCGGCGGCCGGCGTAGCGCCGGGTCGACGCGAGGAGGGTCATCAGGAGTGTCCGAACAGGTGGGTGATCCAGACGATCGGCAGCTTGAGGGCCTCGGCCGCCACGTACCGGAGCTCCTGCCCGGTGCGGGTGGAGATGGGGCTGGTCCGGGTCGGCGAGGTGAACGGGACCAGGCCGTGGCCCCTGGCCTCGGCCCGCAGGCGCGCCATGTGGAAGGGATCGCTCACGAGGAGCGCGGAGGTGAGGCCCCGGTCGCGCAGCCACTCCGCGGCCGACGCCACCGATTCCCGGGAATTCCGGCCCACCGGGAGCACCACCACCGCCGTGTCGGGCAGTCCCCGGCCCACCAGGTACTGGCGGCCCACCGTGGCCTCGCTCATCCGGTCGCCGTCGGCGCGGCCGCCGGTCACCAGCACCCGGGGGGCGAGCCCGTCGGTGAACAGGTCGTGCGCGTGGTCGAGTCGCGCCTTGAGCACCTGGGAGGGTCGGCCGTTGTACTGCGCGGCGCCCAGCACCACGATGGCGTCGGCCGGGAACGGCTGGTCGCGGCTCCCGAGGGCCAGCACATAGACGACGAGGGCGCCGTAGGCCACGGCGCCGCCCGCCACCAGTCGTCCCAGTCCCTGCAGCAGCCGGGTCACAGGTCGAAGCGCTCTCCCAGTTTCGGCACCACCACGTCCTCCACGCCTTCCTCCTGCAGCAACCGGGCCATGGCGAACGCCGGCCCGGCTTCGCCGTGGACCACGAAGGCCCGGCGCACCGGGCCGCCCAGGGCCCGCACCCAGGCCCGGAGCCCGTTCCGGTCGGCGTGGGCGGAGTAGCCGCTCAGGGTCTCCACCGCGGCGCGGCGGGGGAGCATCTCCCCGAAGATCTTGACGGGATCCTGGCCCTCCTGGATTCGGCGGCCCAGGGTGTGCTCCGCCTGGTACCCGACGAAGAGCACCAGGTTCCGGTGATTGCCGATGTGGTTGGCGAGGTGGTGCAGGATGCGCCCGTTCTCCGCCATCCCCGAGGCCGCGATGATGACCGCCGGGCCCTCCAGGGTGTTGAGCGCCTTCGATTCCTGCACGTCCCGGGTGTAGCGGACCAGCGGGAAGTCGAAGACGCGCGAGGTCTGCGCGAGCAGGACCTCGCGCCGGTCGAACACCTCGGGGTGCATCCGGAAGACCGCGGTGGCGTCGATGGCCAGCGGGCTGTCGATGTAGATGGGGATGCTGGGGATCCGGCCGTCGCGGTAGAGCTGGTGCAGCGCGTAGACCAGCTCCTGGGTGCGGCCCAGGGCGAAGGCCGGGATCAGGATCTTGCCGCCCCGGCCCGCCACCTCGCGCACCAGTTCGCCCAGCCGCTCCCGGGAGCCCTCCACCGAGGGGTGGTCGGTGTCGGCGTAGGTGCACTCGACGATGAGCGTGTCCACCGGCCCCGACGGGGGGTCCGGGTCGCGGATGATGGGGAGCCCCCGCCGCCCGAGATCTCCGGAAAAGACCAGCCGGTGGCCGTCCCCCTCCTGGATCCGCACGTCCACCGAAGCCGACCCCAGGATGTGGCCGGCCTCGGTGAACTCGAAACTCAGGTCCCGGCGGACGTGCTGCACCCGGTGGTAGGGCACGCCGAGCATGAGGTCCTGCACGGCGTAGGCGTCGTTCATGGTGTAGAGCGGGTCGCTGTCGGGGCCCTTCCTGCCGCGCCGCGCCAGGTATTCCGCGTCCTTCTCCTGGATGTGCGCCGAGTCGGGCAGCATCACGGCGCAGAGGTCGCGGGTGGCCGGGGTGGCGTAGATGGGGCCGTGGAAGCCGTGCCGCACCAGCAGGGGCAGCCGGCCGCTGTGGTCGATGTGGGCGTGGCTCAGGATGACGGCGTCGAGCCGCCGCGGGTCCACCGGCAGGTCGCGGTTGAGCACGGCGGCCTCGTGCCGGCGGCCCTGGAAGAGCCCCGCGTCGAGCGCGACGGTGGCGCCCGCCGCCTCCAGCAGGTGCAGCGAGCCCGTGACGGTGCCCGCCGCCCCGTGGAAGGTGAGCCGGGGGCTCATCGGGTGCCGAACAGGCGGTCGCCGGCGTCGCCCAGCCCGGGCAGGATGTAGCCCTGGGCGTTGAGCTCCCGGTCGAGCGCCGCGGCGTAGACCGGCACCTCGGGGTGGCCGCGCAGCATTGCCTCGACCCCCTCGGGCGCGGCCACCAGGCACAGCAGCCGGACCCGCCCCGCGCCCACGTCCTTGAGCTGCTGCACCGCGGCGACCGCCGACCCGCCGGTGGCCAGCATCGGGTCCAGCACCAGGAAGTCGCGATCGGCCTCCCCGCTGGGCGCCTTGAAGTAGTAGCTGACCGGCTTCAGCGTCTCGTGGTCCCGGTACAGCCCGATGTGGCCGATCCGGGCCGAGGGGATGAGGGCGGAGATCCCCTCCACCATCCCCAGGCCGGCCCGCAGGATCGGCATCAGGACCAGCTTCTTCCCCGCGACCCGGTGACAGGTGGTCCGCTCGAGGGGGGTGTCCACCTCGACCGCCTCGGTCGGCAGGTCGCGGGTCACCTCGTAGGTCATCAGCATCGCCAGTTCGCTCACCAGCTGGCGGAAATCGCGGGTGGGCGTGGCCCGGTCGCGGAGCAGGGCGAGCTTGTGACGGATGAGGGGGTGGGTGAGAACGGTCAGATTGGGGTAGGTGCGCTCGGCCATGCGCGGGAATATACCCGCCGATCCGGCGCGCCCCGTGGCCCGGCGGGCTGCGGGCCGCCTCGCACCCTGCCCGCCCACGCCGCCCCTCCGGGCGACGGCAGGGGGTTCCTCCGCAATTCATAACCGCTTGCCAATCCGCCGGTTACCGTCGTTGCTTTCGGCCCCGGCCCGCCCCGAGCCCGCCGGGACCGGCCCGGAACGGGCGGCACGGCCCGTGCGATACCCGGGGCAGCGGACGTCCCCGACCTTCGAACCCTGTCCCGGCCGACGGTGACCAGCCTCCAGCCCCAGCGCACCACCCCGATCCGCGCGCCCCATCGCCAGGCCCGCACGGCGCACCCGTCGCCGGTCCGGACCGTGCCGGTGACGGTCATCGTCCCGGCCTACAACGAGGCGGAGACGCTGGCCGACACGATCCTGAGCCTCCGGGCCCAGACGGTGACCCCGGCGGAGATCGTGGTGGTGGACGACGGCTCCACCGACGGGACCGGCGAGGTCGCGCGCGGGCTCGGCGTCACCGTCCTCCGGCCCCCCGCCAACACGGGATCCAAGGCGGGGGCCCAGAGCTTTGCGCTCGACCAGGTCCGGACCGAGCTGGTCATCGCCATCGACGCCGACACGGTGCTCGCGCCCGACGCCATCGAGCGGCTGCTCGCGGCCTTCGACGACCCCGAGGTCGCCGCGGCCTGCGGAACCGTGCTGCCGCGCCGGGTCGAGACCCTGTGGGAACGGGGCCGGTACGTCGAGTACCTCTTCGCCTTCACCTTCTACAAGCAGGTCCAGGACCATTACGCCGCCCCGCTCATCTCGTCGGGCTGCTTCTCCATGTACCGCACCGACGCCCTCCGCGCCGCCGGGGGCTGGTCGGACCGGACCCTGGCCGAGGACATGGACCTCACCTGGACCTTCTACCAGCGGGGCGCCAAGGTGCGCTTCGTGGCCGAGGCGATCTGCTACCCGCTGGAGCCGCACGACCTCCGGTTCATGAACACCCAGTTGCGGCGCTGGTCGCACGGGTTCGTGCAGAACGTGCAGCTCCACTGGCGCGGCATTCTGGACGTGCCTTTCCTCCGGTCGGCGGTGGCGGTGTCGTTCTGGGACGCGATCGTGGCCGCCCTGATCTACCTCCTCCTGCTGCCGCTGGCTGCCCTGCTAACCGGCAACCCCTGGCTGCTCCTGGGCTACGTGATCGACGTCCCGGCGATCGCGGTCCCGGTGCTGGCGGGGGCGATCCCGCGCGGCGAGCTGGGCCGGGCCCTGGCGAGCCTGCCCGCCTTCTTCGTGCTCCGCACCCTGAACGCGGTGCACTTCCTCCGCGCCGCCTGGCTCGAGCTGGTGCGAGGCCGGTCGTTCCACGTCTACCTGAAGGGGCACTGAGATGACCGCGGGACTTCCGGGCGCCGGGATCGGCGGACTCTTCTACCTGCTGGGGGCCATCGTGCTCCCGGCCCGGAACGGCTGGCGCTGGATGACGGGCCGCCGGAACGGGCTCCGGGGGCGCGAGGTGGCGTTCCAGCTCACCCTCGCCCTGGGGATCCTGGCCGGCATCTGGGCCACCGGCTGGCTGCTGGGCGTGGTGCTGGGCCCCGGCATCGTCCCCCAGACCGGCAGCGGGGTGTCCGCCGGCGTCGGCTCCGCGGCCAACGTGGTGCGCTGGGCGGCCTTCCTGGCCGGGTTCCTCACCCTCGGACTGGTGCTGGGCACGGTGCAGGTGGCGCGGGCGGTGGTGACCCGGCCCCGCCGAAGCCCACCCGAGCGCGCCATCGAGGCCTGACCATGCTCCGCCGACCCCTGGTCGTGGCCGGGCTTCTGGCTTCCTGCGCGGCGGGGCCGTCACTGGCCCAGTCACCAACCCTCGCTCAGGCCGATTCCGCCTTCGCGGCGGGCCGGCTCGACCTGGCCCGCCAGCGCTACGCCGCCCTCCTGG